>DFFT01000122.1:3697-20716 GCA_002372325.1 Succinivibrionaceae bacterium UBA3769 | reverse complement strand
CTCGGCCTGCATGCCCAGGAACTCCAAGGCGCGGGCAGAGACGTAGCGGTGAGACGTGCCGTGGAAACCATAGCGGCGCACGCCATACTCCTTGTAGAGCTCGTAGGGGATGGCATACATAGAGGCCGTGGCGGGCATGGTCTGGTGGAAGGCGGTGTCAAATACCGTTACATGCGGAATCTTGTTGAAGGCCTTTCTGGCGGCTCTGATGCCAATAAGATGTCCCGGGTTGTGAAGCGGCGCAAACGGGATGCATCTTTCAATGCCTTTTTCCACCTCATCGTCCACCAGCGTGGGTTCGCTGTAAAGCTCGCCGCCCTGCACGATGCGGTGTCCTACAGCGCAGATGGAGTCCAGAAGATCCTTTCTCTTTGAAAGAACGTTGTTGTTCAGAAAGTCCACAGCCACGTTGTGATCGGCTCCGGCTCCGAGTTCGGCGCTTTCCTTGTCAAGTCCCTCAAAACGCCATTCGATGCGGGCGTCTGAGAGGCCGAGCTTTTCAGCAATGCCGTTCAGAAATACATGACCGTCATCCGGGTTGATAATGGCAAATTTGAGAGAAGAGCTGCCGCAGTTAATTACCAGTACGGTTTTTTCAGCATTCACATTAGAAGTCATTTAGAGAATCCTTTGTTTTCAGGAGAGTTTTTTCCTGTTTTTAAGAGCGCTGCAGATACGCTGGCGCAGTGTTTGTCAGAGCTTGGTTAAGCTGAACCAGCTTGCGGAATTCTATCACAAATGCCGGCTTTTAACTACGCCGCTCACCATGCTGCCGGGTGTCTCCGGAGCCCGCTAACCGCGCCGGATCCCGCACCAGCGGGGGACAGCGCTAAGATAATCAGGGTATTCCGGACAGGTCTTTTTCAGAAAACGTTCTTCCCGGAGGATCTGTCTTTTCAGGAAAAAGAACGCATAGGGGAGGGTTACCGGCAAAACCCAGGGAGAGAGCATAAGTCCCAGTCCCGCCAGCATTAAAAGGAGGGAAAGATACATGGGATTTCTGCTCAGACTGTAGATGCCGGCGGTAAAAATCCGGTGAGGTGTCCGGGACAGGGGATGCGGGCTTATGCGGTATTTCAGAAACGGCTTCATAGCCAGCAGAGCGGCCGTTATGCCAGCTGCGAAGAGCAGGAGTCCCGGAACGGTTTTGGGAAGAGCGGCATAAGACAGGAGGTCTCCGGGAAGCCCGGCAAGTCTTTCCATAACTATATCCGCAAAAGATGCTTCGTCCGGCAAAGAAGCATTCTCCGGCAAAGCGGTATTTTCAGGCAAAGCAGCCTTTCCGGCCGGGGCTCCCGTAAAAAGCGGCATCAGGATGTATCCCGCAAGATGCAGGAGCGCTCCCTGTCCGAAAACCCCCGGCGGAAGGAAGAAATATGCTCTGACTTTATTTAAAAGACCTTCTGACATGTATAAAAATTACCAGATTGTCGTGTTAACCTTTTGTTTGCAAAGGTATTTTTAAGATAATTCCTGAAACCGCCACACGGAATTTTCAGCCGCGTTTTCCGGAAAACGAATAATTATTGTACTTTTCGTGACTTTTTGTCAAAGAATGTTCAATCCGCCGGGAATAGTGTGATATAATTCAAAAAAAGTGGAAAAGGTTTTCACCTTTCATAACAATAACTGATTATCCCTGCAATCCTGGACGAAAGATGCGTTTCATTTTTTCCCTAGCCCTGGGCCTTATTATGCTGCTTTGCTCTTCCGCAGCGTTTTCCGGAGGATCCGGAGATATTCCCGTTATTCGCGTGAACGACAGCAATATTCAGCTGGATATCTCAGGAAGCATTCAGGTTAACCGTACCTCCCCGAAGGCTCAGTGGCCCTGGGAGGTTTCCGGCGCCTGGGACAGCTACAGCGTGGAGCCGGTGAAGTGGGTGGGGAATGACTCCAGCCGGGTGCGCTGGTTTCGCTTCCGGGTGGAAAACCGAAGCGGCGACAGCGCCAGCATGGTGCTCAGCGTCAGCAATATTTTCATAAAAAAGGTGGATGTCTTTGTGCAGAACCAGCGGGGACAGCTGGTGAGCGTCTGGCATACCGGCATCGACCGGGGTTTAAGCTCCAAGTTCTTTCCCTCCAGCGGCTGGGATTTTCCGATTTTTTCCCGCAACCATGAATACAGCACCGTCTATGTGCGCCTGACCTCCGACCTTGACACCCAGTTCCGCTTCGGTCTTGTGGATGCTAAAAGATTCAATTTTTACGACACCGTGGACAAGGTGATAAACGGCATTATCGCGGGCATTATGCTCATCGTCTTTATCTCCTCACTGGTGTTTTTCATATTTCTCCGGGAAAAGCGCTACCTTTATTACACTGTTCTGGCGTTTGCGGTCACTGCCTGCATCTGGATCTCCGGCAGCTATCTTACGATCCTGTCGCGGTTTTTCAGCAGCCATGCGGATCTGGTGCGGGACTATGTCACCGCAGGGCTGCTGGCTCTGGCGGGGTTTTCAGGATCGGTATTCACTATTCTGCCCTCCTGCCGTGCGGCGTTTTTCCGTTATGCGCAGATCTTCTTTACGGCGCTGGGACTTTTCGGGGCGACCTTGGTCTGGTTTGTTCCGGAAAAGGCCGGCTTCCTGTTTATGCTGTTCAGCTATGCGCTCATGATGCTTCTGGGAGGCTATTTCATTATCCGGGCCTTCAGGGAACAGAACTACATTCATCTCGGCTACGTGTTTGTGGCGGAGATGTTCCTCCTGGGAGTGAATGTGCCGAACCTGGCTCTTCTGGGCTATCTGGGCTTTGAGGCGGAAACCCATACCTATTTCTGTCTGGTTTCCGGCCTTCTGGGCATCATGGTTTCCATCTCCATGGGTTACCGGGCTTATTATGAAAAGACCCGGGGCGAGCAGGCCTTTCTTTTGGCGGAGGAGAACTCCAACCGTCTCAGTCAGTTCCTCAAGCACAGCTCCTCCGGACTTTTCCTGATGTCCTGGACCGGAGATATCGAGGATGTGAATCCGGCCTTTGTCTCCCTCGCGGGAAATCTCAAAGCCGGGGCGGACGGCAGTCAGGATCGGCGCTTCTCCTCCATCTGCCGGGAGCCGGAGGTTTTTAACGACTTTTTTGCCGGCATGATCCGCAAGGTTAATGCCAGACTGGCCGAGGAGGACGATTCCCTGCCCTCGGTGAGCGATGTCTGCAATCTGGTCATTACGGGCCGGGAGGGAAATCCGGTGCCGGTGAAGCTGTCCCTGACCTTTATGCCCACCAATGAACTCAGAAAGCGTCTGAAGTCCCGGAGCATAGTCAGCAACAGCATGTACCTTTTTATCGGCGAGCTTTACGATATGAGCCAGGACGAAAGCTATGTGAACCGTCTGCGCTATCTGGAAAGCCATGATACCGTTACCGGAGTGTACAACCGCCGTTATTTCATGGAAATTCTGAATCAGGCGCTGGAACAGGAGGGCACCAACAAGGGCGTGCTCTGCGTTATGCGGATCCAGAACCTTAACTATATCAATGATGTGGCCGGCCATGTCTACGGGGATCAGATCCTGACCAAAATCGCGGAATGCCTGAAATCCGGCATCAGGAAGGAGTTTGACGTTTTCCGGCTGAACGGCAATGAATTTGCGGTGCTGATGCGGGGGTGCTCCGCCCGGGAGGCTATTGTTCATGCCAAGAACTGGCGCCGGGATCTTATCAGTCTGCATCTCAACGTGGCCGGCAATATGCACGTTATCACCATGAACATGGGACTGGTGCTTATTGATACCGCCCGGGGCAGCGTTTCCGCGCTCCTTTCCTGCGCCGATGCCGCCTGCCGGTCTGCCATGGACATGGGGCCTAACACCTATCATCTTTTCATTTCCGACAAAACTATTAACAGGCTGCCTGATTATACTGAGACCGTCTCCCTGGTAACCAGAATCCACCAGGCGCTGGACAGCGGATCGATTTTTGCGGTGCGGCAGAAAATCCTGAACATGAGCGATCGCAGCCGCAAATGCTATGAGCTTTTTGCCCGCATCATCGGGGATCGCCGGGATGTTATCGAGCCTGCGGCCTTTGTAACCCGCTGTTACGGCTTTAACATCATGTCCCGCATTGACAGCTGGATGCTGGAAAGCCTGAACCGCATCTGCCGGGACAATCCGGAGCGCCTCAGGGATATTGATGTCCTTTTTGTGAATATCAGCTCCGAGACTATCTGCGATGAGGATTTTATTACCCGGCTCCAGGATCTCCTTAACAGCAATCTGGCCCTGACCCGGGTGATCTGCTTCGAGATCGACGAGGATGACGTCAGCCGCCATCTGGATTCGGCGCTGAACTTTATGAATCGGTTCCGGAACAGATGTCTCGGCTTTGCTTTGGACAATTTCGGGAAGAGCGGCTGTCTCGGCTATATGCTGAAGCTGCTCCCGGTTTCCTATATCAAGTTCCATCCTGACTTCACCCAGAACATCAGCCGGGACGAGAGCAATCTTATTATTATCAAGGCCCTGATTCAGATGGCCCGGGGCCTCCATATGCATACCATGGTTTCCCAGATCGAAACCGAAGAGGATTTTCGGATTTTTGAGGAGCTGGGCGTGGATTTCTGCCAGGGCTGCTATATCTGTCCTCCCAGTCCGGTAAGCCAGGAAGGGCCGGGATCGGCGGCTCTGAACGATGTTCCTGAGGAATGCCAGGAGGATCCTCAGGAGGGGAAGGCGGTCAGAAAGGCCTGAGATGGTCGGAAGGCGCCGGGAGATAACCGGGAGGCCGGCAGAGGCGGGGTTTTTGTTCCGGCTCTCAATTGTCATTAAAGATAAAGATAAGTATAATCACCGGCAGTTTTGCCGGTTTTTTTATTGCGGAGGAATTTCCTCCGGCAGATGTTTAAGAGGAAGTTATGAGTGATTTGAATGAGCTTGTGAGTCAGGCTCAGGCCCGGATTGCCGAGGCTGGAGATGAAGCTGCCCTGGAGGCTGTAAGAGTCGATTATCTGGGAAAAAAGGGCCTTTTTACGGAACAGATGAAGGGGCTCGGCAAGCTTTCTCCCGAGGAACGTCCCAAAATGGGAGCGGTTATCAACGCCGCCAAGAATCAGGTAACGGAAGCTCTTAATGCCAGAAAGGCGGAGATGGAAGTGGAAATCCTGAACCGCAAGCTGGCTTCGGAGACTGTGGACATCACTCTGCCCGGCCGCAGAAGCGCCGCCGGAACCCTGCATCCGGTAACCCGCACCATCAGAAGGATCGAGGAGATATTCGAGTCTCTGGGCTTTACCACCGAATCCGGCCCGGAAATCGAGGACTGCTTCCATAACTTCGATGCCCTGTGCATTGAGCCCGATCATCCGGCCCGTTCCGAGCATGATACCTTCTATTTCAATGACAATCTTTTGCTGCGCACTCAGACCTCCGGCGTGCAGATCCGCACCATGGAGAAAAAGGCGCCTCCCATCCGGATCATTGTGCCCGGCCGCGTTTACCGTCCGGACTACGATATGACCCATACCCCCATGTTCCATCAGGTAGAGGGGCTTCTGGTGGATGATCACAGCACCTTTGCCGAGCTTAAGGGCGTTTTGCACAGCTTCCTCATAAACTTTTTCGAGGAAGAGCTGGAGGTCAGGTTCCGTCCTTCGTTTTTCCCGTTTACAGAGCCCTCTGCCGAGGTAGACGTCAGAAGAAAGAACGGCAAATGGCTGGAGGTGCTGGGCTGCGGCATGGTTAATCCCCGGCTGTACAGCAATGTGGGACTGGATCCGGAAAGGTATCACGGCTTTGCCTTCGGTCTCGGCGTGGAGCGTCTGGCCATGCTCCGCTACGGAGTGAATGACCTCCGGGCGTTTTTCGAGAATGACATGAGATTCCTGAAGCAGTTCGGGAAATAAGAACGACCAGGCAAATAACAGCAAGACAGAACAGCGGAGCAAGAAGGAGCGCGCTTTAAATGATTTTCAATAAACAGTGGCTGGATGAGCTGGTACCAAACAGCCTTTCTGCGGAAGAGGTTTCCGATATTATTACCATGGCCGGTCTCGAAGTGGATTCCCAGGATCCTGTGGCCGGCGAATTCACCGGAGTGGTAGTGGGGGAGGTTTTGACCTGCGCTGACCATCCGGATTCCGATCATCTTCATGTAACCACCGTCCGGACAGGCGAAAACGAGGTGCTGGACATCGTCTGCGGCGCTCCGAACTGCCGTCAGGGACTCAAGGTGGCCTGTGCCAAGGTAGGGGCCGTGCTGCCGGGAAATTTCCGGATCAAACCGGCTAAGCTCAGAGGTGTCCCGTCTAACGGCATGCTCTGCTCTGCCAAAGAGCTGGGACTCAGCGAAGAGAGCAACGGCATTATCGAATTTCCGGCCGATGCTCCCGTGGGAACCGACATTCACGACTATCTCGGACTTAATGATACGGCCATTACCGTGGATCTCACCGCTAACCGCGCCGACTGTCTCAGCATCCGCGGCATTGCCCGGGAATTCGGCGTGCTCACCGGAGCCGATGTGAAGTATCCGGATATTCCCGCGGTTCCCGCCGCCATCCCTGATACCTTCCCGGTAAAGGTAACAGATACGGCCGGCTGTCCCCGTTATCTTACCCGGGTAATCCGGAACGTGGATCTTTCCCGGAAGAGTCCTCTCTGGATGCAGGAGAGACTGAGAAGACTGGGGATGCGCAGTCTGGATCCCGTGGTGGATGTGACCAATTACGTCATGCTGGAGCTGGGACAGCCCATGCACGCCTTTGATCTGGATGCCCTCAAGGATGAGATCACCGTCAGAAAGGCTCTCCCTGATGAAAAGATGGTGCTCCTGAGCGGTCAGGAGGCCTCCCTGACTCCCGATACTCTGGTGATTGCCGATGCTGCCGGCGCGGTCGCTCTGGCGGGGATTTTCGGGGGCGAGCGCACCGGAGTTAAGGCCGGCACCGTGAATATTCTGCTGGAATCCGCGTTTTTCAGTCCCCGGGCCATCAAGAACCGGGCCAGAAGCTACGGTCTCGACACGGAAGCCGCCCATCGTTTTGAGAGAGGCGTGGACTTCCGGATTCAGGCAGAGGCCATGGAAAGAGCCACCAGATTTATTCTGGACATTGCCGGAGGCGAGGCCGGGCCGGTATGCGAGGCCGTGTCCGCGGGGGATCTCCCGGAGCTTAAGAAAATCGAAATGCCCTTCAGCCTTATCAAGGAGGTGCTGGGGGTTGACGTGGAGAGAAGCGCCGTTACTGATTACCTCAGCCGTCTTGGCATGCAGCCTGAGGTTAATGGCGACAGGATCACCGCCGTAAGCCCCAGCTGGCGTTATGACATTGCCATTCCGGTGGACATCTGCGAAGAGGTGGCCCGCATGTACGGCTATGACCGGATTCCCAACACGGATCCCGTGGCTCCGCTCCGCATGATTCCCCGGCGGGAGGCCAATGTTTCCGCTTGGGATATCAAGTCTCTCGCAGCGGATCTGGGCTATCATGAGGTGGTCACCTACAGCTTCGTGGATGACAAATCCCTTAAGGCGCTCAATCCCGAGGAGACCCCCATTATTCTCCCGCATCCCATCACCTCGGAGATGAATGCCATGAGAACCACCCTTTGGGCCGGTCTCGTCAATACCGCTCTTTACAATATGAACCGGCAGATTTCCGACCTCCGGATCTTTGAAACCGGACTGACCTTTATTTCAGATGCCGCTTCTGAAAACGGCATCCGCCAGGAGGAAATGATCGGCGGTCTCATTACCGGAAATATTGCTCCGGAAAGCTGGTATGAAAAGCCCCGGGCCTGTGATTTTTACGATATCAAGGGCGATGTGGAAAGACTTTTGGAAATCACTGCCGGCAATGCGGAATTTGACTTTGCCCGCGGCTCCCATCCGGCTCTCCATCCGGGAGTGTCCGCCCGCATCCTGAGAAACGGCGAGTACGTGGGAGATATCGGCCTCATTCATCCTCTGGTTCAGAAGGCCCTGGGACTTAAGAAGAAGGTGTTCCTGTTCCAGCTTAAAATGCGCGCCCTGACCACCAGAAGCGTTACCTCCTATGCGGATTTCTCGAAGTTCCCCTCCATCCGCCGCGATTTTGCCATTGTCATTGACAGCGGGGTGCCGGCGGTGAAGATCCTGAACACCGTGAAGAAAAACGCCGGGGATCTTTTGCAGGATATCAGTATTTTTGATATCTACGAGGGCGAGAACATTGCTGCCGGGAAGAAGAGTCTGGCCTTCAGCGTAGTGCTCCAGGCTCAGGACAGAACTCTGGAGGATGCCGCGATTCAGGAGATCAGCGACCGCATTGTCGGAAGTCTCCGGGAAGCATTCGGAGCCGAGCTCAGGGAATAGTTCCGGACGGGAGAAAGGAGGAAATTCGGCGCCGGATGCCCTCCTTATCTTCCAGTTGCGCAGAACAGATAAAAGGGGAGATCGGGTCTCTCCTTTGTTATTTACCGGATGATGAAAAATGACTGATTATCTTGATTACGAAAATGACGTCCCGAGGGAGGTTCCGGATTACTGTCGGGAATATATTCCGTTTTCCGATGAGGAAGCCCTGAGATACACCAGGGAATGCGTCTCCCCGGATCCGGAGATGCTTCCGGGAGACTGTGTTACCGGGGCGGCTTTTGTTCCGCCTCCCGCTTATGGCAATGCCGCATCAGGCAATGCTCCCTCCGGGAACAGCGGCGGAAACCGTCCGGCAGGGGCTTCTCCCTACGGCCGTCCTGGTCAGGACGACAACCTGAGCCGGGTGTACCTTAATGTCCCCTATGCCGAAAAGGATATGGCCAAGGGGCTGGGCGCCCGCTGGGATTCCTCCCGCCGGAAGTGGTATGTGGCAGACGGCGCGGATCTTGCCCCGTTTCAGAAATGGCTGTAGTTCGTAAGAAAACCCTCATCGGGAGGCGCAAGGCATGATTGCAGGAGCCGGCGGCCGGGGAAGAGGGGCCGGGGCAGGGATGAAAGAGCAGCATAGTGAGATGGCAGCATTGACGAAATATCAGCAAATAACTGCATGGACGAAAGAAAATATCTCTACAATACCAACAAGACCCTGAAAAGGCTCCGGCACCTTACCGGCATGGCCATTAAGGATTTCAATATGATCTCCGCCGGAGATCGGGTCATGGTCTGCATGTCCGGGGGCAAGGACAGCTATGCTCTTCTGGAGATCCTGACCAGTCTTCAGAAAAGCGCTCCCGTGGATTTTGAGCTGATTCCGGCGCATCTTAACGCCCGTCTTCCCGGGTATCCGGAGGGGGTGATGGAGGACTATCTCCGCAAAACCGGGCTCGAATATCATATTATCACTGAGGATGTGTACAGTCTTATCCGGGACAAAATCCCCGATGGCCGCAATATCTGTTCCTTCTGCTCCCGGCTGAGACGGGGCATTATTTACCGGGCGGCCGGGGAAATCGGTGCCACCAAAATCGCTCTCGGGCATCACGGGGATGATGTTCTGGGCACCTTCTTTCTCAATCTGTTTTATGCGGGCTCGGTAAAGAGCATGCCGGCGAAGCTCCATACCGATGACGGCCGGCACATAGTGATAAGGCCTCTGGTATACTGCCGGGAGCGGGACATTGTCCGGCTTTCCGAGGGGCGGGGCTATCCCCTTTTTCCGAAAAACATGTGCTCTCTCGGGGAAAACAAAATGCGGGGAGAGATCCGGGAGATGATTAATGACTGGGATAAAAAATTCCCCGGAAGAAGCATGAATATGCTGCGGGCCATGCAAAGGATTTGCCCGAGTCACATGCTGGATCGCCGTCTCTACGATTTTGACCGGAACGAGATCCGGGACGATTCCGGCCGGATCGGCGGGGAGCCTTCCGAGGAGCCCTGCGGGACGGACGGAGATTAAGCCGGCCGCCTCAGGGCTCTGAAAGAGCACTGAGGCATCAGACTTTCGGAAGCTTTCAAATCATTTGCGCGGGATTTTTTTAAGCACCATAAGATCGCAGTTTACCGCATCCACTATTTCCTCGCAGATATTACCGATGAGAGCGGCGGCAAGACCGGAACGGCCGGTGTGTCCGATAAGCACGGCGCAGGTATGCAGATCCGCGGCCATTTTGGGAATGACGTCATCCGGCTGCCCTTCGATGACATGGCAGTTTTCCGGCGGAATGCGATGCCGGGCGCCGAAGGCCCGAATCTGCTCCCGGTTATGCTTCATCACCGCTTCTGAATAGATATCCGGAGTAAAGCCCGGTATTTCCACTATGGCCACCGGCATCAGCGGCGGGGCGGCATTGAGAAGATGGATTTCGCCGTGAATAAGGCGGGCCAGTTCCTGAGCATTCCGAAGGAGGCGGAGGTTCATGAAGCGGGTATCGCTGTCGGCGCTGTCCGCAAGGTTCAGGGCCACCAGAATGCTGGATCCCTCCGGCCAGGGATGGTTCTTGGCGATAAGCGCCGGAATTTCCGCTGAACGCAAAAGCTGCCAGTCAGCGGGGGTAAAGATCACGCCGTCCATAAGTCCGTGGCTGTCGGCGCTCTTGATCACGAGATCGTAGCTGCCTTTTTTGATTTCCTTCGTGATAGCCTCCGGCAGACTGCGGTACCAGACTACCTTGCCGCTTATGGCGGCGTTTTCGCTATGCTTTGAGATAAGCTCGTTTTCCAGCCACTTTTCGCTGATCTCCAGAATGCCCCGGCGCATTTCCGTCTGTTCATCGATATTCAGCAGGGTGGTAATATCGTATGAAAAGTCATAGACAGCCAGAAAGGCGGTGATCCGGGTATCCGGGGAGAATCGGGCGATTTCCAGAGCCCGATCCAGAGCGGGCTGATCCTCCCGTTCCGGTTCCACAACCACCAGAATATTCTTGTATTTGCGCATGGGACACCTCCGGCATTCAGCTTAGCGTCATCGGGCATATTTCAGCCAGATAACACCATTGTAGGCAATTTCCGGATATTTTTCCTTGCAGTACTTCAACATCCCGGGGAAAACATGAGGACGGCGTGAGAACAGGAGAGTACGGGATCAGGACAGCATGAAGATATCCCGGAAATACAGCTAAAGCTTCTGAGCCGGAGCTTCCGGGTATGAGAGGTATCTTCCGCAGGATCAGTTAAGGCGCATTTTCCGCTTTTACCGGCTGACACAGATTGCCGTTTTCCACCTCCCGGAGGAGTTCCTGATCCAGAATGGTGATATAACGGCCCTTGACGGTGATGACCCCGGCCTCCGCCAGTCTGGAAAACAGCCGGCTGATGGTTTCCACGGAAAGGGAGATGCAGTTCCCGATTTCATAACGGGTCATGGTGAGCTTAATCACGTTGGGCGCGAGGTTGCGGCGCGCCTGAGCCTGGGAGAGATGCAAAAGAAACGAGGCCAGACGTTGAGGGGCGTTTTCCCGGGAGATCATCATCATTAGCTCCTTTTTCACGGATATTTCATGACTCATGAGTCTCATGAAGCGCAGGTTCATTTCCGGATGGCGGTACAGGGCGCGGCTCAGCTGAGCAAAGTCGATTTCGCAGATGGCCGTGCTTTCCAGAGCCTGGGCAAAGGATTTGTGCTTTCTCTCGTAAATGGCGTCAAAGCCCACGATTTCGCCGGATACGGAGAATCCGGTGATCTGTTCGTCTCCGGCCTGGCTCAGGGAATAGATTTTCAGGCTGCCGCTTTTTATGGCATAAAGACGCAGCAGGGGATCGCCGGCTTTATAGAGAATATCTCCTTTATTAAGACCCCGTCTTTTATCTATAATGTTGCTGAGAGCCGAAAGATCCGAGGGAGAGGCGTTTCTGCCGGGCAGGCAGATTTCACTGCAGGGACACTTGTCGCAGGAATGATCGTCATTGGAATGATCCTTCGGATCCGGGAGACTTTTAACTGACATGGCAACCTCGGTGCTGATTCCGGTGATTTTAACTTTTTTTGCGGGGATTTTCCATGACTGCTTGTCTTGAGGAGAAACGGCCGTGAGCTTTCATGACAAAATCTGGTTTCAGGACAGCCCTCTGAAATGGCTGTTCTGGCCCTTTTCCGTAATATTCGGGCTCATTGTCCGCCTGAGACGCTTTCTTTATGCCCGCAAAATCCTGTCCTCTTACCGGAGCCGCATTCCGGTAGTGGTGGTAGGCAACATCATGGTGGGGGGCAACGGCAAAACCCCGGTGGTAATCGCTCTGGCCGGGGAGCTCTCCGCCCGGGGATTCCGGACGGGGGTGGTGAGCCGGGGCTACGGAGCTCATCCTCCCATGCAGCCCTATGAGGTTACTCCGGATTCGCCGGCGGCGGAGGCCGGGGACGAGCCCCTCCTCATTAAGCTTAAAACCGGAGTCCGCATGGTTACGGATCCCCGGAGATCCCGGGCGGTTCAGTATCTTGAGAATGATCTCGACGTGATTCTTACGGATGACGGACTTCAGCACTATGCGCTGGAACGGGATATTGAGATTGCGGTTATTGACGGCAAAAGGCGCTTCGGAAACGGCCGTCTCCTCCCTATGGGCCCCCTCAGAGAACCGGTATCCCGGCTCGGGAAGGTTAATTACATCCTGAATAACGGCGGTGCGATGCCGGGGGAGTATCCGGTAAGACTGGTACCCGGCAGGGTCTGCCGTCTCAATGGAGATCCTGCGGATCTCCCGGCAGGAACAGAGGTTTGCGCTCTTTCCGGCATCGGGGATCCTGAACGCTTCATAAGAACCCTGAAGGAAACGGGCCTCTGTCCGGTGCGCCGGATTGCCGTTCCCGATCATGGCTTTGTTCCGGCTGACGAGGCGCGCCGGGAGGCCGGAGATCTCCCGGTTGTCATGACTGAAAAGGACATGGTGAAATACGGCAGAAAGGATCTTCCGGGATTTTACTGTCTGGGCATCCGGGCGGAAATAGCGCCGGAATTCTATGACAGACTGGTTTCAGATATCAGACATATTCAAAATGAGAGAGGTATTAGTTAATGCGCTATACGGTTGTTATTCCATCACGTTATGCTTCAACAAGGCTTCCCGGAAAGCCTCTTCTGGACATTATGGGCAAGCCCATGGTGGTGCGGGTGGCGGAGCAGGCGCTCAAGGGCGGCGCTGAAAGGGTTATTGTGGCTACCGATGATACCCGCATCAGGGATGCCGTGCTGGCTTCCGGGGTGGCCGCCGAGGTGTGCATGACCTCCCCGGATCATAATTCCGGCACCGAAAGAATTGCCGAGGTGGTTAACGCCGTGAAGCTGGGAGATCAGGAGATCGTGATCAATGTGCAGGGTGACGAGCCTCTGATTCCGCCGGAAAACATCGCTCAGGTGGCGGATCTTCTGGAATGCTCTCAGGCTCCCATGGCCACCCTCTGCGCCCGGGTTACCGGAGAGGACGTGTTTGATCCCAACTGCGTCAAGGTGGTAATCAACTATCAGGGAGACGCTCTTTATTTCAGCCGGGCGCCCATTCCCTATGAAAGAAACAGCTTCCGGGCCGGAGACATGTCGGCGCCCCGGGGTCATGCCCGCCATATCGGCATTTATGCCTACCGAGTGGGCTTTATCAGAAAGTACATGACCCTGCCCCCCTGCGAAATCGAAGCTCTGGAGTCCCTGGAGCAGCTCCGGGTGCTTTATCACGGCTATCGCATTGCCGTAACCTATGCGGAAACGGATCCCCTCCTGGGAGTTGACACGGCCGAGGATCTGGAAAGGGTCAGAAAAATCTTCAGCGAAAGGGAGAAAAAGAAGAAATAGCATTGGTTTGCCGCGCTGATATTCCCGGACTCTGTATATCCGGGGGGAGCTGTATATCCCGGGAATACTGCATATTCCGGTCATTTCGGACGGGTGACACAGAAAATCACATAATTATCGGGGGAAGAAGCCGGCAAATGTGATAGTATTATGCACGGTATTTCTTTAAAGCTGACAGGTATCAGCGAACAATTATGGGGATAAAAAAATGAATTTAAGATATTCAAATCCCATGTCTTCGGCTTTGGGCAGAAATTCCGAAGTTACCATGGGAGCATCGGGGCAGCTTATGACCCTGGAGGGCACGGCCAAAAAGGCGGTAATGCTGATTGTGCTCTGCCTGATTACCGGTTTTGTCATGTTTTTCAAAGGCCAGGCAATGGTTGCGGACATGGCGACAGGCGCCGCTTCCGGGGGTTCCCTTACCGGAATCATTGCGGTTGCCGCCATTACCGGCATTGTGCTGGGTCTCGTGGGCACCTTTATGCCTAAGACTGCCAGATTTGTGGCTCCCGTGTACAGCATTGCGGAAGGCATCTTCCTGGGAGGCATCACCGCCTTCTTTGATGCCAAGTACCCTGGTGTAGGCTTCTCCGCTCTCAGCGCCACGGTGATCACCGCTCTTGCGATGTTTATTGCCTTCTCCACCGGGCTTATTTCCGCCACTCCTTTTTTTAAGAAGTTCGTGATTATGGCCGGAATTGCCATTGCGCTGACCTACATTGTGAACTTAATAATGATCCTGTTCGGCGGCACCGGCATTGAAACCATTCATGCGGAAAACCATTCCATTCTCAGCTATGTCATTCAGACCGTGTTCTGCGTGGTGGCTTCTCTGTTCCTGATCTTGGATTTTGACAATATCGCCAACAGCCACGGCCGGGTGGGCAAGGAATATGAAATGGCCTTTGCCATGGGCCTCCTGATGACTCTGGTTTGGATGTATTTGGAGTTCCTGAAGCTTATTGTGAAATTCCAGTCTGACAACTGATAAGCGATAAAACCGGTACAGCCGGTTATCAAAAGGGCGGGGCGTAAACTCCGCCTTTTTGTTTTTCGGGGAATGTTTGCGGTGACGTTGCCGAGAGCTCATTCCGGCCATGAGGGCGGCTCCGGGAACCGGCTGCTATCCCAATAAAAAACGGGAGCCGGGCTCCCGTTTAGCATGATCATCGATTCAGCGCATCAGCTTATCTGATAACCTGGGGATTTCCCTCCAGAAGGTGATGATGGAGCTCGGCAATGGCCTGCTCGGCCTGATCCTGATCTACCAGGAAGCAGAGGTTGTGCGAGCTGGCGCCGTAGCAGATCATTCTGATATTGACGTTCATGATGGAGGAGAACACGGCGGCGCCGGTGCCGGAAACCTGGCTCATGCCGTTACCGATAAGAGCAATCAGGGCCAGGTTTTCAGTAACTCTGACGCTGCAGATGCTCTTGAGTTCGGCCAGGAGCCTGTCGCTGAGCACGGATTTGCCGCTGGACTGGGATCCGGTGTGATCCAGAGTGATAGCCACGCTCACCTCGGAGGTGGTAATAAGGTCAACGGAAATGCCGTACTTGGCCAGAATGCTGAAGATGTTTGCCAGAAAGCCGCAGGCGCCGATCATGTTGGGACTCTTCAGGGTCAGCAGGATCTGATCTCTTCTGAGAGCCACTGCTCTGAAGGTCGGCTTGGTGCTAGTCTGGGATCTGACCCAGGTGCCGCCGGATTCCGGAGCCTTGGAGGAGCCTACGAATACCGGAATGTTGCGGCGCACGGCCGGGAAAATAGTAGCCGGATGCAGCACCTTGGCGCCGAAGGTAGCCATTTCGGCAGCCTCCGAGAAGGTGATTTCCGGAATTACATGAGCTTCCTTGACCAGACGGGGATCGGTGGTGTAAATGCCCGGCACGTCGGTCCAGATCTCGATGGCCTTGCAGTTGCCGATGGCCTCGCCCAGAAGAGCGGCGGAGTAGTCGGAGCCGCCGCGGCCCAGAGTGGTGGTCTGACCGATGGCATTGGAACCGATAAAGCCCTGAGTAACCACGATGTAATCATCAAGAAGCGGAGTCAGGAGCTCCTTGGCGGTGTTGCTGAGCACCTCGATAATGGGGGTGGCCTTGCCGAACTGGTTATTGGTGCGCATTACGGCGCGCACGTCGAACCACTTGGCGTTGTAGCCCTTGGACTTGAGAACCTCGGTAAAGATCTTGGTGGACATGATCTCGCCGTAGGAAACGATGCGGTCGGTAAGGGCATCGTCATGTTCGATAATGGCATGCTTGGCCAGATCGCGGATTTCGTGAATGAGCTTTTCGATTTCAGCGGTGATTTCAGCGGGACGTCCCAGATCGTCAAGAATAGAGAATTCAATATTGCAGATCTTTCCCATCCTCTCTTCTATGCTGGCTTCGTCCAGAGTGCCTGAGGCCAGTTCCACAAGAAGATTGGTAATGCCGGCACTGGCGCTTAATACCACCAGCTTTGTGTCCAGATTGGAGGTAACAATTTTGACACAGTTGCACATGGCAGCATAGTTGGCAACACTGGTGCCGCCGAATTTGGCAACGCAAACCTGATTCATTTAAAACTCCTGATAAGTATTATGTTTGAGTTACCTAAGGAAAAAGATTTGGAGGCGGGAATGCTGATATCCGCCAGAAGCCCTTCACCTTAAGCGTGACAGCCTGAGGGATTCAGCCCTCATGGCCGACAGCGGCGCCGTGTTCCAGCAGCGCGGCCGCCTCGGCTTTTCATTCCCTCTCCGGCGGAACTGGAATTCCTGTTTCCGGATACCTAAGAAAAGCGCCTCTTCTGGTTTAAAAAAAGATTAGTGAGAAAATACCTTTTTAAGAAAAATTTGTCAATACCTGAGATAGCTCACAATTTAAAGATTTTTAAATTGCGGCAACAGGGCGGAAAGCGCGGCGGATCCGGGGCGGTTTCGGACAAAGAAAGCGAGGAATTCCACTATGCTGTCACGCAGCTGGAGAAATTTCCGCAGAACCGTGAATACAAAGGATTCACCAAAAAGCATAACGATGTAAGACCTGCGGACAGTGCTGCTGAACGGTTATAATTTTCGGTGAAATGGTAAAAACAGTGCTTCACCGAAAAGTATAACGCTGTAAGACCTGCGACCGTGCCATTGAACGGTTATAATTTTCGGTGAAATGGTAAAAACAGCGCCTCACCGAAAAGTATAACGCATTGAATGGTTATAATTTTCGGTGAAATGGTAAAAATAGTGCTTCACCGAAAATTATAACGCTGTAAGACATACGACAGTGCCATCGATTGGTTATTAAAGTTTTCGGTGAAATGGTAAAAACAGTGCTTCACCGAAAATTATAACGCTGTAAGACCTGCGGACAGTGCTGCTGAATGGTTATAATTTTC
>DFFT01000122.1:1892-3575 GCA_002372325.1 Succinivibrionaceae bacterium UBA3769 | reverse complement strand
TGAATGGTTATAATTTTCGGTGAAAGGGTAAAAACAGTGCTTTACCGAAAATTATAACGTTGTAAGACCTGCGACAGTGCCATCTAATAGTTATAGTTTTCGGTGAAATGGTAAAAACACTGCTTTGCCGAAAATAATATGAAGCAATAGCCAAAATGAACGGAGCAGAATGATGATTATCGGACGCGAAAGGGAAATCAAAAAACTGAATGATCTATATGAAAGCGGCAATGCCGAACTCATAGCATTGTATGGACGTCGCAGAGTCGGGAAAACCTTTCTTGTGGATGAGACTTTCATAGACAGGATATGTTTCAGGCATGCGGGACTGTCGCCGATCGGCAGTATCGGGGAGAAGTCAGGAAAGAATCGCATGAAAGACCAGCTCATGCATTTTCACCGTTCCCTGAAGGCATTCGGAGGTGATTCCCGTAAACCGGAATCATGGCTTGAAGCTTTTTACGCTCTTGAAGATTTTCTTTCGAAATACGGTAATGACCAGAGAATTCTGGTCTTCATAGATGAAATTCAATGGCTTGATACCCCGCGCGCAGGTTTTATGACTGGATTTGAGGCGTTCTGGAACGGCTGGGCCTGCCACAAAAAGAATATTATGGTGATTGTCTGCGGCAGTTCTAGCTCTTGGATGCTGACTAATTTGGTTAATAATCACGGCGGTCTGTACGGGCGAATTACTTATGAAATGAAAATCCGTCCCTTTTCTCTCGGAGAGTGTGAGAAGTATTTCAGAAGCGAGGGCATTCTTATGTCTCGCTATGACATCACCGCGGCTTATATGGCGGTGGGAGGAATACCGTACTATCTCAGGTATTTTGACAGAGAGTTAAGTCTTTCGGGAAATATTGATCAGATGTTTTTTGCTGAAAACGCCCCTTTGAAGGATGAGTTTGACAGGATGTTTTCTGCGCTTTTCAGGGATGCCGAAGACATGAAGCTGATAGTGAAGGCTCTGGCAGGAAAAAGCAGAGGCCTCACCAGAGCCGAGCTTATCGAGGTGACCGGCATTCCGGACAGCGGGGATCTGTCCAAAAAACTCAGGGCTCTTTTGGCAGGGGATTTTATAATCAGCTATTCTTCGTTTGGCGACAGCAAACGCCACACCCGTTACAAGCTTTTTGATCCGTACTGTATTTTTTATCTTCGATTTATCGACGCAAGCAGAAATGAAAGAAAAACAGACTGGATTTCTATGGAGTCATCGCATCAGGTTACGACTTGGAGAGGTCTGGCATTCGAGAATGTCTGCTGGAACCATATTGGCAAAATCAAGGAAGCCTTGCGGATTGGAGGTGTGTCTACAACGGAGTCGTTATGGTCTAATAGAGGATGCGAGAACGAGGATGGCACGCAAATAGACCTTGTTATTGAACGAAAAGACAATGTGGTGCATCTTTGCGAAATAAAATTTCTGAGTGATGAGTTTGAAGTGAACAGGGATTATCATCTGGTGCTTGAAAGAAGGAAGAACCTTTTATCCGGAAGCGTATCCAGAAAAGCAGCCATTCATAACACCCTGATCACCACCTACGGCCTGAAAAAAACGCAGCATTTCAGCGATTTTGTTCATGTGCTGACTTTGGACGATCTGTTCTGAAGGCGATGTTTCCCGGGGGCTTCCTTTTGCGGGATCTGATAATTACACCACCCGGTGCAAACTTCCGC
>DFFT01000122.1:0-1849 GCA_002372325.1 Succinivibrionaceae bacterium UBA3769 | reverse complement strand
CGGTGCAAACTTCCGCCGAAATTTCGTGCCTCCTTTTTTCCATACAATTTTGACAGTTCCTCAAATTTGTATTGATTGTGAGGGATGTGTCCGCACACGGGTAAGGGGATCATGATTTATCGTAAAAGGGAGTCACGAATTATCTCAAAGACTGGTCACGACCTCGCTCAATTTCAAGCGGGAGCCGCTAAACCGCAGCATTTTGATGCGGCGGGGGGGCCTGGAAAATTTCCTTCAGATGACTTATTCGGGATGATCTCCGGCCCTGAGGGAGGAAACCATCCCGTCTTATGCTTTTCCGTAAGACCATCATGCGACAGTTTTCCGGAGTGCGGGAAATGGCAGGATGGTATTTTTCCAGGTTACCTTACGGGTTTATCTTTCTGAAGAAGATCTTGGACATTCTCTTATAGTTGTAATGCTCCTGCTTTTCCCGGGGCAGGTCTTCGATATTGCCGGAAACAAAGCCCTTTTCCAGGAAGAAGTGGGCGGATCTGGTGGTAAGCACAAAGAGATATTCCATGCCCTGTTCCCGGGCCAGTTCCTCGATTTTGTTGATAAGAACAATGCCGCGGTTGGATCCCCGGTAGTTCGGGTTTATGGCCACGCAGGCCAGCTCGGCCTTTTTCTCCTCCGGGTAGCAGTAGATAGCAGCTGAGGCGATAACCATGCCGTCGCGTTTGATCACCACGTAGTGGTCGATGTCCATTTCCAGGTTTTCGCGGCTGCGGTGCACCAGAATGCCCTGCTCCTCCAGCGGTCTTATGAGCTCCATCAGGGACGGAATATCGTTGATGGTGGCACGGGATACCGTTTCGGCGCTTTCCCGGACAATCTGAGTGCCGATGCCGTCCCGGGTGAAGAGCTCCTGAATCAGGGCCCCGTTCTGCTCGTAGGAAACCAGATGGCAGCGTTCCACGCCGTCCTTGCTGGAGGCAATGGCAGCGCTGAGATAGCGGCAGGTGGAATTGTGGGTTTCCGGATCGATGCCGGCAAGATACTTTTCCGCATCGCTGGGGAACATTTCAGCGATGACGTCGCCGTTTTCATCACGGATAAGCTCGTCATCGGAGCAGTAGGTGATGAGCTTGTTGGCCTTGATGGCCACGGCCACGGCAGCCGCAATCTGCTCGCTGTTGATGCAGAAGGTTTCCCCGGCAATGGAGTAGCCTACCGGCGGGATAAGCACGATGGAGTTGTTGTCCAGCTCTCTTCTGATATTTTCGCCGTCCACTCTTCTGACCATGCCGCTGTGCATATAATCAATGCCGTCCACTACTCCCAGAGGCTTTGCGGTTACAAAATTTCCGGAAACCACGTTAAGCCGGCTGCCCTGCATGGGAGTGTTGATAAGTCCCATGGAAAGCTTGGTGGTGAGATCAATTGACATGATGCCGCAGACCTTTTTGATAACCGCAAAGGTTTTATCATCGGTAATGCGGATGCGCTTGTGGAAACTTGTCTCAATGTGTTCTCTGGCCAGTTCCCCGTCAATCTGCTCCTTGGCTCCGAATACCAGAACCAGCTTCATGCCGAGACTCTGGATCAGAGCAAGATCGCTGATAATGTTATCGATCTGGGGGCTGGCCAGAACCGATCCCGGAAGAAGAACCACGGCAGTGGCACCGCGGTGATGCTTGAGATAAGGGGCGCTGTGTCTGAATGACTCCACCAGGCTGTCATTGTTAACTCTCATGTTTATTTTCCTTCAGTAACAGGGGAAACAAAAGGACAACTCCCTATGAAAAACCGGAGCTTTTCTTGGTGCGCCTATTGTAAAATAATTTGAGATCTGTGTCAGAATTTTTAGCGGATTTACTGCTAAGGCTTTGTTAAAAAATAAACTTTA
>DFFT01000160.1 GCA_002372325.1 Succinivibrionaceae bacterium UBA3769 | reverse complement strand
ACGACGTCTACCTAGCCACACACATCCCCCCATTTCCGACCATTTACAAGTTTTGTAGAATGTTTCTGCCTGCCATGATGAAAACATGGAGCCATCTATTTCATGGGGGCAGATTTTTTCTACAAAGCCGTCGCATACGTGATGTTCAATGTAGTAATCCGGCATTTTTTCAGTAAAAATGGTGAGAGCCTGCTGAATCATTCTTTTATCCAAACACCATTTTACAATTTCCAATACACTCATTTTGCAGCCGGAGGCCGGTAACATTGATTGTTTAATATTGGGAAGCATGCTTCTGAAAAGTTCGAGATAGATATTGTTTTCGATACTCTGCGTTGAGAGTTTTTCAGATGCTTTAACAGCCTCTGAAAGTTCTTCAATTACCGCATCAATAAGTTCGGTGTTGCAAACACTGATGGTATCAGTGAATTTTTTTATGGCTGCAATCAGGTCGTACATTATTTTACGGGATTCAGTGCTATCGTCAGGTATTAGTTCGTTAAAGACGTTGTGCATGATTTCAGCGTTCCCGGAATTGATGAACATACTTACTGAATCAATGATTTTTGAGATATTGTAGGTTTTATCTAAACGTACCAATTCCGCAGAAGGTTTACTGGCGTAGACAATTCTGCTGCATTCAGCTCCGATCCATTTCAGATTTCTGATAATCATGGTAAACAGATAATTAATATCTCTTAGGCCTCCGGTGAAATCGATATAGAAATACCGGAGATCTTTTTCATATGCCGTTTCATATACTTTGTTGTAAATTCTAAGAGCTCTTTTGGAATCGGAATCTGATAACAGTTCCTGGGCTTGGCCGTCGGTTATGCAAAAGTCGTAGCAGACGTGCACAAATTCAGGTACCGGAATATTTGTTTTATCGCAGTACTCCTTTACAAAACTCTGGAATCTTTGCCAGGCTGTGTTTTCCTGCGGTTCTTCATAACATTTACGGGAAAGGACGCAGATGATGCGTTCGATGGTATGACCGTCTGAGACAGCAGAGTAAAGAAGATAGGAAACCGGGGCTTCGTTTGTCTGAGCCCCTGTGAAGCTGAGATCTTGGCTGTTTTTTGAATGTCTAAGATGAAAGGTCATGGTTGGCTTTCCATCTTTGTAGTCGCTTAAAAACAGGAGGAGCGCTCCTTTGTTGTTCTGGTTCATATGTTTTACCTTGCGTCTTAGTAAGTTTTGCTATCTTAATAGTTATTATCTATAGTCTCCGCTGTTCTTACACCTGATTGCTGAAATATTCTTTAAAGTGTGTGATTTTCCGCATAGGGCTTCTTTTTCATGGCGAGGAAAAAATAATCCTGTTTCGCATTGACTGCTGGCTTTCTTGGCGGATACTGAAGATGCTTCGGACATTGCCGTTGCGGTAATGATGGAGTGATGGCAGAGTTTTTTTTGGTACAACTTCAGGCTTTGCTCTGTGAAAAGCTTCAAAAATGACGAAACTCCGGATTTGAAACTCCCGAGTTAAGAATAACACCTGAGAGCATCTGTCTCATGTCCTGAAAACTCCGCTCTGATAACCACAAACAGCTTCTTGTTACAGTTTTTATACGGGCGTTTTGACCCTCGTTTGCTGCCCGAGTTAACATTTTTTTATACCTTGATAACGTTTTCGTTAACTTTTGCCGAGGAATCAACTATAATTAAGAAAACGTTTACATGCTTATCTGTTACGCAGAAGAATGGAAGGCATCTAGAGAATTAACAGATAATTATCAGCGCAGTAAAGATCAACACAAAATGAAGAACTTAAATTCTGACAGGATTTCAGAACTCAGCGAGCTTGTAGGACAGCGATCTGCCACTCCTGATCTGGTATACCGGAGGTTTATCAGGAATATTCCGTACAATATGAACGGAGTACGGGGCAGTCTTCTTTCTCCGGACTACGTGGTTTCCGCGGCATTGCCCATACCGTTTGAAAAAATGGACGGTTCCAGGATGCTGGAGGGATCGGTAAAGGTTAAACACGGCTTGCTCAAGGTCGGTACCGGCTCCAAGGTTTTATATCTTCAGGGGATTTCCCGGGTTCAGGAAATCCGGAAAGACGAAGTCGGGCTTGGTATTGCCATGTTCTCGGATGATTCAGAGCTGCCGCATTTCCTGAAAAACATCGCTTCAGTGGTGTGTTACGGAGTTATCACTGATCCGGTGATTTATGACAGCGATATGGAGCACGTGCTCATGGTGGAAGAGGCCGGCGAGTGCTGCCAGCTTGAAGCCATGGCCGCCACGGATTTTGATTATGTGCAGGACACCAGCGATCTCACTAGAAGCTTTGCCAGAAAGGGCGACTATCTGGTGCTGGGCACTCCGGGAGTAATCAGCTTCCTTAAGCTTGATGGCTGGGAGCAGCAGAAGGCCGAGGTACTGGAGTTCAGTATTCTCCGCAAGGCCGGTTAGAGATTACGGTTTATGATTTGAAAGGGCTGTCCGAAAGGGCGGCCTTTTTTGTATCCCCTCGGGGGATGCGGCTTCAGAAATCATTTTTAAGAGGGTGCGGGCTGGCCTGTATCAAGGAACTTCTCAGGCTTCTCCTTCAGGGCATAAAAAACCGGGAATCCTGCGATCCCCGGCTTAGCTTTCGGTGAAGCTTATCAGGCTACCATCGGAAAGTTGATGCTGAGAGCTTCTCTTTCCAGATCGATTTCCACAATCTTAGCCTGCGGAATGAAGTTGAAGTTGGTAGCAGTGGCAATGGTATAAGCGCCCATCATCTTGCCGATTACCAGATCGCCTACTTCCAGCTCCGGCAGAGGAATGTCCTCGGCAATGATGTCAATGCTGTCGCAGGTAGGGCCGGCCAGCACAGAACAGGCAATGGCGCCGGTCTTCTGGGTGTACTTCGGATATACCACGTGGTCAAAAATCTGACCGGAGTAGCTGCAGTAAACGCCGTCATCCAGATAGTACCAGGGCTTGCCGAAACGCATGCTCTTTCCGGTAACCGAGCAGATGCCGATCATGCACGGAGCGGAAATGAATCTTCCCGGCTCGGCAATGATGCGCACACCCTCGGGCACATTGGCCAGAGCGGCTACGATGGGCTTGCAGAACTCACGGATGTCGGTTTCGCCGGCATTGTCATAGTCTACCGGGAATCCGCCGCCGATATCGAGCACGTTAATGGCAATGCCCTTGGCAGCAGCCTCGCGGATGATGTCAGCGCAGGCGGTAACAGCTTCTATATGTCTCTTGGCGGTCTTCACCTGGGAGCCTACATGGAAGGAGAGACCGTAGATTTCGATGCCGAGATCCCGGGCCTTTTCCAGCAGAGGCAGCACTTCCTCAGGGAGAGCTCCGAACTTTTTGGACAGATCCACCTTGGTCTCAGGATTGGGGAAGCTTACTCTGATAAGCACCTTAACCTGATCCTTGAACTCTGCAAGCTTTTTCAGTTCGCAGACATTATCGGCAACAAACACCCGGCAGCCGTAATCAAGAGCGTAGGAAATGTCAGAAGGCTTCTTGATGGGGTGGGTATGGATGCACTTGGCAGGGTTGATTCCGTGCTCTCTCATGATATCAACCTCACCGTTGGAGGCGAGATCAAAGCAGGCGCCTTCTTCTTCAAGGACATCAATCACAGCGTCCTGCGGGAGAGGCTTAAGAGCATAATGGAGAGTCACACCGGGCAGAGCGTCTCTGAGTGACCGATACTGATGTCTCACAGTAGCCTTGTCAAGTACCAGGAGAGGTGAGCCGTACTTGGAAACAAGGTCCTGATAATCGAGTTCTGTATTAAGCAGATTGTTCATTACTATCTAATTGCACCTCGCAAATGTGGCATTGCCACAGGCCGGAGAAATGTCCGAAGCCAGGTCGGACTGCTAGCTTTAAAGTGGTTTGAATTATAGGAAAACTGAATCAGGTTGCAACAATTTTTTCGCAAAAAAAACGATTTTTTTCTTGAAAGTTTTTTCAAAGGGAGAACTTGCAGGGGGCCTTTGCGGCATAAGGGCTGGCATAGATCGCATTACGGGGGCGATGAAAACGGTCACCGGCTACAAACTATACGAAAAAGAGAGCGTTTTATACGCTCTCTTGAGATAGGGTTTTCAGGTGTTTTGCGGCCCCTGAAAACGCGCTTTTCAGATCTTCACGCTGTTCTGCTTCTCAGAAAGAGGCACCTGTCCGTTTTCTATCAGCCTGTTCCAGGAGTCTTTGCACATGATGATGCCGCGCGAGAAGGGAGTTACGTAGGTGGCAGGCACGCCGGAGAGAGTGATCTGCTTGAGATTCAGCTTGCCGTTAATGATTTTGCCGGAGTTTTTGCCATTATCGTAAATATCCCTGAGCAGGCTTTCAGAGCGCTTCACATCAGACTCGACCTTGGCAGCGTAAATATCCAGAGCGTCAAGATAGACCGTAAGAACTCCGATATCCTGAATATCCTTAACCGTCATTATCCGGGTTCTTTGATCCTTCAGCTTGGCTCTCAGCTTTGCGGTTCGGGCGGCAATGTTCTTCAGGAAGCTTGACATAAAGCTCTTATCCACCTGACGGTAGTAGCGCATCATGGCATTGCCGGCGGAGATGATGTTGTAGGCCTTGCCGCTGCTGCCGAAGGCATACTGCTGAATCCCGGAATACTGGAGCAGCTTGTTCCAGGTGGCGCCTTTCGGAGAGTAGCTGGTCTGTTTCACATAGTCCATGCATTTGTCCACAGCGGCATCGGCTCCCTGTATGGCCTCGATAAATTCATCACCGAAGGATCCGTTAAGGTATTCGTAGGTGTAGCCCATAATGCGGTCGTATTCCGTAAGCTTGCTGGAATGCACTGATATGGCCAGACGGGAGGCCTCGCTGCGGAGAGCCCGGACTTCGGAGGCCAGAATCAGAATTACGCCGAGCTGTTCCTTTTCCTTTTCGTTCAGAGCGTGTATCTGCTCAGCCTTTCCGGGCATGTTTTTGGGCAGCATGTTATCCCAGTCAGACAGCACTCCGGCAACCGTGTAGTACTGGTAGTAGGGATCCTGTACCTGTTTGACCATGGGATGAGCCCTGATAGCGGATAAAAAAGCCTGACCTCCTTTGTCCAGGGAGGCAAGCACCTCGTTTACGGTAAAGACGTCGGTAGCTTCCTTTTCCTTGGGAGCTGCATAAGCCTGAGCAAAAGCCATGCTGCATACGGCCAGCAGGGCGAGAGACAATTTCTTAAGATTCATTTGTTATTCCATCCGTTACTGTTATCGCCGCATTTCCGTAATCAGAACCGGGCGGCATAGTCTTCCACATACCATCTGCCGTTGCCTTTTTTGATGAGCACGTGGGGATGCGGGGAACCTATTTGCTTGCCGTTTTCGTTAAAGGCTCTGCTGTTGACCGTGGCCTGCTTCACCACCTCGCCCTGAGTCTTGTTCAGGATGGCTCGCTGTTCATCGTCCAGGAAGAAGTTTTCTGCTTCATCGGTGTTGTCAAAGCCCTTGATAACCTTGATCTCGGCCTTGTCAAAGGTGGCATGCACATATTCCTTCCGGAAGCGTTCCTGATGGAGATCCCAGTGATAGCGCACCAGATCCGGAGCCTGCGGGCCGGCCTTGCGGTCAGGATTGATGCAGTCCAGGTACAGATCGAAGTTCTTTTCCTTGATGGCGGTCATGAAGATCTCCATGAGCCTTTCCGGAGTGACATCCGCCGGAATGCTCTTCACGGAATACCAGCCTTCCTTAAGCTGCTTTACCTGATCCTCGCCGGCAAAATACCCGGAAGCATCGGCGCTTTCCTGATAGAAGGCAGCCACGTGTCCCGGAACCTTCAGAGCCACCGGAAGCACAGCCCAGCCCAGCCGGGGCGCGCCCACCTTCTTCTTGGCGGGATCGGGGTTTTCCGCGATAACCTCGGAGATCTTGCCCAGCACGGTGAACTTGATGGTGTCGCCCAGACTGGAGTCCACGGTGCGGCGGTAGCGCTTCACGGCTTCGTAGGGGCCCAGCCAGTTTCTTTCGGAGATATTAATAAAGTAGTAGCCCAGAGAAGGCTTGCCCTGCCAGAGGTATTCGCCGGTGAGACCGTAGAACTGGTTGGAGGGATATTCCACGTTTTCCAGAACGACGTACTTGTCCTTGATGTCGGAAATGGACACCGCGTTGGGATTGGGGATGGGGGCCGCGGGGATAATGTCGGCGCGGTGATCGTTCAGGAACTTTTCAAAGTCCCGGTCGCCGATGGCGGAAATGGTATTCCGGAGCTCTTCTTCCTTCTTCTTATAGGCTACCCATTCCGGATGCACCTCGGTGTAGTCCCCCTTGCTCTTCATGAGGGTGATTTTGGTGCGCTGAAAGAGAGCCTCCACATCCGGATTGTCCGGATACTTCTCCTTCAGGGCCTGCACCTTGGTGAGGGCGTCCTTTTTGGAACGCCAGACCATCTTTTCCCCGCCATGCTGCAGAGCGACTTCCTTTTCAAATTCCCTGACGTAGTACTCGGCCTGGCCGATTTCGCGCTTCATTTTGGCGTAGTCAACGGTCTCTGCACTGCAGGGATCCGGGGTGAACGCGGCCAGTCCCAGGATCAGGGGAACTGCAGCCAGACCTGCTTTAAGAATTTTCATGCGCACCTCATGCTAAAGTACATGCTATGTATTTGCTGTTCCGTGTCCGGCCCCTGACAAAGCGAAAGGGGGGCGGATGCGGCTGTCTGCGGGAATGCCTTCCGGAAGCAGACAGGCATTAAAAAAACTATGCATTGTAAGTCATGCCGGAACATAACCCGAGAGATTTCTCTTTTTGCTGTCAGGATATGTGAACTCCGGTAAAACCTAGGACTTCCAGACGCTGAAAAAGTTCCCCGGCAGGCAAAGGTTTTCATGTTGCTTAAAACCGTGATTATGACATAGGCGGGAGTCTCTGATAACGCTATAATTGCGGTAAATGTCATGCCGCCGGAACTGGTTTCATGGGGCAGTCTGAGTCTGATACCGAGGTTTTTATGAGGATACCGGAAGAACTTTTCAGGAACCGTTTTGAACAGGAATATAACGCCGAGACCGGAAGAGACTTAATTCCGGAAGGGGTGGATTTTGGAGCCTACTTCAAGAAGTGTCTGGAGGAGGCCTCCCATGGCAATGCGAAAATGGCTCTTTTTGCGGCCACGGAATACGGCGCCCGGCGGGACAATCCTGAAAACCTCCGGGCCTTCCGGGATTGGATCCTCCGGAGCATCTGTCTCGGGAGCAGCTACGCCCGGGTATTCTGCCTCCGGGAATATCTCCGGGAGGCGGTGGAAAGCGGCAACATGGGCTCCGCGGAAGCCTACGCCAGGGAAGCCCTGCTCCTTTACCGGGATCACGGCTATATTATGGCGGCGGAAACTGCCTTGCGGGGGCTTCTTGCCCTGGGAGACGAGGAAGCTCTGGCCCGGGCCGAGGAGCTCCTTGAGGACGCTCTTAAAACCACCGGCGCCGCCGAGCTTCTTCTGGTGTTCGCTCAGGGAACCATGGATTACGATGACGGTCCGGAGAAGATTTCCGAAAGGGCGGATCTTCTTATCCATGCGGCGGATCTGGGCATCAGAGAAGCCATCCGCCTTCTTTCCGTTTACTACCGGGTGCATGTCCGGGATCTGGCGCCCCGGGTTAAGGATCTCATCGCCTGCATTAAAAGACATCAGGAGGATGACGATACGGGGGCCCGGAAAACCCTGGCCCTGATTTACTCCGCCGGCACCTTCAGAACCAATCCGGTTTATGATTTTCGGAAGGCCCGGCTCACGCTGGCGGAAATAAAGGAGCCAGATGAGGAAACGGAACGGATTATGGAGATGTGCGGCGGCCGGGATGCTCTCTAAGCGCGGTTTTTCCGCCTGAAGCTGAGATCGGATCTCCCCCGGGGGATTACCGATTACTCGCAGTTGCTGCAAGCTTCGCCGTCATCTTATTCCTCGCAGTCTTCGCAATCCTCGCATTCCGGATCCGAGCAGTCCTCGCACCATTCGCACTCGTCAAATGGTTTTGCAGGACTGCCCCAGGTGGAATATCTTTCGGATTTGCGGGGCTCCTTGGCGGATCCGGAAGAGTAATAGGGCAAGTTCCCGGAAGAACCTGATCTGGCAGTGTCTTTTTTACCGGATTTCGGGGCGGGCCGGGGTGCCGGGCGGCCTCCTCCGCGTCCTCCCTTGGCCAGCATGAGAGTCCCCGGAGAGATAAAGCTTTCCGGGAGAGTTTCCTGAGGATGAGAATCTGCGGAAACATCGCAGCCTCCGGCCCCGGAGGAAACGGCAGCCCCAAAGATAAGGAAATCCTGGGATCTGGCATGTGCCGCAGCTTCGCCTGCTGTCAGCAAAACTCCTCCTGACAGCAAAAGCCCGGCAATGACAGTTCCGGCTGAAAGTCTCATGCTCTAAGTCCTCCCCGTTATCCATAAAATGAACCTGCTGCCTGATAATATGCGGGACTGCTGATACTGAGAAGGATAAAGATCAATATTTGAGATCGGAGTAAAGACAGAGTCCTCAGGAACAAGGATGATTTTTCGGAGCCGGGATGATTTTTACGCTGAAATTGTCAGGCCGGATACCGCCGGTTTAACTTCGCGAAGGTTTTTGAAATATGATGAACGCTGATGAGATAAAAGTAAGAGATCAATCGCAGAACGAGGTTATCAGCATCATGAGGGGCCGTCATCTCGTTCTGGCTCCCCCCGGCTGCGGCAAAACCGACATTCTGGCGGAAAGAATCAAACGGGCTCTGGAGCGGGGGGCCGATCCTAAAGGCATGGCCTGCCTTACCTTTACCAACCGAGCCTCCCGGGGCATGCTGGCCCGGATTCAGAGTAACTGCGGCGCGGATACCGCGGATATTTTTGTGGGGAATGTGCACCGCTTCTGCTCGCGTTTTCTCTTTGATAACGGCTATATCCCGCTGACAGCATCCATTCTTGATGAAAATGATGTTTACGGCATTTTTCTCTCCTTAATCGACAAGGATGAAGAAGAGGCCGACAATCTGGAATTTGAATTCAAAAATAAACTTGATTCCATCGCGCATATCGCATGCCGTATGTACCAGCTAAGGCATCATCACGAGGTAATGCTTTATGACAAGGATGAAGCAACAGACTGGCTGACGGATTATTTTGGCTGCGATGAGCTTTCCCTCTTCGCTAATGCTGAAGGCTATTATGAAAAACTCATCTCTGAAAATCTTTCATCAGATGAATACCGCAGGGGACTTAACCGGGTAAGACTTGCCAGACGCTATGCCGAGTATAAGAAAAAATTCGCAGCCCTGGATTTTGATGACCTGCTCCTGAGAACCTATACCGCGCTCAGGGATCCCGCAAGCAAACACCGGCGCTTTACCTGGCTTCAGATCGATGAGGTGCAGGATCTTAATCCCCTCCAGCTCGCCATCTGCGATTTACTGCTGGCAGATGACGAAAACACCTGCGTGCTCTATTTAGGGGATGAACAGCAGGCCATATTTTCCTTTATGGGCGCGAGTCAGGAACAGCTTAATAACATCAAAAACCGCTGCCGGGGAAACATTCATCGTCTTTACAACAATTACCGTTCTCCCAGCTATCTCCTGGATATTTACAATACCTACGCCAATTATCAGCTGGACATGGATCCCGCGCTGCTGCCCCGGCCTGTTAAGAATGAAGCTCCGGCGCCGCATGATTTAATGATAGTCGAATCCGAGAATTTCTCCCATGAGATCGGAAGCGCGCTTAAGTTTTGCCGCTGGGTATCCCGGCAGCCCCCGCGTCATGAAAATGATCAGAAGAGAATCGCTCTCATCGTAACCAATAACAAAGACGCCGACAAACTAAGCCGCCGCTTTCAGGAGGAGGGGCTGAAGCACTTCAAGATATCCGGAAAGGATGCTTTTCTGTCCCGCGCTATAACCCTGCTGTTTTCGCATCTCACCACCTTTGTTCATGACAGCAATCTCATTGCCTGGGCCAAGATTTTCCGGGAGCTTAAACTATTTTCAGGCCATAATCAGTATGCGCAGTCCCGGGAATTTGTGAAACGGCTCTTTGACAATATGATAAGCCCGTCGGATCTCCTCCGCTTTGATAACTATTCCTCCTATCTGGAAGAGGCCTCCCATAGGTATAACAACGAATTGGTTATCTTTGATACGGAAACCACCGGGCTTGATGTCTATAACGATGATATTGTGCAAATAGCAGCGGTTAAAACATTTGCCGGAGACATAACCGCAAGATTCAGCATTATTCTTAAAACCGAAAAGGAAATTCCGGCCATGCTGGGAGATATTGTGAATCCTCTGCTGGCGGAATACAACAATCCTCAAACTGTCAAATATGAAAGAGCCGCCGGGTTACAGCTGTTCCTGGATTTTATAGCCGGCTCCGATGCCCTCGTGGCTCATAACGCCGATTATGATTACCGGATCTTAGACAGCAATCTAAAACGGGATCTGGGCTTTCATGACTTTTCCGTCAGACATCCGGTATATTTTGATACCCTGAAAATAAGCCGCCTGGTAAGACCCCATCTCAGCTACAAGCTGGTAAATTTGCTGAAGGTGTTTAATCTTGAGGGGCAGAATTCTCATTTAGCCACTGATGATGCCGAGGCCGCTAAAAACCTTTTTGATTATTGCATGGAGCAGTATGGCAAAGTCAGATACAGTCAGATTAGCTTTTTTGAGGAGAACCGGGCGGTCATTGATCTTCTCAGAGCCAAGTATCTTCAGGCGTGGCAGCATACGGAGCAGGCAATAGCGTCCCAGCAGGGCAATTCGGAACAGGAAAGCGCGCTGGCTTCCGAACTGAAATGGCTGTACAGCCACTTTCTTAAAATGGGACTTTGCGAGGAATGCGAGAAATTTGATTATATCGTGAAATTTATTGACAGCGAGGTTGTTAATAAGGCCGCTGAAACTAATCTTTACGAGCAAATATTCAATCACGCCGCGGAATTAAGAACCTTCAGGGAAGGGGATCTTTGCGAAAGCAGGATCATTAATGAAAAAATATTTATTTCCACGGTTCATAAAGCCAAGGGGCTGGAATTTGAGAATGTTCTGGTGCTGAACGCAATTAACCAGGTGTATCCTTTCTATTTCTCTGATACTCCCGCAAAGGTAAGGGAGGATGCCCGCAAGTTTTACGTGGCGATTTCCCGGGCCAAAATTCGTCTGGCTGTCATGACCTCCCGCACGAGGGATGTTTTCAGCAAGAAAAATAATAAGCATTATTCCTTTTTGGCGACGCCGACGCCTTTTTTAAACAGTATTCGGGAGTTTTTTACCTTTGTAACTGCCTGACCTCTTTTTAGCGGGCCGCTGTTTTTTACTGTTCCGCGCTGTTTTTACCGCCCCGTTTCTGCTATGATGACCGGAAGAGGGCTTTTTAGATCTGAGTTCCCGGGAGGCTTTATAAAAATCTTCGCCATCACTATGCTGCTCCTTCTTCTCTCAGCCGGAGTTCTGGGAGGATTCCTTTTCACCGCCAGAGAGGCCCGGGCTCAGGAAGGGCCAAAGCCCCTGGAACTCTCCTTTCATTCCTTTGACGGCGGCGGCCCCTCATACGAGGCGGAGTTTGCTTCCGACATCGCCGTTATCACCACAGACAGACGCTACAAGAAGAAGGATCATGATAAACTTCGGGGCGCCGGCTATGACAAGGTGTTTATCGTCGAGGGCAAAAAGCCCGGTTCTGCTTTCCTCAGGATAAAAGAGGAGATGAGTCATGGCAATCCCCGGCTCCGCTGTCAGTGCCATGACTATGAACTTGCGGTTTCCGAGGATCTCCGGGTAACTGTTAAGTCTCTTCCGGAGGATAAGAAGAAGCAGCCTTCCTGCTCCGCTGAGTAAAATCTCCTGCTGCCCCGGTCAGACCCATGCCATGCCCCGCCATAACACGTCTCTTTTGCCATGAAGCGAAGGCCCGGGGGCTGTTCTCCCAAAACTGGCCAGCCCCGCGTTTATCGTCCTCGCCGGTTCACGGAGCTTTCCGCCGGGGCCGGGTCGCGGCGCTTTTTCAGAGGCATAAAAAAGGGCCTCCTGGGAAGCCCGTGATTTTAGGTTTCGAATTTCCGTTTCAACCTGTCCGATTGGGGGCGGTGATGATCCCCGGCATTACCATAATCAGTAGTTTTCAGCAGAAATTTCAAAGAAGCTTCTGGGATGGTTGCATACCGGGCAAACCTCGGGAGCAGCGGTGCCAACCACAATGTGCCCGCAGTTACGGCATTCCCAGATATGAACGCCGGCCTTCTCGAACACCTCTTTGTTTTTGATGTTCTGAAGAAGCTTCCGGTAGCGTTCCTCGTGATGCTTTTCAATGGCAGCAACGCCGCGGAACTGTTCGGCCAGTTCGGCAAAGCCTTCCTCTTCGGCTTCCCGGGCCATGCGTTCGTACATGTCAGTCCACTCGTGGTTTTCCCCCGCGGCGGCTTCAAGAAGATTTTCCTCCACGCTGCCGATACCGCCCAGAGCCTTAAACCACAGCTTGGCGTGTTCCTTTTCGTTTTCAGCGGTTTTCAGGAACAGGGCGGCAATCTGCTCATAGCCGGACTTCTTGGCCACGGAGGCGAAATAGGTGTACTTGTTCCGGGCCATGGACTCTCCGGCAAAGGCTTCCTGGAGATTCTTTTCGGTTTTGGTGCCGGCGTACTTGTTCTTAGGAAGAGCTTCCATAACGCCTTCCTTCTGGCACTTCGGGCAGATGTCCGGAGCCTGGTCAGCTTCGCAGACGTAACCGCAGATCTTGCATTTGAATTTCATAGAGATCTCCTTTAATAACTGTTAAAAGCGGTGCGGAACCGTTTTTCGGCGGCAGCGGCAGCTCCCATTTGCTTTGTGCCTGGAGATGTCGCTTCTTTGCCGCTCTGTCTTTTATTGTAAAGTGCGTCACAATTTTTGCAACAATTTCCGGCTAATTTCAGCAAGGCGGCACAGGATTTGCGGAATCAGGGCGGATTTTTCAGAAAAGAGCCGGGTAACGGGAAAGACGATTTCCGCCGCGGCTTTTGATATCACGCTCCTGATAATTCAGAGCCTCTGGGGTATCGCTTTTTCGTTTTCTGTCCCGGGCTCGCAATTTTAGAGCCGGATCCGGACGGTTTTGGGGCATCCCTGCAAAAGTCTGCTAAAATTCCGCGGTTTTTATTTTTTAACAGGCGGTTTCTATGAGTGATTCCAAGAGCGATACCAAAAGCGCCCATAAGTTTTCCACCGCGCTTGCGGGAGTGCTGGCGGCGGCCGGCTCTGCCGTGGGACTGGGAAATATCTGGCGTTTCCCCACCCAGACCGGCGAGAACGGCGGTTCGGCGTTTCTGCTGTTTTACCTTATTGTTATTCTCCTTTTCGGGCTTCCGCTCCTCCTGACTGAATTCGTCATCGGGAGAAGGAGCCGGGCTAATGTGGGCCAGGCCTATACTCTTCTGGCTCCAAATTCCAAATGGCATTTTGTCGGGTATGCTTCAGCCCTGGTGGCCTTTGTGATCTTCTGCTACTACAATGTGGTGGTAGGCTGGGTGCTTTATTACCTCTGGGAGGCCGTTTCCGGACAATTGCAGGAAATCGGGGCCTTAATGAGTTCCGGCTCCGCCTCCGGGGATCTTTATGCCAGCACCTTCACCGGCTTCGTGTCGGATCCCTGGAAGCCGCTTATTACCCTGCTCATTACCATGGGGATCATTCATTTTATTATTGTGGCCGGAGTCAGGAACGGCATCGAAATGGCCTCCCGCATTCTGATGCCCATGCTGTTTTTGCTCATGGTGCTTCTGGTGGGCTTTGCCTTTACCATGCCGGGACTCAGCAAGGCTCTGGATTTCCTCTTCACCTTCAATCCCGACTATCTCACTGCCGGAGTATTTCTGTCCGCCATCGGCCAGTGCTTTTATTCCCTTTCCATCGGCATGGGCCTGGTGACCTACGCCTCGTATTTTCCGGAGCATGTGAATCTGAATCGCACAGCGGTGTCCGTAGGCTTCATGGACACTCTGGTGGCGATAATGGCCGGTCTTATCATTTTCCCGGCGGTGTTTTCCGTGGCGGGGGCTTCCCCGTCTTCGGGAGCCGGGCTGGTGTTTATCTCCCTCCCCAGCGTCTTTAACTCCTCTCTGGCGGATCACGCCTTCCTGAACTGGCTGATTCCGGTATCCTTCTACTTCATTCTTTTTGTGGCTGCCGTTACCTCCGCCATATTCCTTCATGAGGTGGCCACGGCCTTCCTGGCGGACAAGGCCAAAATGACCCGGGCCCGCGCCGCTCTTGCGGTAACCGTGGCCGGCACCGCCATTGGCGCTTTGTCCTCTCTTTCCATGGGGCCTCTTTCCGATATTCATCTTTTCGGGATGAACTTCTTTGATTTCCTGGACTACACCACCTCCCGGCTGGTGCTGCCGCTCACCGGTCTCGGCGCCGCGCTCTTCGTGGGCTGGAAAATGTCCTCCGAGGATGTGCTGGATGAACTGACCTCCCGGGGCACCGTCCGCTTTATCTGGTTCCCGATGTTCATGTTCCTGGTGCGTTTTCTGATTCCGGTTCTGATTATCACGGTAATGAT
>DFFT01000072.1 GCA_002372325.1 Succinivibrionaceae bacterium UBA3769 | reverse complement strand
ATGTACACCTACGGAGAGTTCTTTATCGAAGAAATAATCTGATGAGTGGCGGGAGTTATTTCGTGCGTTTCTTCCGGAACAGCAGCTTTTCTCAGGCGGAAAATACGGTCAGAATATGCTGCAAACCGGGGACATACGATTGTACCCTATACGATTGTAAATATTGTATTGAGGGCAGAATGCAGATGTTAAAGGCTCTGCCCGACAGTTTTTTTTTCAGGTTTTTGCTATGGGAAAAGCTGACAGAAATGCGCCTGACGCACCCGTTCCTGACTTTGCTTATACCGACCGCCATGACGGCCGGGTATTTGTCAGGCTCCTTGACGGGGACGGAAAGTATCGCAAGAAAACCATCGGATATTTGACTGACAGCGCTGCCGGCGCGGAGCGCATGATCCCCAATCGGTACTTCAGAGACAAATACCGGGAGCTGTATGAGGAGTCCTGCCCTGATGTGATTGTTCCGCCCCGTGAGCTAAGCATGGGAATGTATGCTCTGACCTTGGGAATCACGGCAAAAAACGGTTTGTATGATGAATTGGTTAATGTTTACGGCCCTGTTTTTGCCAATGTCATTTTGGACTATGCGATGTTTTTGGTATGGCATCGCCAGGGGGAGGCCGTATCCTTTGCAAAGAATATGGCCGGGGAAGTATTGTTTGAGGACAGGCTGCGCTCCGGGAGCTGGTACGCTGATTTCTTTGCCAGAAAGCTTAACGAGGACAGTCATCATGAGTTCCGGATCAGGCTGACGCAAAGACTGAAATCGCAAGGCGTAAAGAAGGTTTGGCTTGCCATGACTGATGGCGGGGTTTCGGAATTTTGTCATGAGAACAAAACCCCTTCCGGAAAAACCGCCGGTTGCCGGGAGAAGGGCGGCAAGTCCTGCTGTATCTATGCCCTGGATGCCAGTTCCGGGCAGCCGGTAACTTATTTTGTCTGCGAGGACGGAGTCCCCGGGAATAAGGCTTTTCAGAAGGCGGCAGCTATGATGTCAGCATTTCTCGGGAGCCTGGATGCGGAGATTGAAGGCATTATCCTCGGTTCCGGATTTGCGAAGGAGCAAGTCTTTGAGATCATTGCGGAGCATAACTGGAAGTATGTGAGCATGCTGCCCTCAGATGCCCTGGGCCACCTGGAAATGATCCGGGAATACGGAGATGCCATTCGCTGGAAATCTGCGTATCTTATTTGCGATGATGCTGTTCAGGATGAGGCGCTTTTTGGCATCAGCGGAAACGAAAAGCTCTTTGCCGAGCATGAACGCCGCTCCGCTGTTTGTTTGTACTATGACGGCGCCTGCGGAAGTTTCCGGTCGGCAAAGCTCCTGAAAAGAATTCAGGCTGCGGCGCGAAAAGCCAGAGAGGCAATTTCCCGGAATACCGCAGTTATCATCCCTCCGGACCTTGAGAAGTATATTGCCATCGACAGGGATGGCATTGACAGAGATGGCATTAACAGAGATGGCATTAACAGAAAAAGCGCGGAACAAAAGGTTACCGTCCGTTATGACGAACTGGATAACTCGCTGGCTTCTCTGGGATTTTTCTCCCTTGCGGTATCTCAGGGAATCGATCCCGTCCGGGCCATCAGTATTTTTCGGATGAGAGAGGCTGCGGAGATGCCGTATGCCGTCCTGGAATCTCAGGATGATGGCGCGGCATCCCGGGGAAACAGCTCCGCAGGAAGACAGAACAGGTTTGCCCCATGGTTTATTTCCAGCCTGATCCGATACGAAATCGCTAAAGCCTGCCGGAAACTGGAGCTCGATGCTGACCAGATGATTCAGAGCATGGAGCAGGTGATCCTCACGTATACGGCGGAGGAAAAGTACGAAGCGGCAGGGAACCTGACATCTGAAGCCAAGGCCTTGCTTGGTGAATTTGGCATCGCTGAGGATACCCTGGAACGCCTTGCGGCCCAGTTTAATGACCGGAGCAGAACAGACTCCAAAAATCCTGTGAGATCTCTTCCGGCCGGCGATTTCCCGGTGATGCGCCGTAATTCTCACCAGGTGGGAAAGCACGCAGCCCCCGCGGGAAAGACAGCTTCGGATATCCCTGATGACGGCAGCGTCAGGGATGAGAGTCTCCCGAAAGAAAAGTCCAAAGGCGGGAGACCGAAGGGCAAAAAGGATTCCAAACCCCGTAAAGGACGTTCTGACAAGGGGAAGATCAGAGGCAGCTACGGCAAAAATAAAAATTCCCCATTGCCGTGAGCGAGTCCTGACCTTGCCCTGGTAATGAAAAGCAGGGCGAAAAAGGATCCGGGAGACAGCATTAAGGGATAGCATAGGAGGATAAAATGGCGGAGGCAGCCAGAGACGGAATCATTAAATCCCGGAGCAGGGCTTTATGCCTGAGCTTTTTGGCCGGACTCTTCCTTTCCGGCGCCGCGGAGGCCGGCTGGCGTACCGATGTGGCCCACTCCACGGTGATCGACGGGAATCCGGTAATTGTGGAAGCCGCCTATCTGGACAAGGAGTTTCTGGATTCCTTCGAAATGAGCGTCGGCTGCCGTAACTCCTGGCCGCTTCCGGCCTTTATGCTGCGTCTCCCCGCCCTGACCACCGATATTATGAACCCAGACGCCCCTGCCGTGATTACCTTCGCCTTCAGACTGAAGGATCTGGAAAAGGATCCTAAAACCGGCAAATACCGGGGCGGCTACCAGATGCGGGGCGTGGTGAAGCACGGGGATTATGTTTTTGTGCCTACCGGCTACAACGGCCCCTCGGAGGTGATGCTGACATTGCTGGCGGAGATGGATACCACGGACAGAAAGCATTTGCTCATCCGGTTTAATCAGGGCTCCCGGGAATGGACTTATCTTCTGCCGCTTCAGGGCTACCGCCAGGCTTACCAGGCGGCTCTTAAAAGCTGCCGGGATGTGAGCCCCCGGGATGGCGGAGATGAGATTCCGACCTTTTCTGCCAGCGCTTCTTCTGCTGATGCTTCCGACGGAAGTGATGCTGCCGGAGCCGGAGAAGTAGCGTCTGAACCGGCCCAAGGCACCGGAGATGCAGTCAGTGATGCCCCTGACAGCTCCGCTGAAGAGTTTTCAGGCGCGGAAGCTCCGGATCCGGAGAACGCTCCCGCATCAGCTCCGGAAAACACCGGGGAACCGGTTACCGGAGTGGTGCTGGCGGGAGCGGAAACCCCTGATGAAGCGGAGAAGGCTCTTCTGGAGGAGGCCGCCAAGGGCGGCTCCGGCAGTGAAAAGAGCTCTCCGGGCGGTAAAAAGCCTGCTAAAAAGCGGCTTATGAATGCTTCAGCCGGTAATTAGCGTGATATCCTATCCTGCAGCGTCAGATATACCGTCAGAGACTGCCTGCCGGAGGCAGAACAAAGCGGCAGGGCGGCTTTATCTCTCCGGGCGGACATTTTTTTAACCTGATTGCACATAGAGGAAAGTAATATGACTATGCAAAAGACCACGAATATGACCATGAACAAAATCTGCCGGGCTATGGCCGGTTTGGGCATTGCCGCTATGCTGTTAAGCGCCTGCGGCGACTCCGAGTCTCCGGCATCTGGCGCCGCAAATCCGGCGGCTTCCGAAGCTGCCGGCGCGGCAAACACCAGCGTCTCCGGAAAGGAAGAGACGGCTGCTCCGGCTGAAATAAGCAAGAGCGCCGCCGGGAATTCCGCCCAAGATCTTCAAAGCCGCATTGAAGCGGAAAAGAAGAAGGCTGATGAAGCCGCCAGAGCCCTCCAGGATAAGCTGGAAGCCGAGAAGAAGAAGGCCGAGGCTGCGGCAAACTCTCTGAACGAACAGCTGGAAGCCGAGAAGAAGAAGGCCGAGGCAGCCGCAAATTCTTTGAACGATGAGCTTGAGGCCCAGAAAAAGAAGGCCGACGAAGCCGCCCAGGCTCTCAGGGAGCAGCTTTCCGGCCAGTAATGGCGTTACCGCACCTTGGGCACATCCTTCCAGGAGGTGGTATAGGCCGGGGATAATCGGGTCTGCCGGGAGACCTTGGCAGTTCCGGCCCGGCCCTGCGCGGCGAAGAAAATGGTGTTCCGGCCCCGGGAGTTTATGAGATCAATGGTGGCCATCAGCTTTTTTCGCTTTTCATCATCCGGCCCGGGCTGTTTTACGGGATCGAAGAGATCCGTCTGAAACTCCGGCGTCAGGGAGAGATCGCAGAGAATGATGCCGCCCCGGGCATAGGGCACCCCCGGCCGGAAGATTTTTTCCAGAAGGAAATTAAGACCGTTAAGCACGGTTACGGTGTCGTTTACGGGATGCCCCAGATCCAGAGTGGCGGAATCGCTGCAGGGCCGGGGATCAAAGGGGCTGGAGCTTATGAAGATCCCCATGGTTCCGGCATACTGGCGTTCCTCCCGGAGCTTCTGCATAATGCTTACGGCAAATCCGGCCATGGTTTCCCGGAGGAGGCCGAAATCCGCAATCCGGTTTCCGAAGGTGCGGCTCCACATCATCTGCTTTTTCGGGCGGGGCTGATCCTCCAGCTCAAAAAAGCTCTCCCCGTTAAGCTCCTTCCAGGTGCCGTACACGGTTTTGTTAAAGTTATGCCGGAGGCGATATTCGTCGCATTCGGCAAATTCCCAGGCATCCCCGGCATGCAGAATCTCGCGGATTTTGGGCTCTAGCCGGGAACCCACCCCCCAGATATCTCCCACAGGCGTCCATTTGAGCACCCGTCTCCGGGTGCCCTCATCCAGGATCACCGCAGCTCCTCCCGGAATGAAGTTCTTTTTTGCGGCATGATTGGCCGCCTTGGCCAGGGTTTTGGTGGCGGCCGCGCCCACGCATATGGGAATACCGGTATTCCGGGTTACTGTCTCTCTGATTTTAAGGCAGTATGCCGGAATATCGTAAAGCCTGTCCAGACCGGAAAGATCCAGAAATGATTCGTCAACGCTGTAGTTCTCCAGCCGGGGACAGAATTCCTCCAGGGTGCTGGTCACTCTGCGGGAGATGTCAAGATACAGCGGAAAATTTGAACTGAAGGCGGCGATGCGATACCGGCGGGCCAGATCGGCGATCTGGAAGAACGGAACTCCCATTTTGATGCCGAGAGCCTTGGCTTCGTCGGAACGGGAAATCACACAGCCGTCATTGTTGGAAAGAACCACCACCGGGCGGTTCTTAAGATCGGGCCGAAAAAGCCTCTCGCAGGAAACGAAGAAGTTATTGCAGTCTGCCAGCGCAATAATCTTCCCGCGGGAGGCTCCGGGAGCAATATCAGGAGAATTGCTCAATGACATAGAGAGCGGCAAAAGCCACCAGCATGCAGATTACAGAAACCAAACCGCCGGACTTCATCATGTCCTTGTTGGTGATATCGCCGGTAGCATAAGCCAGAGCATTCGGAGGAGTGCTGATAGGCAGCGTCATGGCGAAGCTCATGGCCAGAGCCATGATTATCAGGCAGTGAGACATGTGCATGCCGGTATCGGCATTGGCCAGCACCGCTACGGCGATGGGGATCATCAGGTTGGCTGCCGCAGTGTTGGAGATAAAGTTCGACAGCGCCCAGCCGATGGTGGCCAGAGCAGCGATGATCATAAAGCCGCTGAACTGCGAGTAGTCAATCATGTGAGCCAGCTTGTCAGCGAGGCCGGTTACGCCCAGAGCATTGCCGATGGCGATACCGCCGGCGATGAGCCAGATAACGTCCCAGTTCATGCGCTTGATGTCGCTGGTTTCCAGAATGCCGGTTGCGGTATAGCCCATGAGCGGAACCAGAGCAATTACGTAGCTGTTGATGCCGTGAAGCTTTTCGGTCATCCACAGGAGGATGGTAAGTCCGAAAATCACATAAACCACAATGGATTTCCAGTCCTTCTCGAATTTGGAATCAATGGTGAGCTTGATTTCCGAGATGCGGAAGGGGAACATGAAGTGCAGCACCAGCCAGGCTGCCATAATGCAGATTATGGCCAGCGGGAAGCAGATTATCATCCAGTTCAGGAAGCTGACGGAGTTTTCGCCGGAAAGGAAGCTCAGAGCGATGGCGTTAGGAGGGGTGCCCACCGGGGTGGCAATGCCGCCGATGTTGGCAGCAAAGGGCACAGCCAGTACCAGCGCCTTGATGCCGGGATCCTTCTTGTCAACAGTTGCCAGCACCGGAGCGATCATGGCCAGCATCATAACGGTGGTGGCGGTGTTGCTCATGAACATGGCGAAGCAGCCGGTGATGCACATGATGCCCATGGTGACCAGACCCGGACGCTTGCCGAAGGGCTTCAGCAGGATCTTGGCCAGATTGATGTCCAGCTTGTACTTGGTGGCGGCAATGGCCAGCGCAAAACCGCCGATAAAGAGTATCAGCACCGGCGAACTGAAGCTGTTCAGCACCTGCTGGTACTTCATGACGTGGCTGGGGTCTGTGGCTTTAAGATGTTCCCGCACCGGGGTAAGACCGCCGTCCGAGATAAAGATACAGAGAGAGCCGATAATGGTAAGGGAGGTGGCATATACCGGCATGGGCTCCAGAATCCAAAGCAGAGCCGCTCCCACAAATATCACCAGAGTGATCTGCTGCACAGCCGTAAGAGGCAGAGTTTCCGGCATGATGGCGGGCAGAAAATAGGTGAAAGCACAGATAATGGCGATAACAAACAGCTTTATGATGTTTGCCTTCAGCCCGGAATCTGAAGCCGGCGCGGCATCAGTATTTCCTGAAGGGGCATTTGAGCCGCTTCCCGGAGATGAGGGTGCGTTAGTCATAACTTTCTTCCTGTTATAGAGTTATTAGAAAATTTTCCGGCTGTAATTGTAGTCATCCTCGCTGAAAAAGGTTTCTAAATGATGATTGACGTGAGCAATATTGTGACTTTATCCCGAAAATGTTACCTCTGAGCGGTATTTCGCGGGGAACTCCGGTGGCAGACAGTCAGAAATGACAGCTAAAATGACAGGCAAAGGAGCAAATCTGATCAGGATATGGGGCGGAAAATATCCTTGATTCATGCCCGCGGACAGCCGGGAATTTAGTTTGAAAGCGTGACAGGAGGAGATCATGAGGGGCTATCTGGCATTAGTTGGGGTGGTCGCTTTCTTTTGCGCCTGCGGCGGCATGCTTCTTTTTTCAATACTCATGCCGAACCGGAAAAACAGCGGCTGGATTGGCTGCGGTTGCGGCGCGTTGTTCGGGATTAGCTTTTTAGCAGCCGTCGCGGCGTTTCTGACATGGGGGTGATAAAGGTTTCAGATCTGTGCCGGCACTGCCTGTAAGCAGGTCGGGACATTTCTTCATGTTTTTTGCAGCCGTCATGTTCCGTCCGCAGTTCCGGATTTCTCCTCAAGAGATATTTAACCCCGCGCTGCTATTACGGAGTCTCATGTAACGATCTCTTCCGTATCTTCCTGAAAATGTTACCAGCGGCTTAAAATCTTATCCGAAAGAGCCTGTTTTGCGGGGTTTTTGAACTTACCTAGCTTTTTGATTCCGGGGGTGATGGTAGAATCTCAGAAAGCTGGTTCGGTTGCGGCAGGGATTTTTGTTCTCTCTCCGTTTCCGGGACAGCGCAAACTACTCAGACTTAAGCAGGACATTTTTATGCTGATAGCGGAATTTATTTTCATGCTGCTGATGCTTTACATCGGCAGCAGATTCGGGGGTATCGGCCTGGGGCTGGTCTCCGGAATCGGACTTATGGTGGAGGTGTTCATCCTGAGAATGCCGGTAGGGCATGCTCCGGTGGATGTAATGCTGATTATTCTGGCGGTGGTAGGCTGCGCCGCCGTGCTGGAGGCCTCCGGCGGACTCAAGTTCATGCTGCAGATCGCAGAGAGGATCCTGAGGAAGCATCCCAAAGGAATTACCTTCCTGGGCCCCTTAGTGACCTTTCTCCTCAGCGTGATGCTGGGCACCGGCCATGCCGTATACACCATTATGCCCATTATCGGAGACATCGCCCTTAAGAACAGAATCCGTCCGGAACGCCCCATGGCCGCGGCTTCAGTGGCTTCCCAGCTGGCTCTTACCGGCTCTCCCATATCAGCGGTGGTGGCCTGCTATCTGGGCAAGGACGTTATGCAGATCCCGGGACTTGAGAACATCACTCTCGTGGATATCCTGATGGTTACCTTCCCGGCTACGCTTCTGGGCGTTATTGCCATGTCCGTATACTCCAATTTCCGCGGCAAGGAGCTTATGGATGATCCGGATTTCAAAAAGAAGCTGGAGGATCCGGATTTTCAGGCTCAGCTCAAAGCAACCAGCCAGACCACCCTTAACGAGAAGCTGCCCCGGGAAGCCGCAATATCGGTGGGCATCTTCCTGCTGGCTCTGGTGCTCATCTTTATCATTGCCGTATTCCCTTCTATCAGAACCATCGGGGAAGGAGCCAAGCCCATCTCCATGGGAGTGGTAATTCAGATGGTGATGCTGGCCTTCGGCGCCCTTATCGTAATTATCGCCAAAACTCCGGTAGCCAAGGTTCCCAATGGCGTGGTATTCAAATCCGGTATGACGGCGTGCGTGGCGATTTTCGGAATAGCATGGATGTCCGATACCTATTTCGCCTATGCCATGCCTTCCTTCAAGGCGGCCATTACCGACATGGTTAACAATTACCCGTGGACCTTTGCGCTGGCTCTTTTTGCGGTATCCGTGGTGGTCAATTCCCAGGCGGCCACTGCCAAGATCCTGCTTCCGGTAGCCGTAGCCATCGGACTTCCGGCTCCGGTGCTTATCGGCCTGATGCCGGCCACCTACGCCTACTTCTTTATTCCGAACTATCCTTCGGACATCGCCACGGTGAACTTCGATGTTTCCGGAACCACCAAGATCGGCAAGTGGTACTTTAACCACTCCTTCATGGTTCCCGGTCTTATCGGGGTGTTCGTAGCCTGTCTGGTTGGTCTGCTTCTGGCGAAGCTATTCATTTAGCCGCCGGAAAGAGCGGATACAATACAGAGCGCGGTTTCCTTACGGGGCCGCGTTTTTTTTTTTGTGTGCTGGCTGCGGGCCGGATGGTCGGCAAATATGGGGAAGTGACCCAAACACGACATTTGGCGGTTAAGGCTGAAGGGGCAGCGCAGGAGTACCAGAGGCACAGTCTGCGCGGAACCTGTTCTTGACTTTCACAATTAAATCAAAAAAACAGAGAATGCTTAATATGATTTTATTAAATTGTTATAGAAATTTGCTTTGTTTCCATAATAATCAATAATGACAAACAATGAAGAATTTAAAACGCTTAATGAGTTTTCACTGCATACGAGAAGATGCTGTTGTTTTATGATTGATGTGGAAGCTGACAAATTCTGATACTCAGAATAAACAAGATCGTGCAAACATCTATTTTTAAACTCATTATATAGTAATATTAATTTTGCTAAATGAAGTCTTATTAAATTATTAAAATCGTTAGCCTTGTAATTATCAATCCTAACTCCTGCAAGTCGTTTTTTAGATGCCAGTGATTTGAAGTCTTTAATACATTCAATTTTAATTTTTGCATCAAGAAAGTCTCGATCATCAAAGCAGTTACAATATCTGAAAGATTCCATCATTGGATAGTTAATGTACAGCCTCCCAACCGAAGGATCTGTCTCATTGGTAAAATATTCTGCCATCTCCGTTAGTATGGTTATATTGCAGTCAACAACATCTTTGATGTTATGTTCTGTTCCTCTTTTATTGAAAGGCAAATTGTGCAAATCACTGTCAAATATCAAATAAACATAAGTAAAATTCTGATCAAGGTTTACACTTTTATCATCCGAAAGTTCCTTTAAGACATCTTTTACATCGCACAGAAAATCATAATGTTTCATTCTTGAATACAGCGAATAAATATTTGTAGACACTGCAAAAATATCTGCTGCAGCACCATATTCGTTAAACATCTGTGAAAAGAACTCTTTTTCTGTTTTCTTTCCCTCTACAATTAAAAGAACTTTAACCGTCATTCTGAAAAAGCTCCGTTAATGTACATTTTCTCTAAATTGTGTATACTGCGAATCTCCTTGTCTGTGGAGTCATGAAGGCTTTTGATACCTTTTTCAGTCATCAGGAAACAACAATCAGGACGGGTAAGTTCGTTTTGCATTAAATATGTGTTATGTGTAGTTAAAATACTCTGAAAATTTGAATTGTGATTCAATTGTTTAACAATTTGTTCTGCGGATTCATAATGCAAAAAAGCATCAAATTCATCTACGAACAAAAAAGATATTTTTTTGAAAGAACTTATCTTCCACGCAAAAAACAACGACAGTGCCATCGTCCCTGTTGAGGCAAGACTGGTAAAAGGAGCTTTCGTATTGTTGTCAAAAATCACGTATAGCACATGACGGCGCTCGTCATCCTGCATAAATTTGAGCTCGTAATTTACGCCATTTTCTTTTAAAAAATCCCTGAAATCTGACAGTTTGCCGTTTTCATATATGATATCCGTAATATTCTGTACATCACCATTCATATATCCCATATACATATTCCCTTCTGACAGGGATCTGTACCAAAGCATTCCTTCGCAAAATTTTATTAATTTTGTTAAAATTGAATTGTTGTCAGTAGGTGTGCTTCTATAGATGTATTTAAGCACTGATATTTTATTATCAAAAAGTTCAAGATTAAGATTTCCCTTTAGTTTGTCGATAATGTATCGTTCGTTGTCTTTGTCTGAGAAGTAATTAAAATTAACCCAAACATCCCCATTTACTGTTAATTTTTCGTTTAATAAGCAGTGTAAATCTTTTTTCTTGTATTCGTACACAACTTCATGCTCATTAAAAATAAAAACATATTTAAATATTGCAGGTTTGTCCGGGTGCTTTAAATTAATATAATTGCGTTTTGAAAAAACAAGTCTGTCTGTCAAATGCGAGATTATATCAAATAGAGCCAATCCTAAAGAACTTTTGCCAATGGCGTTTCTGCCATATATTATAGCTTTGTTAACCAAGCCGTTTTTTATAATATCATTGCTAAAAGCGTAATCTTTAGATGTTAAATCAAAAATAATTCTATCGGAAAACGTTCTGTAGTTTTCTGTTTCAAATGTCTTTAACATAGCTACAATAGTTATTTAAATGTTATCTACACAAAGATTGTATTCATAAAAGAAGTTAGAGTTATTATATAATGTGTTACCATTTAATGTAATAAAATTTCCAATCTTTTAAGAAAACAATGCCTAACTTAAAAAGTTAAAATGGTTTTATGGTTGGTTGAGAAGTGTTTTTTGGTAGGTGTGTTTCATTTTACCTCAATTACTTAAATTTTAATAGCTATAGTCTTAAAATGCTATCAATTCTAAGATAAAAAATTTGCATTGCGCTGTACTATATCAGATATCTGCATAATAATCACAATGACACCAAATATATATGCTGAACCGGACAAATTTCGTGGAATTATCCAAAATGCAGTTAGTGTACAAATGACTGTTTTAATCATGCAACATAACTAAGCCATGCCCCATATCAGGTACGGTCTTATACCTAAGTCTACCAAAAGGATACATAAGGTTATTGGGAACACCAAGCGGATTTTAACAGGTAAGACCTGACTTGTGAGCTTCTGCCGATTGAAGCAGTAAAACCTGTAGCAAATAAGGGATTTTATACCAATCATGAAGGATCCGGTCAACATTAGTATATTCAAGTTTATAGCTTTGCAATAAGGCGGTTACTCTGAAATTGAAGCTATCCTGTCATCAATGAACGCCTCATCAATTTGCCATAACCGCAGAATATCTTGCTGCTGGCCGGTGAGCTTAAACCTTCTTTCTCGCTTGCCCGTTGCTGAATTCAGGTCAGCTTTAATCGCTTCCATCTTGTCAATCAGCGCCGGAACGGCATAGCTCTTGCAATCCCGACTCCTGAGATCTTCAGTCCCGGTGAACAGAAGAGCATGCAGTATGGAAGCAACGAACCAAATAAGGCCTTTGCCATGCATTGCTTCTTCAGCGGTAACGCCGATCCTGTCCATGCCGTAATGACTCTTCAGGGCCTGAAACGCCTTTTTCACGCAATCTCTCTTTGCGAAGGCATCATTTGCTTCCTGAACGGTTATCGCAGAGCGGGTTACCAGAATTGTAAGTCCTGCCTTCTGGTACTGACAATTGATTCCCGCTTCATTGTCTGCGTACCCGGTAATTGTTACCGTTCTGGCCGCGGCCGTTTTTGTACCGGTTTGGGCACTGCGGCTTTTAGGTTCCGCGGTTTTGCTTGCCTCGTTACCTTCAGTAACTGTTAAATCAAAATATGCCGGAACCCATTTAAGCTCAGATTCCTTCAGGGCTTTGTCCTTGTTTTCAGAAATAAATCTGTCCAGAGCTGCCCGTTCCTCTTCAATCCTGGCCGCACCCCTTTTACGTTTAGCGCTGTACCTGCGAGCGCTCCAGATAATGTGAGCCTTGCAGGCGGAGCCGTTATCATAAAGCTCTGAATCTGCGGTCAGACCGTATCTCTCGTCATCATCTTCGTCTTCATAATCAGAGTTCCGGAGCTCGTTTTTATAGCTTCTGATTTTGGCGATCACCGCATCGGCAAGCTCGTTATATTTCCTGAATGACGGCCTTATCATGATAATGTATTCCAGACCCGCGCTGTCCAGCTCCTTCAGATTGTTTTCTGACAGATACCCGCGGTCGCAGAGCAGACAAAGCTTCACGTCTTTTTGGGCCCCGTCTGTTTCGGACAGCTGCTTTATTTCCGAGATGAACCTGAGGATCTCCGAAGCGGGATCGATGCCATTCCCGGAACCCGGAGAGCGCAGATACGTTAACGGAAGCCCGTCTGACTGCCGCACCGCATAATCGGCATTAACCTGGTTAAGCACGGAGTCATATCTGGCGGCATTGTCCCGGGAATTGTCTTCGGCAGGTTCTTCCGGTGCGATGAACACGCCTTCCGCCGGACAGTTAGCATTGACGGAATCATAACAAAGAAAAATCCCGCTGTCCCCGATATTGCGAAGACACCAGCAATCCAGGAACTTTTTAATTTTAGGGAGCGTGAGATGACTTTTCAGAAAAAGTCCGAGAGAGGACTCATCCGGAATGTCTTCTGAAAACAACTCATGATCCCGGGCCCAAGCCGAAAGCGCTGTATAACAGCACTTCCTCTTGAGAGCATATACGCCGCCATGTCCATAATAAGCCGGGTGTCATCTTCCCCGAAGGCTTTTGCGAGATCATCGGCCAGTCCTGACTTGCTGGCCGCTTCTCGGATCCATGTAGTGAGACCGACAGAAATGCTGCCTGCAAACTTCGGCGGATCCGGCAATTCAGCGGGGCTTTGCCTCAAGAGATAATTCCTGTTGGCATAGAACTTTCTGGTTTCCGGATGTTCCGGATCCTGCAAAACTCCAATGCAGAGGCTGTCATGACCGGTATACCCCCGCGAGGCCTTGTCCTGCTTTTCAGAAGGAGAGACATATTTGTTTCCGACGTTAATGTACAGATAGCGTTTATTGCGGATATATGCCCCTTTGGGCCAGGGAAAAAGATTGCCTTCGCTGCGATCGATTCTGCCCATCTTATTCTTCTCCTCCCATCTTTTTCTCCGGTTCCTGCCCGGCTTTATCTTCTTTGCCAGACTATGTTATAACCGCAAAAAGAAGGCTGACAAGCAGTATTTTGGGATGTTCTGACACCGCAGGAAAAATGGCAGATAACAAGGGATCCGGATTCTCACTGAGCGGTGTTAAGAGGGCTCATCAGAATACGTTTGTTTATTTTGAGGGACGTGTTTCAAGGCGGTTTGACCGGGGAGGCTGCGAAGCCCCCGTAATGAGAACAGGATGCTCAGAATTCTAATCCGCGCGATAAGTTTAAGTCCCGGGCCTGTCCCCGGGACAAGGCGAACGGAATCTCGCCCGTCACAGGGTCTTATTTCTGCTTGGTTTCCTGAGCCAGGCGGGTGAGACAGGTATCGATATTGCCGGAGAGATCGTCCAGAGATGACTTCCAGGCCTTGTTGAGAGCCTCCACCAGACTGTCGTAGCCGTCGCCGTCCTGGTTTTCGGAACGGGAGATGCTGCCGTGGCAGATGAGATCCCGGCCCTTCATGATCTGCCAGTCAAACTCTGTATGCACAGTGCCGTCGTAAATGCCCCGGAAGTCCCGGATGTTCATATCCAGCGCCGGACAGTCGTCCCGGCCCTGGCTGCAGATGTTTTCGCCGAAGCTGTACTGGGGCAGGTTCTTCCGGAGCCGGAGCACCAGCGAATTTGTCAGGATGCTGCCCAGATTGGCGATCCATTTGTTGCGGTTGGTCTGGGTTACCTCGTTGGGCCCGGTCTGGAACAGGATGGACTGGGTGTCCAGATAGTCCGGCAGCTTGACGTCGTTAACCCGCACCGGATTTCCGGAGCCGGTGTCCTGAACCTGCCTGGTGAAGCCGTCCAGATCATAGTAGTGATAAATGCTGTCGGAGCTTGCGGAGCATCCGGCCAGACATGCCAGCGTCAGCGCTGCGGCGAACTTAACAGCCGGACGGGCAATTGCGGAAAATTTGATTACTGGGAAGCTCATTTCTTTTTGTTCTCCTTCTTCTCTTTTTTCCCGGCGGGAACGGGATCCTGGCGATCGTAAGAGAATACCAGGGAGTTGGTCTTTTCATTTACCTTGCTGACTACGGGCTTAACTCCCTTGAGGGTGCTGTTAAGCTCCTTCACCGCCTGGGAGAGATCCCGGTACAGGGCGGAATCGCTGTTGTACGAAGCCAGAATGCTCTGCACCTCCTTCAGGGTGGACAGCATCTCATGGGAGATGTTTTCCTTATGAAGCTTGTCCGCAATGGCATTGATATTGCTGGTGAGGGCGTTGATTTCCAGCGCGGTATTCTGGAAGTTCTTCAGAAGCTGGTTCACGTTGTTGGCCAGATCCTCCATGGGCAGGGTGGCCAGCTTATGAGTGAACCGGCTGAGGTCATCCTGAATGGTGTTCAGGCTCTTGTCCAGGGAGGGAATAACCGGATAGCCGTGATACGGAGCGTTGTAGACGATTCTTTCGGTGCCGGGAGCCTCTACCATCAGAAGGTCAATGCACTTCTTGCCGGTGAGCATGTTCATGTTTTCCACAGAGGCGGTGAGATTCTTTTCCCTTATGAGATGCTCAATGTCCTGGCGGATCTCATCAATGGTTTCCAGCGAGCTCTTTTCATAACGTTCCTGCTGAATGGAGATAAGCACCGCCGTGTATTTGCTGTAATTGTGGAACAGCCGGTAGTTTTCCGGGAAGTAGGGAGCTCTTTTCACTACGCCCACCTGCACGCCCTGGAAGAACACCGGGGATTCGGGCTGAAGTCCCCGATCCGGGTACGGCAGCAGAATGACATAGTCCAGGGTACGGCTGCTGGCATAGGTGGGCACAATGCTGGTGCGATCATTGTAAAGGGTAAATACGTGATCGTTTTTAACCGGGACGTCATCCTCGTCGTTCAGACTGCCCTCGATGTTGTCAAAGCTGATGCCGCCGCTGATGATGTTTTCCAGAGAGTCGGTGTCAACCTTGAGGCCGTCGGGGCCCATGGAAAAGGTAATGCCGGAGGAGATCCAGAACTTGGTGCCCGAATCAACGGTCTTGGAAAATGGATAGGATACGAACACCCGGTAGGTCATGATCTGCTTTTGAAAATCATAATTTGCGTCGATGATATATCCGGCTTCAATGCCCTTGAATTTCAGGATGCTGCCCGGAGCAACCCTTTTAAAGGATCTGGAATGCAGCGTCAGAAAAAGTCCCCGGTCATCGGTGGCGATGGGAGGATCATCCAGCACCGAAAACATCTTTGACGGTCTCGGACTGTTTCCCGGAGAAAGCTCGATATAGTATCCGGAAAGCAGGGTGTCCAGGCCGGTTACCCCCTGGCGGTCGATGCGCACCTTCTGGATCCAGAAGCGGGAATCCTCCCGGATGAGATCCTCGGTGCCGGGATCCATGCGGGCCGTGGCAATAACGTTTTTGCGATCCGGGGACAGCGTTATGCTTTCGATTTTGCCCACGTTCACGCTGAGGGCTTTGATGGCGGTCTTTCCCGCTTCAATACCGTCAGCCTTGGAGAGAATAAGGGTGATTTCCGGCCCCTTGTTGAAATGGGAGCGGTAGATGAGCGTTCCCGCAATGATCAGGGCGACGATGGGAACAGTCCAGATAAAGGAATAGAGCTTTTCCTTTTTCACGGTGAGGATCTTATCCATCTTTTTTCATATCTCCAGGTTGCTGGAAGCGGCTCCGGGCTGCTTCCGGTTGTCTATTCTTTTCTTTCGGGGGGGCCGCAGATCTTTCAGCTGATCCCGCCAATTCAGCCTGCCGGTTCAGCTGTTTTCCAGTTCATAACGTTACCCGGCGAACGAAGCCGGCATTTGTCCGTTTTCCTGTTCCTCCGGGGGCGTCTTATCCGGAGGAACCTTGTCATTTTCATCTTCCCCATGGGAATGCTCCGCGCGATCCTTGCCGTAGCCCCAGAGCAGCCGGGGATCAAAGGATCTCGCGGCAATCATGGTCAGAATCACCACCGCGGCAAAGGAGATCATAGCCGAACCGGCGTAAATGGTCATCAGGTTCTGAATGCGGACGATGGTGGCCATGATGGCTACCACAAACACGTCCACCATGGACCACTTGCCGATAAATTCCACAATGCGGTAGATCACCGTCAGAAAGACCCGGTTCCGGGTTCTGCGGAGCTTTTTCACCGACCAGCAGAGATAGAGCAGAAGCAGGATCTTGATAATGGGGATGAAGATGCTGGCAATCAGAATCACCGCCGCCACGAAGTAGGAGCCCAGCTCCCACAGGGTGATCACGCCGTCAATGACCGTGGATTCCAAATCGCTGCCCAGATAGGTGGTTACCATCATGGGGTAAATATTGGCGGGAATGTACATCACAATGGCCGCCAGAGTGAAGGCCAGGGTTTTATGGAGAGACTGGGCAGAACGATCCCGGATGCCGGTATGGCAGCGGGGGCATTCCGTTTCGTTTTCCATGTCCAGGATTTCCCCGCAGCAGGTGCAGGAGCAGAAGTTCTGCGGCTCGGCCCTGATGCCCGCGTCCGGGGATCTTTTCAGGTGCTTTTTGTCCCGGGGCGCAAAGTAATTCCACATTTCCTCTTCGCTGAAGCGGCTCACGGCCAGAAGGTAAAAAATGGCAAAGGCGAAGAAGGTCCAGAAGCCGGATCCGTACTCGATGTTCACCATGCTGATAAGCTTGATGAGGCTGACCAGCACCCCCACCATGAAGACCTCTACCATGCTCCATTCCACATTGAAATGCAGAATCTTCAGGAGAAAGGGCATGAAGAAAAAGCGCTTTTTCAGGATCTTTCCCGTATCCCCGGCAATGATGGTCAGGAGGGTCATCAGGGGGAGAAACTGCATGAAGAGGAAAATCACGAAGCTGGCCGCCCACATGTCCTGAGCCCCCAGCACCGTAGTGTAGTCCAGCACCTGCATGCCCTGCTCAATGCCGGCGGCGGAAATGGCCATAAAGGGAAGGGAGTCCGTGGCCGCCAAAAAGAATATGGCCGCCAGAGCATAGCAGAGAGACACCCTGGAAGGGCGTACCCGGTAGTGATGGACGGCGTTGCGGCATCTGGGGCAGTAGCCCACAAGATGACCTTCTCTCGGGGGAACCTCCAGCACCAGATCGCACTGCCCGCAGATTACTTTTTCAGGATTGTCGGTCATAGGGAGACACCGGCGGACACAGGAAACACAGCTGCTGATTTTAACAGAAAGCCATTATAAAAGAATCCCGTGCTTTTGGGTATTTTTTAGGCGGTTATCTCCTGTTTTTGCCGGGGGATCCCAAGAGGAAGCGGAAGGCCGGGAGGATACGGCTCCGGGGCCGCAAAATACCAGGGGACGGCGGCGGAAGGTCGTAATCAGCCGGTTTTTTCTCCGGAAGTTTTCAAAATCCCCGCTTTCTCACGGTTTGCCGGACAGGAATTTCTATAATGAGGACATAATCGGATAAACCATGCAGTTCAGGAGGATCTTATGCGGAAGTGCATTTATGCGGCAATGCTGCTCTCAGGGGGCATGCTGGCCATGGGACAGGCCTGTGCGGACGAAGAGGAGACCGGAGACGCCGGGGATGATCCTGTTTACTATGAGGCGTTCTGCATGAATGAAAACCTGACTCTCCCCGGAACCACTGATCCCGAGGCCCGGGATTTTCTTAAGGCCTTTGCGGACAAATGGAAATCCCCGGGAATCAAGGACTATCTCAGCCGGAAGCTGCCTCCGGTATCCTCCGGCAATATCGAGTATCCCCCGGAGAGCGATGAAGACACTGATGATGAGGACGCCTCTTCGGAATATTTCACCGCCCGGGTTTACCGTTCCCCGAAAACCGGACTTTCCTTCGCTCTCCACATTGCCTCTCAGGAGGATCTTATGGGCACGAGCTCCTTCTGCTTCTACAGATTCAGCCCGGAGACCCGGGAGCTCATTCCCCTGAAGGACTTTTTTGACAGAAGATACAACGGCTTCAACAGCGTGAATTACGGCTATCTTATCGAAGAGGACGGCAGCATCTTCCAGGATACCTACTTCATGTACGATGAAAGCGAGGTGCCTCTCTACACTATCGAGCAGAAATACGAATGGGACGGGAGCGACTTCACCCCGAAGACCGGATCCCTTATTACCGGGAAAAAGCTCGTGGCTCCGGGGTCTCCCGACGGCAAATGGGATCGGCTTTCCCTGACGGATATCGACGGGGACAATATTCCGGAGATCTGGCTGTCCCGCTCCGACAGCGGAAACACGGAGGTATTTGCCGGGAACGGCGGCATTGTCCGGCTGTCCTCTCTGGACAAGGCTCCCAAGGAGTTCCGGGTGACTCCGCATGGTATCGTATCCTCCGATGATTCCGGGCTTAATGTCTCCTATGCCGAGCTTAAGGACAGCCAGCCGGTAAACCAGCTCCGGGTTTCCTGCAAGGAGTCCGAAGGCGGGGCGAAGTCCTGCTCTTACAGAATGAACGGCAGGAACATTGCGGAGGCGGAAGCGCTGGAATTCATCAGCCGGTTTGCGGAGGCCCGGGAAATAAAGCCGGAGTTTATCAGCATTACTGACATCAGATCCGACGAGGATGTGGAATAGCCGCAGGAGGCAGGAAGGCAGGCATGAAGATCAAGGATAACAGGGCGCAGGGACAGAATGTCCGTATTGACTATGCCAATCTTAAGCCTGCCCGGGTGCGTTATACCAGCAAATGGCCCAAATACAGGGCCGGAAAGTATTTTTTTGCGGCCTGTCCCTGCTGCGGCGAGGTCATCCTGTTTCATATTGTGACTCCCAGGAGGAGCGATATCGTCAATCCCAAAGATGTTCCCGCTGAAGTAATGCCCAAGGGGGATGACAGCCCGACGAATTCCGTCTCCGGAAAACCGGTTTCCCGCTGCAAAAAGTGCGGAAAGTTCTTTTTCAATCAGTATGTTTGCGAGGCCGGGCATTTTCGGAAAGCTCATGGGGGCATATCCGGCATGGCAAGGAAGGCCCTGATGCCCGGACTTGTCATGGCCGGGATATTTTTTGTTTTTCTCATTGCCGATGCCGCCGGGATCCGGGGCTGGAATCTTCTGGATCTCCTGAGCTTCAATGCTTCGGAAAATCAAAAGGCTTTTCAGGGAGCCGTTGTGGTCAATGCCATTGTCATATTCGGGCTCATTGCGGCGATTGCGGCAACTGATATTTCTTATTCCCTGAATGATACCTGGGGGCATAAAGGCGTTCAGGTCAATGCCAGGGATCCCGAATATCTCAAATTCCTGCTCCGCATAGGTCATCCGGTGCCGCAGCAATATCTGAATGCCCGGAGGGAGCCAGCGGAAGACGCGGATAAATCGGGCGGGGCATAGCGCGTTTTCAGGAAGGATCGCAGATCAGGGGCAAAAGCGGCAATCAAGGCGCAAGAGCAGCAAATCATCAAGAGCAATGGCAGTCAGGGAATTTAACAGGAGTCAGAGAGGAGAACACCGCATGAATTTTCTGTTTGTTTCCGATTCCTTCAAGGGCTCTCTCACCAGTCAGGATACGGCGGAGCTTCTGACCCGGGCGGCCCGGGAGGTGTTCGGCGCTGATACTGTCTGTCAGGGCCTTCCGGTGGCGGACGGCGGCGAAGGCACCATTGCCGCCATAAAACATGCCTCCGGCGGAGAGTTTATTGCGATGACGGTTACCGGGGCTGCCGGTAATCCCGTTACCGCCCGTTATCTCGCCATCGACGGAAAGCGGGCCGTAATAGAAATGGCAGAGGCCTCCGGACTTACCGGCACCCCGCCTGAAAAGAGGAACCCTCTTTACACCACCAGCCGAGGCACCGGAGAGCTTATCCGGGATGCTCTCCGGCGGGGATTTACGGATATTGCGGTATCCTTGGGCGGCAGCGCCACCAACGATGGCGGCATGGGGGCTCTCATTGCTCTGGGAGCCGTCTTCCGGGATGAGGTCGGGACTCCTCTTTCCGGCCGGGGCGAGGATCTTATTCATGTCAGGGAGGCGGATCTCTCGGGACTGGATCCCCGCCTTCAGGAGATAAAGCTCACGGTAATGAACGATGTCCGGAACCCTCTTACCGGCCCCCGGGGAGCGACCATGACCTATGGCCCGCAAAAGGGCGGCACTCCGGAAATCCTGGCCAGACTGGAACAGGGCATGCGGAATTACCGGGAGATCATTATAGAAAAGACCGGCCGGGATCCCGATGATCTGCCCGGAGCCGGAGCAGCCGGCGGGCTGGGAGCGGCTTTGGGAATTATTCTCAGGGGCGGGATGCGATCCGGCATTGACACGGTGCTGGATCTTCTGGACTTCGATGCCCGGCTTAAGGAGACGGATCTGGTAGTTACCGGCGAAGGCCGCACCGACAGTCAGACCGCCTCCGGCAAGGTGATGCAGGCGGTAGGGGAACGCTGCCGGAAGCATGGCGTGCCTGCTGCGGGGCTTTCCGGTTCTCTGGGAGACGGGGCCATGGAGATTCTGGATCACGGCATCTGCTCATTAATGACCTCCGTGAACGCTCCCATGTCTCTGGATACGGCTCTCACGCGGGCCCGGGAGCTTTACTATGACGCGGCTCTCCGGATGTTCCTTTTTATCAGAACCGGCATGGAGATGGGGCGCCGAGGAGCGCAGGCGGAGCAGGGAATACTCGGCAAATAAGTTTGCAAAAACCGAGTCAGCAAGTTTTTGATTTCAGGAAATACAGATATGTTTGCTGCCACCGCAGATACTTTGGAAGAGAAGTTTAAACTCATCCTTCCCCACTTGAACGAAAGCCTGAGACGGAAATATCTTGCATCCGAGGCTATTGCGCTGGGACAGGGCGGGATCAAAACGGTCAGTTTGATTTCGGGGACGCACAGAAATACCATTAGTTTGGGGATCAGGGAGCTCAGAGCAGGAGACAGCCCCGGAAGTTCCGGGCAAACTGAAACCTCGCCTAAGGTGAGAATCAGAGCCAAAGGCGGCGGAAGGAAAAGCCTTCTGGAGAAGCAGCCTGAACTTCCTGAGGCTTTGGAGCGTCTCACAGATTCGGACTCCAGCGGAGAATCCTCAGGCCCGTTGCGCTGGACAATCAAAAGTTTGAGGACTCTTGCTGCCGAGCTGCAGAAGGAAGGTTTAGTTATCCATAAAGACAAGGCTGGCGATTATTTGAAACAGCTTGGTTTCAGCATTCAGCAGAATCAGAGAATGAAGCAATCAGGACCGGAAGCTGAAAAACGCAAGGAGCAGTTCAGGCACATTAACGCTACGGCGGCCGCATATCTCAGCCAGAACATTCCTGTAATATCAATATGCTGCAAAAAGAAGGAAAACATTGGTAATTTCAGGAATGACAGCGCTGATTATGTTATTTCAGGGATCACTCCGGACACCGCTGTGTTTGCTGCAAATTCCATTCGGAACTGGTGGAACTATATGGGGAAGGAACGTTATCCCAAAGCTTCAAAGCTGTATATTACAGATGACGGAGGCGGAAGCAGCGGGTATTGCTGCAGACTTTGGAAATATGAACTTCAGAAGCTCGCAAATGATCTGGGCTTTCCAATTGAGGTCTCGCATTTTCCGCCGGGAATTTCAAGGTGGAACAAGACAGAACACAGACTGTTCAGCCAGATAACGAGAAACTGGCAGGGCAGACCGCTGGACAGCATAGAGGTTATTGTCAGCCTGGTTGCTGCTGCAACGACAGATGCTGAACCTGATGGCGGTGAACCGGATGTACAGCGCGGCGTTGCTGAAATGGAATACAAAACAGGAACCGAGGTTTCAGATGAGGAATATGCCGGTATCAGGCTTGTCAGGAATGAGTTTTGCGGCCATCTTAATTACACCATATTCCAGCAATGAAATGCGCCGGTTATTTGCAGACTGTTCCTGATTGAGCAAAAACTGCAGGCGGCAAACAGGGCGGCAGTACATGAGGAAAAGCTGCGGGATTAAGCTCTGGAAGCTCCGGGACGGAACTCAGAGAATAGCGACAGCAGCGGACGGAATAATACAGAATCAGACGGAATCAGACGAAAACAAACAGAAAACGCCGGGAGATAAAGCCGGCGCAGGTAAAAGTGACTAATTACGATCGCCGGGGAAGTATCCGGCTTCAGGAGAACAACCATGGGAACATACGCCAACATAACAGTTACGCTTTCCGACGGCAGCAAGGAACAGCTTAAGACCGGTGACGGCCATCCTTCCATTCTGGGAGAGGCTCTGGTCAGCGCCGGCTTCTGGAACCGAACCTCGGAGGGTATTCGGGCAGCTGACGAAGAAGCGGTGATGGATTTCTTTACTGAAGAGATGGGGGCCGAGGAAGGGCATCGGGCGTTTCCGGATTATGAGTATTTTATCGAGCCCGGTGATTTGCTCCGCTGCTACTATCGGGACACGCAGGAGCCGGAAGGTATTAAGCATCCTCTCATAAGCTCCTTCGTAGACAATGATGATATCGATAATGCGGATATCAAGGATCTCTTCCGGCAGCTTTTTGATGATTTTGTAAGGCGGAAGGAGAGTCCGTCCGGGAGAGAAACCGCATCCGTTAATACCGCGCCTGATTCCAGAGGGAGCAATGCTCCTGTGCCGGAAGAGTCAGCAGCGGAAACAGCGGCAGCAGACGAGACGGCCGCGGCAGCCGCTCCGGAAAATGAGCCTCTTCCGGAAATCGAAGACACGACGGCGGAAACCGTAGCTCCCGAGAGCGGAGAAACAGCGGAAGAGTCAGCGCCGGAACCGGTACAGGAAGATGAAGCGGAAGCGGCTGATGCCGGTGACAACGCTGAAGACAATGCTGAAGACAATGCCGGAGATGAAGATCCGGAAGATGCCTTTTATGCCATTGCCGGGGCCGATGCCGAGGCGGACACTCCGGCTCCCAAGTGGGTAAGCCGCTACTTTGAGATCGCCGGACTGGTAGGAACCTGGTCCAAGGATCCCTCCACCAAGGTGGGGGCCATTATTGTGGGGGACAAGGGACAGATCATCTCCCAGGGCTATAACGGTTTTCCCCGGGGTGTCCGGGACAATCCGGAACGTTACAACAACCGGGAAATGAAGTACCGGCTGGTGGTGCATGCGGAGATGAATGCCATTCTGAATGCCCTGTACAACGGTTCCTCGGTGGTGGGAGCCTCTATTTACATCCACAACCTTCCGGTGTGTCAGGAATGCGCCAAGGCCATTATTCAGGCGGGTATCGCCCGGGTGTTTATTGATACCAGCGTCAATGAGCGCTGGGGCGAGGCCTGGGAGATTTCCAAGACCATGTTCAGCGAATCCGGGGTGCGGTGCTATTACTTTGATGCCCGGGAGATGAAGGTGGACAGGATTATTTGATATTCAGGGCAATGACAGGCATTGAATTTAATGCTGCGTTTACGGGAGTGACTCTTTATGGAAAAAAGAACGGTTCTGCTTAGTTTTCTGGGGAATGCCAAATACGGAGAAAGACATTACTGCTTTCCCGGCGAGTTCAGCTGCGATGATACCTTGCCGGTGGCTGCCGTATGGACATTTTTAAAGGAATGCCGCAGGAAAATGATAACTGACTTTATCATTGCCGGCACCGCAGGAAGCTCCTGGGGTAACTTAAAGGCCTGGTTTAACAGCAGCCTGAAGCTGGGACTGCCATATGAGGTTCAGAATTGTCCAGATGAGATCACTCTGGAGCAGCTCCGGGAGGAAGAGGATCTTCTCAACCGGGAGATCGGCGAACGCTGCGGAGTTCAGTTCAGACTGGTTCTCCATGAGAGATATTCCCGTTCTTTGGATGAACAGTTTTCAGTTGTGCGCGGAGTGCGGGATCTGGTTCCCGAGGGAGCGGATCTCTTCATTGATGTTACCACCGGTTTCCGGGTTATGCCGCTGGCTGCTCATGCTCTGGCTCTTTGTCTCAGGGAAACCAGGAATGTCACGATCCAGGAGGTTTTCTACAATCGGGATCTCGTGAACAAGAGAGACATTACCGGAAGAACGGAACAGGTAAATGACTGGATAAACAGGATCAACGGCCTTGCAGCAAGCAATGATACTGATCTGGCGCGGCAGAAATTAAGCGCGTTAAGGGAGCTTTTGATTAAAGCCGGGGTTCCCAAAAAAGCAGCGGGCGGATCGCAGAATACAGCCGCTAAAAAGCTTCCGACCAACAAGGTTTGCATTTTGAATCCTTTGTCTGAATATGTCAGTACTGCCGATATGGTTAATCGTTTCATGCACTCCGGAGATATCGGAGTGTTCCGGGATCTTAAGCTGGCAGCCGATTTCAGATCGGGGATTAAAGAAGCCGGCAGGATCATGAAGTATTGCGAGTACAGCGAAGCCAGAATGACCCTTCCCCGGGAATTCGAATCCATCGTATCTTCTTTGGATGATCCCTATCTTAAATTTTTTATGGGATACATGACCGACTGGGTTTCAGAGGAAAATGAGCCCGCATTTTTCCGCGGCATGGCGTCAATGTATGCGTCAGTGGAGAACTATATTTACGCCATGATGGCAACTTATCATGCCATGGATCTGGAGCTTAAGGCGCACGGCATTGATCCGAGAAAGTCAGGTAAGGCGAAGAACAATTATTTGAAAAAGAACTACCCTTATCCCGAGGGCATGGGCGGAAAAAAATCGAAAGGAAAATCAAAATCGAAACAAAAATCAAAAGTAACCCCTTATCAGGATTTCATGCAGGTATTCCGTTCGGCCCTGGTGCACAAAGATTCCTCCGGGATTGGCATGAAAAGACAGGATTTTTATCTGGATCTGGAGGAGTGTCTGGACGCTCTGGGGGTGGAGCTTCGTTCAGCCAAAGCTGATGTTCCGGCATCACGTATGATGGTGTCATTTCTGGGAGCGGGCGACTATACCAGGACTGATTACGAATATTATGATCCCGCCAGCGGAAAAACGGACAGCAGATACAGTCTCAGTAACAGTCTGTTTCTGGGGTGTTCCATGGCCAGAAGACTTCGGGATGAAGAAGGTCTGGCCAAACTCCTGGTGGTCGGAAGCAGTTCCAGCTCCTGGAATGTCTTTCTGAAGAGCTTCCTGGAGCAGTTTGAGTTCTCAGACGGTGTCCGGGAGGAACTGGAAAAGGCTCAGGCAATTCTCAGCACCATAGAGGGAGAATTTTCTTCAAATGATCTGCAAACCTTGGGGGATATTCTCAAAACCGCCTCCGATGATATCGGAATGGATGTGGAGATGCTGGTGATATCCTCCGATATTGAAAACCAGGAGGAGCAGCAGAAGCTATGCCGGGAGCTTAATGAGCGCACGGAGTTTAATGCCAGTCTGTATATTGACCTCACTCACAGCTATCGGATCATGCCGGCCCTGATGTTCGGAGTGCTGGCCTATATGAAGTCCTTTAAGGGCATCACCGTTGAGAAGATTTTTTACGGAGATTTCCCGCTGATTTCCGATGCTGTGAACGGCACCGAAGGCGCATCAGGTCTTATCAGAGATCTCAATAGCTTAAAGCGCGATCCCGCAAGCTATGACCTGCTGAAGCCCGAGGTGGATCAGCTGTTAGCGGATATTGCGCCGGTATGTTCCAGAAGCTATGTCTATGACATGAAGAATCTGGATCTCCTTATCGATTACAGCATGGCTTTAGGAAATTATGCTACTACCGGAAAAATGAGTTTCCTGCTCCCGCTGATAAACAGTGAGTTCCATTACAATTCGGATGACAATAACCGCAGAGAACTGGCGGAAAAGTTCAAAAGCGGCATGCGTCTTCTGGGATTATCCATATTTAACGAGGCCCGCTCTCAGCTTTTGCCGGTCTATCAGGAGCTTTGCCGCGGAATTCATGATCCGGTTTTAGAGCTTCTGGAAAGCGACATCAGAAATTCCCTTTCCTGGGTGGAGCACAGCGGTAATTCTAATGTCGCCGTTCTGCTGTCCATGGGGGAGACCATGCTCAGAAACGGCAATGATCTTGAAAGCCTGCTGTATGCGTATCAGGGGTTGCAGGATCTGGACACCCTTATCTATAAAAGCGTCAAGAAAGTTTATTTACAAGAGGAATGTCAGAGTTCCGCGGTGTTTTCTGAGATAAACGCATTTTTGAAAAATCGGGACATGCAGATTGGTGCTAAGCACAAAGATTCGACATTTTACGAGGAGCTTTGCAAGGGCAAACATTTAATAAACATCTGGACTGAGGTTAAATACACAAATTTTTGCTCGGCTATCAACTATTTCATTTTTGGCGGCAGCTGGAAGTCTATTCAGGACTCCAGAAACAAAGTTGTTCACGGTGAGAAGCTGAGAAAGAAAGATATCAAAAAAGCCCAGCAAGCTATTATGAAGGTGGTTTCTTTCCTGAAAAATCAGATCCGCGCAATTGAGAGCATGACGCCGGAAAATGTTTGCCAGACTTTGAGCTCTCTTAAAGAGGCCTATGCCGGCTGGAAAAATGACGCCGGTGAGGCGCCGGACATGGAGCAGAAAACGGGCGATGGTGATACCTGCCCGGCTCCTGAGGAGCAGCAATCCTGAACCTGAGAAAGATCTTCTCATGGTTTAAGCGAAACAGCATCCTCCTCCTTGCCGGAGTCTGGCAAGGGAGGTTTGGGGTGCCGCTTTTTTCGATAACAGCGCCTGAAAACGGCGGAAATAAGAGCCGCAGATCAGGCTCCGGTTCCGGAGTCTCCTGAAATCAGGCAGAAACTTCCTCTTCCTTATCAGCTATGGTTTCCGCAGCATCCGGGGAATTATCAGGGAACTTTGAGAGGATGGTCAGCAGACGGGCGATGAAGCGTTCCAGAAAAATCTCCTTCCGCGGTTCCTTTACCAGCTTCCTGAATTTTCCGAAATCGATTATGAGCGCATTCAGCCCCCGGGGATTTGCTTCTCCGATAATCCTTCCGCTTAAACCTTCATGCGGGAACATCTGAAACATCCAGGCCCACCGTTCAGGATCCTCCATACCGCTGTTTTGGGTAAAAATAACAGGAATGAAGACACTGATTTCAGGAATTCCCAGCTTTCTTGCGATCTCCTCCCGGTGATTGCAAAGAAGCGCCCAGTAGTAAGGATAGTATTCCTCGGCTGTGGCATCGGAAGCATCCATAACCACTCCGATCAGGGTACTGCCGACCGCGCATACCGCATCAAACTTAATAACCGTCTTCCCGCGGATCATTCTGAAACCGAATGTCAGTCGTTCGGTTGCCGCCCCGGCATCTTTTCTCAGAAAACGGTTTGCCACCGTACTGGAAAGCTTTTTAAGAATTTCTCCGTTCATGAGGTACCTGAAACAGGCCTTCCGGGTTTTTAGGCTTTTAGGGAGATTCCTCTCCATGTCTTCCAGCTGTTTAAGGATATCATCCTGCTGAGAGATGGCTGCGCTCCCGGGAGTCTTCCCGGAATCTTTGATTTCATTCAGATTATCCATCGGTGTATCTTCCTTGTTGTTTCTGTCTGTTATCGGGCATTATGCCCGCTCCAGGCAAAAGCCGCAAAGCCATTTTTCAAAAAAACGTCCGGCTTTGGCGCTGTCATAAGGAGGATCCTCACAGTTATCCGGCGCTGCCGCTCTCCCCAGATTTTAACTGATCCCGAAAATCCTAATAAGTCTGACCGGAAATTGAGGATCAGATTATTGAGAAAGCGATCTTAAATGGCGTAACAGGAGGCGCGAATTTTGACCACAAGGGCGGATCCTTTTAGTGTCGGAAACACTGATATCAAATCCGGCGTGTCCGGAACAGACAGTGCTCTGTGAAAAAGCCCCGGAGTTTTGATTCCGGGGCTTTAAGGGGGTTCAGCTGCACATGGCCGCTTTGCTATTTGTAAAAGGCCTGTACTGCCTGATAGAGACTGTAGATATCGTACTTGGCAGCCAGTTCAAAGGGGGAATGCATGGCCAGAATGGGCACTCCCAGATCCACAACGCTGATATCGAATTTGGCGATGTAGAGGGCTACGGTGCCGCCGCCTCCGGCATCCACTGAACCCAGTTCCCCGATTTGCCAGCTGATGTCATGCTTGCTGAAGATGCGAGCCACCATGGACATCAGTTCGGCGCTGGCGTCGTTGCTGCCTGATTTGCCCCGGGAGCCGGTATACTTGGTGAGCACGCAGCCGTGGTTGATGCGGGCGCTGTTCTGTTCGTCAAATACGCTGGGGAAATTCGGGTCAAAGGCAGCGGCCACATCAGTGGAAAGGGCGTTGGAGGCCCGGAGAACAGTATTGATGTCACCGCCGCAGATTTCGGTCAGATCCTCGATAAAGTTCACCATGAAATCCGAGCTCATGCCGGTGGGGCCGTAGGAACCGATTTCCTCCTTGTCCGCAAAAACGGTCAGGGTGGTGTATTCCGGCTTTCCGGTTTCCAGTTCGGCCCTGAAGGCTCCATAGGCGCAAACCCGGTCATCCTGTCCGTAGGAACCCACCAGGCTTCTGTCCAGACCGACGTCCCGGGCCTTCCCGGCAGGAACCAGAGAAAGTTCGGCAGTGAGAAAATCCTTTTCGGTAAAGCCGTACTTTTCATTAAGGAGACGGAGGAGGTTAAGCTTCACGGCATCATTGACGGAGTTTTCATCCTTGTCTTTATCCTTCTCTTTATCCTTGTCCTTGTCTTTTTTGCCGTCATCCTTTTCAGGGTACGGCAGGGTGGCTCCGATAGCCTTGAGATCCTCGCCCTTGATGCCGTCCTTGAGGTGGTATTCATCCTGAACCTTGCTCAGATGGGGCAGAAGGTCGCTGATATAGAATACCGGATCCTCAGGATCCTCGCCGATGTTTACCGTGACCACGCTGCCGTCGCTTTTGGCTACTACGCCGTGGAGAGCCAGGGGAATGGTAACCCACTGATATTTCCTGATGCCGCCGTAGTAATGGGTTTTCAGGTAGGCAATGCCCTTGTTTTCGGCAATGGGGAAGGGTTTAAGATCCAGCCGCGGGGAATCCACATGGGAAACCGTAATGCGGAGACCTTCGTTAAGAGGCCTTTTGCCGATGGTGCACATGATAAGAGCCTTGTTTCTGTTTACGAAGAACAGCTTGTCGCCGGCTTTGGGGACGGGCTTTCCTTCGGCTCCGGCGTAATCAGTCTTGACGAAGGGCTTATAGCCGAATTCTTTCAGGTAGTCCTGTGCATAGGTTACGAATTCGCGTTCTGTCTTGCACCTGTCCAGATAGTCGCGGTATCCGGCAGCGTAGTCATTTACGGCCTTGGCGGTAATTTTTTTGTTGGAGAAGGCTGGCGGAAAATTCCAGGTCAGTTCCTTCTGGAGTTTTTTGGCATTGCTCATGGTAACAATCTCCCGAAGCTAAATAAGCGCTTATGCTGTTTGTTATGAAAAATAGTGCTGCCCCTCCATAAAATCAAGTCCCCGCTGCCGGAAAATACCGTTCCTGCCGCTTACTGCAAAATTATCCCGGGGAAGGAGACGGATCCTGTTTGGAAAACCTCCTGTTACGGGACTCCTGATAACGGAAAAGCCCCTCCCAACGATTTGGTTAAATCCCGATAACGCAGGGGCGGGGCAGCTGATTTTCTCCCGGAGGACTCAGAACGGCAGTATTTTCCGGCACAGGAAGCAGGGCCGGGGGTGATTTTCGGGACGGCTTTCCAATTCTTGCGTCAGATTAAGACGGGGGAATCCCCCCATGCCGTATAATTTGACTGGTTTTCGGGGCATGATTTCCGGAGAAGGGCATTCGGGGAATGACTGTTTTCCGGAGTGTCCGGGAACCCCGTACCGAACAAAGACTTTCTTTTTAGGCAGTGCCGGGCAGATATGTTTTTGGCTCTGTTACAGAGGATAGTTGATCCGGCAAGACTCTGATTTTTACCGAAGTAAATATCTCTAAAAGAGGTTTCAAAAATGATTTTAAGCACTTGTTTCTATATAGACAACACAGGATGGTTTAAAGAACAGTTTGAACTTTCAAGGTGCTTATTTAATCAAGCCAGATACTTCTTTAGGGATCATTACGACAAGAACAAGTCTATTGTGAATCAAACTGACCTTGAAAAGGTATGAAGGAAAAGGTATGAAGGACTCAGGATACAAAGCTGAATTACTACAGAAAGCTATGCAAGGCTAAACTTGCTCAAACAATTGTAATTATCTTATATAAGAATTACTCCAGTTTCTTTAGTGCTATTAAGGAATTTAAAGTTCATCCGGAGAAGTTCAATGGAGAACCTAAAGCGCCTAAATACAAGGAAAATCCGAATATGCTGTATTTTGATTATCAGTCGGCTAAAATCAAAGGTCAGTTTATAGTATTAAATAAAAATGTAAAAATCCATATTCCTTATGATATCTTTGAAAAATACAAGGATAATTTAAAGAATTTTAAAACAATTAACTTTATTCCAAAATTTAATAAAATCAAAGTCTGCATTTCTTATGAAACAGAAGAATTAAACTCTGATTTAGATCAGAATCAGTTTTTAGGAATTGATCTGGGCCTGAATAACCTTTGCAGTTGCGTTTCAGAATTTGATTGCTTTATTATAAATGGGAAGCCTGTAAAATCAATAAATCAGTATTACAATAAAGAGGTTTTAAAATTAAAATTTGAAAGACCTTTAATCGGCGATAAGCAGGATTTTAATTACAATAAATTCAATATTTTTAAGTTAGGATTTAAACGAAACTTAAAAATTGAAGACTATTTGCACAACGCATCCAGAAGCATTGTGAACTTTTGTGTGGAACACAAAATCGGTACAGTAGTTATTGGAAGAAACAAGCAATGGAAAGACTCCATCGCATTAGGTAAACGAACCAACCAGAACTTTGTATCAGTTCCGTTCTTTAAGTTTATAAATATGCTTAGATACAAGTGCAAAATGGCAGGGATAAATCTTGCGGAGCAAGAGGAGTCCTATACCTCCAAGTGCGATTCACTGGCATTTGAACCAGTTGAAAAGCACGAGGAATATAAAGGCAAAAGGATTTTCAGAGGCTTATTTAAGTCATCCACAGGCAAAGTTTTAAATGCTGATATGAACGGTGCTTTAAATATACTTCGGAAATACTTAGCCAAGTTAAAAGTAGCTGATGAGTCCTTTGTAAAAGGGATAATCAGTAGAGGTCTATTCGCTAGACCACATATAATAACCTTCTAGCTGTTTTATGGAGAGTTATTCCCTATGAAATGTTTCAGATCAACTATAGTATGGAACAGAGCGATGATTTTCTGGATTCCTGTAAACGAATATATTCTGGAGTTTGAATCCCTGGAGGATATCAGATTTCCGGAACTTCCCGGAAGCGCTTTTCGGGGAGTGTTCGGCACGTGTCTCCGCTATGAATGCTGCATTTCCAGAGGGCAGGAATGCCACCGCTGCCAGCTTTTGCGGGTCTGTCCCTATAACATTATTTTTGAAAGGGCGATCCCGGCGGACGGAGATAACGTGATCCGGGATGATACGGCCAAGCCCTATATTTTTGAAACCGTCAATCTCAGCAGGCAGCATGCCCGGAAGGGAGAACTGTTTTCAATCAGGGTAAAGCTGTTCGGCACGGATCCCACATACACCAAGTACATTATCAAAGCCATGATGGCTGCGGGACGCCGGGGGGTGAATGCGGATCGGAAGCGTTTCCGGCTGATCCGGGTGGCCCAGTCCTCATGCAACGGCATCTTTACGGTTTATCAGCGCGGGGACAATCATGAGCTTGATATTCGGGACTGTCATCTTCGCATTGAGTGTCCGAACGAAGCCAGTGAAATTCAGGTGATTATCCCCGAGAACATGCCGCTCATTCTTAAGGCCCGCTGCCCCGAGCTTCGCAACAAAAGAGGCGTGGCCATTTCTCCCGAAGCCTTTACTGCCCGGAAGTTTCTGACTACGGCTGTCAGAAGAACCCTGAGCCTTTACGATCACTACGGACGGAAGAAGGATCCCTCCGGAAAGGGACTCCTGCCCTTTAATACCCGGCCGGAAAATGAGCTTATCGAACTTGCTCGCGGGATCGAACTCTCTGATATGGAGCTTTTTCAGAAAACCTGCACCCGTTATTCCAACAGATCCCGGGAAAAAACAAGTCTGCCGGGCTTTTACGGGCAATTTACATTGAAGGGGGATCTGACGCCGTTTATTCCCTACCTCTGGTTCTGCGCGGTCTGTCATCTGGGAAGCTACAGCATTATGGGGCTGGGAGGCTTCGGGATCAGGCGGATCCGCTAGCTCAGGAAAACCGGTCAGTCCTGCTCCGGCATCTTATTTTCCTTATCGTATCTCTTCCGGTAGTATTCCGCGGCCCGGTATTCCAGAATGTCGCAGAAATGATCCCGGAAGGCGGGGTTTTGAGAGGGAAGGCGAAATTCCTCTGCCAGGGCCAGGGAATCAGGTTCCGGCTGCCGGAAAAACCGGTACTCCGTTTTAAGAAGGAAATTAACGGGGTTTTTCAGGATCGTCTGGAGATGCCGGGAATCCGGGATGTTCAGGAAATCGGCAAAGGTCGCGCTGCGGTCATTTTTACGGTTATTTTCCAGATCCCGCCAGTTTCTGTTTTTCCGGAAGAAGTCCTTCCAGGATGTCAGAAGATCCGTTTTGCGCACCTGCATTTTTATGCCGTTCCCGGCGGCAAAGGCCATGAGAACCGGCATTTTGTAAACCTTGGTCATGGCGGTGGTTTCCAGCATTTTCAGAAAATCATATCCGGCCCCCTGGCAAAGCTCCTGTTCCTCCGGGGTGAGTTCATTGTTTTCCTTCAGAAAATCCAGGTAGTTCCGGAAAATGTTGTACTTGGACTGATTGATGATCTGGCGGTAGAGGGCGTCGTCCATGATCTTGAAGAGATCCGTTCGCATGGGACGCCGGCCCAGAAGATCCCGGATGCGGCAGTATTCCGCAAGGATTCTGCCCCGGAAGCTCTGCTCCTTCTTTGCCATTTCATTAAAGAGATTGATGGCACGGAGATCAAAATCCGCCTCGCAGCCGTCCGGAAGATCCCGGGGGCCGTAGCTGTCCCGGGCGGCGGAGGATCTCCCCTCCGAGAGAATGCTGATAATGCGGCCGGCCTTTTCATAGTTGCCGATAAAGTCCAGCACGGTGAGCGCGGGCTTATCGGGATGCAGCCGGAGTCCCCGGCCCAGCTGCTGGAGAAAGACTACCGGGGATTCCGTAGGGCGGAGAAACATCACCATGTCTACCGGGGCGATGTCCACTCCTTCGTTAAACATGTCAACAGAAAATATCACCCGGATCTCCCCTTTGAGGAGCCTGATAATGGCGGTTTCCCGGTTTTCGGAATATATGCCTTCGGCATTGCTGCACACAAAAACGGACTTTACGCCTCTTTCAGAAAACTCCCGGGCCATCTCCTCCGCATGCCGCCGGGAGCAGCAGAAGCCCAGAGCCCTTTTTGAACCGCGTTTAAGGTAGTTCTGGAAGATAAGATCATGGCGGCGGAGGTTCCCGAGATAGGTTTTGTTAAGATCCTCGCTGTCATAGTGTCCGTTTACCAGCCGGAGTCCCGAATAGTCGGTGTCATCATAGACTCCGTAGTACCGAAAGGGCGCGAGATAGCCCCGGTTGATGGCGGTGAAAAGGGAGATCCGGTAGGGCACGTTGTAGTCAAAAAGCTCAAAGATGCTCCGGCCGTCCAGGCGGTCGGGGGTAGCGGTAAGCCCCAGAAGAAACTTCGGTCTGAAGTAGCGGAGGATTTTCTGGTACTGCGAGGCCGCGCTGTGGTGCACCTCATCTATGACGATATATTCAAAGCGATCCCGGGGGAAATAGCCGGAGTTCAGGTAGCGATCGCTTCCCAGGGTGGCCACCGAGGCCATGATAACCGGGAGATCCGCGCATTTCTCAGCGGCGTTGAAAAAGCCGATTTCATTTGATTTTCGGATGCTGGAAAAGGTACGGGCGGACTTTTTCAGGATCTCCTCCCGATTGGCGACAAAAAGCACCGTGGCGAAGTTCAGGGAGTCAAAGGCTGCAAGGGCGGTTTTGCCGATACCGGTGGCGGCGATGATGAGGCCCTTGTCGCAGCCGTCGGCCCGGGATTTTTCCAAAGCGTACAGGGCTTCGATCTGGGCGTTCCGGGGCGTGAAAATCGAGGTGACATTGTCATTGTCGGCATTGACGGTACCGGCATCAATATTGTCAGCTTGGTCGCTGCCAGCATGGCCGCTGCCAGCATTGTCTGGCCCGGAATCCGGATCGTTTCCGGATTCTTCATACCGGAAAAGATGCCGGAGAGCCTGGGGCTGATGCCAGGAATCGGCATAGGCTTTAAGGGCGGCGTCATCCATAACCGTGGCATGGCGGAAGAAGAGATCCTCAAAGGTCTGGAAGAATTTGAGATACCCGGTTTCATCGCTGATGCTGCTGAAGCGGTAGTTCCATTCAATGGCCCGGGTAAGAGCGCTTCTGGAGATGTTGGAGGAACCGATAAAGATTTCGCTGAAGGTCTCGAAATGAAAAATGTAGGCCTTGGGGTGGAAGGATCGCCCGGGTTCGTTGTAGAGCCGGAGATCCGCCCGGTCGCCCATTTCCTTTCTGATAAGGTAGAGAGCCGAGGGCTGGGTGATGTTAAGGTAGGTGCCGGTAAGGATGCGGATACGGGCGCCCCGATTTGCGGCCGCCAGAAGATCCGGCAGCATCAGCCGGACTCCGGATTCCATCAGGAATGAGACAACGATGTCGATGCTCCGGGCCCGGCTGAGAGAATCCTTAAGGAGCCGCCAGACCTGATCCTCGGCATGGTCTCCGCCGGTGGTGGCATTCTCGGAATAACGGATTCCGGTAATCACTCTTTCCGCATTAAGAGATTGAGCCACTTTTCTTCATCCCTGCCCGGTCTGACATCCCGGCTTATCCAGTATTCGCAAATCCTGAGGTTACAGGCCTCCCGGAGAAATTCCCGAAAGGTCTCATAGGTGAAATCGGTAAAGAATCTCCCGTTCCTCATACCGGAAAACTCTCCGTACTTAAAGGAGGTATAGAGAATGCCGCCTGACACGAGAGCTCTTTCTATTTTACTCAGCGCGGTTTTCAGGGGCTCCCGGGGGAGGTGCAGAATTGAGGCGCAGGCCCAGATCCCGTCAAACTCCTCTTTAAAGTCCAGATCCTCAAAAAGCAGCGTTTTTACGGGAAGGCCGGTATTCTGAGCGGCAATGCGGCACATTTCGGGAGAGCCGTCCGCTGCGGTTACCCGAAAACCACGCCGGAGAAAGGAGAGACTGTCCCTGCCGGAACCGCACCCCAGATCCAGCACGGCGGCATTTTTGGGAAGGAGCTTCAGGAATTTCTCCTGAGTCTGGGAGAAATCCACCTTGAAGGTGCCTTCGGAAAATGCTTCCGAGTTGGCACGGTAGTATTCCAGCGTGGCGTCAGTCATCGAGTATCATCTATTTACCGGGTTATTTGTCGAGTTGTTTACCAGATTGTTTTTTATCGCTCTTTGCTCATTAAAAATAAAAAAATGCAGATTATTCCAAATTTGAAAATCTCTGCGAAATTCTTTATCAAATTTTTCCTTCAACGGAGGGAGCTCGGAATCTTGGATATCCTTAATAACTAATAAGAAGCAAAGATTTATTTTTGAAAAATCCGCCACCTGAAGGTTTTGGGGTAGCATGTTTATATCGTGGCATTTCAATAAAATGCTGGTATACATGGAAAGAGAATCCCGCATTTTGTTAACTATATCTTCTATGTATTGCTCAAGGTTTGTTTTTCTTTCTTTTGAAGTTGCACCATTTATCTGATTCGGTGATGTCTTTTTCGCCTCCACGAAATAGACCGTGTTTCGCCTGAATAGAATGAATTCACAGGTTTTAACACCTTTTGGCAGGCATCTTTGCTTATAGAAATCACTTTTCTCAATACGGAACAGATCTGCTTCAGAATAATCCCCAAACTGCATTTCCGACTCATTGATTACCGTCATCAAATGCCTCCGTAATTTCCTGATCATACAATTTTACAGAGGTGTCAATGATGGCATTATCAGGAATGCCATCATGAAGATCGCATACAACAGGCATTTGATTCCGGTCTTTTCCTAATGATATGCAGGTTACCAGCCCTTTATGTTTCTTAGCAATCAAAGCAAGTTTCTTTACCACAAAATAAGAGTGCGAAGAAACAAAGAACTGCATGCCCATTTGTCTTGAAATGCTACTGATCATGTCAAGAAAACTGCATATGGCATCCGGATGCAACGCAGATTCAATCTCGTCGATAAAAACAACAGAAGAAGCGGTTAAATGTCCGTTTGTAAGAAGGCGATCCAAGATTGATATCTTTTTTACTCCTTCGGATGTAGCTCCTATGGAATAACGGAAATTTTTATCATCTTTATAATACCATTTGCCATTTTTATCATCAAAGACAACTTTTCCGGAAATAACATTTGATAATGATTTCCTGGCAATTGAAAAGGTTTTAAAGTTTTTCCCTTTTTTTGGAGCGATTCTCAGGGCTTTTACCAGATCATAGTACGTATCATCGAAGCCAAAGGACTGGTCGACTTCTCTGGATTTTAAGATTACTGAATACAACGATAAGACTTCTTTAGCAGGGATGAAAATCGAATTTGCCTCTCTGTTTTCAGCAGCAGATGTTATTGCGCTTACCTTCGTAGTTGTGCTTTGGGAAAAAGAATAGGAGAAATCAATACCATCCAGGTTTATCTGAAACTCCAGAGAATCAGAACATCCCCTAGTCACAATGTCTCCTATTCTGTCTACTTGAAAAGTCCAGCGTAATTTTTCAGAAAGAATATCAGCAATTGTTCTTATATCATCACCGCGGTGATATTCCTCATAGGTTTTAACAGCGGTATATAATGATTTTAAGAAAAATGTTTTTCCTGTGCAATTGGCACCAATCACAAGATTTATGCCGGTAGTATTATCTAAATCAAAATTCGGTATCATAGCGAAATTATGATAGTGGATTTTATTGATATTGGTGCTCATTATTGAATCCTTGTTTTAGGTTGATTTTATGTATGAGTATGATGCATAAGCTGAAATATGGGGCTCTTATAAAAAAGGAACTTGCTAAACCAGCGCCTTTGGAAAATCATCAGAAAAAGGAATGCTGCTGACGGATTGCATTGCGGCATATTCTTCTTCTGAAATGTTTTTTCCAAATGGGGTGTCCCCTGTGAAAATTTCATAAAGGCTGATCCCGAATGAATAGTAATCTGATTCTTCCACCCATGAGCCGTTTAAAGCTTCTGGTGCACAGTAATCTCTGGTAAAACCGGTTTTGGACATGACCACGCCGCCACTTGTTTCAAGTGGTTCGCTTATCCCAAAGTCGATTATCTGGATATGATTACCGTCATTTGTTACCATCATGTTGCTAGGTTTGATATCCCTGTGAATAATCCCCTGACTGTGGAGATACTTGAGTCCGTTAATCACATCCGGTACAACTATATCCCTGATTTGCTCAAAGGACAGTTTGGTTCCCTGAAGACTGTGATTGACAAATTGCGGAAGAATAATGCACGGGTAGCCGTTATAATCGCCATAGTCTATTATTTCAACAATGCCGGGAGATTTCAGTTTTGACAGTCTTTCAAGAACCTCACGGCTGACTGCGTTTTTGCGTCTGTATACTTTGACAACAACAGGCGCATTGATGCTGATGTTATGCGTTTCACTGGCATTCTGATCAGGCATGGCAAGGTAAATTGCGGCTTCCCCCGAGTTCGTCTGCAGTTTGGCTATAATGTTGTAGTGATCAAGAACTTTAGTTCCAACAAGATTTTCAACAGTGGAATCATAATCAGAATTTAGGTTGAGGCTTGTTTTTTCAGCTTTTCCTGAATTGATTAATGTTTGGCTCATGACATCCCCGTGGCAGTTACAGCCCTGCAAATAAAACTCTGTTCCTGATTCTAGCCTATAATCATTACCAATTATGTCCCACAGTTCAAAGATTATTTTTTTTCTGACATTATTTTCTTAAACTTCTCGATCTCACCGGCGCATGCGATTTCCGTCATGCCGCTTAGGTACCTTTCATGCGGTTGCGCATCATAGTATTCTTCCTGATAATCACGCCGTTCAGCAGTTCAACTCGGTGTCGGGGTATTCTACCCATTGCCTCTGCCGGGGAGGAAACAGCATCCTTTCTGGCCGTCATTTCCTCGGCAATTTGGCTCAGTGAATCAGTCAGAGCGGAGGTGTCGGAGGAAAGTCTCATGGGACTGTAAAAAAGTTCATCATCACATTTGTTTTGTTGCGGTGATACCACCAAGTTGAGTGTGTGCCGCATTGCGAAATAACCTTTCTTTGACCAAGGAGACTTAGGGCTCTCCTGCAACCGAGGAAGTCGCTGATTATAAGCCTTTTCTTCTGCCGCATGAATGAAAAGCCGGTAACGTCATCTTCCGAGCTCTGATTCACATGCGATTGGTCTTGATTGAAAGGCCTACTGCTTTTTCTTTTTTACCTTTTTATCGATGTACAGCTTCATTGCGGCCTCGCCGGCCTTATCCCGCATGGACACCATTTCCCGTTCCAGCTGGTTCATGCTTTTCAGGAAATCTTCCTCGCTGTCAAAGCTGAAATCGGAGTCCGGAAGCGGCCTCTCGTTAACCACAGATCCGAACTCGATGCCGTTCTTGCCCTTGGTGAAGAAGATGAACCCCGACTGCGCGGCAGCGTTTTTATCAATGTTCTCTAACAGGCTTAACAGACCGTCGCAGTCGTTAGCGGTGGCAGATCCGGTTCCGCTGTCAGAAGACTCCTCCGCTCCTGTTCTTATGATACGGCTGCTCCAAATGAAAGGGAGGCAGGGAACTCTGGTGCTTCTGCGTTCAAGATAACGGGTGATTGTCGCAGTTGTCTCTTCAAAAGCCGCCAAGGCATTTCCGGACGATCTGGCGCCGAACCAGCTATGCGCTGTAGTCAGCCATTCATCGCTGTTGACAAAGCTGCAATAATCGACATTGGAGGGCCATATCTGACGACTGGCAAACTGTTCATCGGAAAAAACAAAGACTCCTATTCTTACGGGGGCTGGTTTGCCGGCAGGATCTTTGTCAGCGCTGCCGTTTCCGGATGGCAAATCAGGAGACGATGCTTCATTTACGAGTCTTCTGATAAAATCCTCCAGCGGCACCGTTTCATCCTTGCCGCTATCCCGGTAAAAAAGGCACTCGTTCATTAGGACGTTGAGGTTCAGATGCTCATCTGACTGCTTCAGGTTGCGAGCCAGAGCGCGGTTTCCGGTGCAAAACTCGCCCGAAGAGGTGACTATGCCGTCTTTGTGGTAAGCTGTTACGATGGCGTACCTCTTTCTGGTCAGGTAAATCCCGATGATTTCCGGAGATCCCGGATAGCTTTTCGTCTTTGATGTCTGATAATTCCAGGCAGGCTTCCGGGGAAGAGAGATGTTCAGCTTTTTAAGAATGACCGAAATTTGATATTCCGAAGCCCCGGTCTCGTCAGCCAGAGCCTTGATAGTCCAGGACTTGCTGCTGTCATCGGTAGCTCCGGTAAGCAGGGCGGTTATCTGTTCCTCAAGGTTATCGCCGTCATGCTTTGCCTTGCGGCCGCCGCCGCGCGATGACAGGAGGCAGTTTATCCCTTTCTCCTGATAAGCCTTTTTCCATTTGGCAACGGTACGCTCATGCACCTGAATACGGGCGGCTATTTCCTTGTTGCTGCTTTCTTCAGCGCACGCCATAACTATTCTTATGCGTTCAGCCAGAGCTTCATCAGCGCGGGCCAGATTGGATTTTAACGTCTCCAATTCCTCAGGGGAAACATTGAGCGGTTTGGCTGCTCGGGGCATAAGATCATCTCCATGAAAATTCAGGTCAGCGGGGGACAGAACAGCGGCATTTATCGAGAGCCGGGCATTCATTGAGAGATTATAGCCAAACGCTGACGCTGTAAAAATGCAATATGCAATTCTGCCGGCTTTTTGTAAGCAATGTTCGCAAAAATGCGCGGATTTTAGGCTGGGGGATTTAAGGCTGGCTGGCTGATTTTTGATCATGCTGTTTTGAGCCGGCCCGGGATAAGTAAAAAATGTGACACGATCTGAAAAATAAATATTTATTTGTCGCAATACGAGGGCTTATTCTCGAAAATTTTGTTTTTTTGCCGCTATAATCTTAAGAGAATGCTTTCCTGTAACGATTTTCCGAAATTGCTTAAGGCTGCGCGATTCATCTGTCGCGGCTAGGCTTGCAGAATACCGCTCAGAAGCTCAATACAGATTCCGGAGTGATTTCCGGGAACGTTTGGCACTTGCCAGATGTCAGATGCAGATGCTGGACGCAAAGGGGGACAACAATGAACAGTCATCGTGTAAACGGTTTTACTTTGATAGAACTCGTGGTGGTAATTGTAATTCTGGGCATTCTGGCGGCAACGGCAGCCCCGAAGTTCATGGATCTGCAGAGAGATGCCCGGATTTCCAAGCTGAACGGTCTTAAGGCCGCCATACGCAGCGCGGAAAACCTTACCCGGAGCAAGGCTATTATTGCCGGTCTGGAAAAGTATCCGGCCCTTAATAATGGCACTGAGGTTAAGTTTGTATGTGTAAACGGTGCGGCCACCGATACGTGCAATAAAAATAACGGCATTGCGGTTTCCTTCGGTTATCCGGCTGTTCTCACCGATGCCGTTGCCGGCAAGGAATCCGGGATTCTCCGGGCTCTGGATCTTGATGCGGTGGATGCCGATGTAGTAACTGACTCCTCTGAGAGACGCAAGCATGACTGGCAGTACCGGATAAAGGCATGGAATGAAAAGGTGGTGCAGATTTTAATCGGACCATCAGATATTGATCTTCCCGCTTCCTACGAAACCACAAACGGTCATGATGGCGGCGCTGTCAAGGAATCATCCCAGGGATGTTATGTTGTGCATGATAATCCCTATGAGGGCGCCAACGGCTCTGTGACGCGCATGACGGTGATTGTTGACGGTAAGTGCTGAGTTTAGGCTCCAGATGATGCTCGGATAAAACCAGCTGAGAGATAGTCGCAGCAGAAGCGAATCGGGGACCGGGAAGGTCTGAGCAATAGAATGCCGTGCTGATCTTTCTCGTAGAGAGACTCTGTTCAGGTTCTTATGGGGGGAACGCGAGTTCCCCCGTCTTTTTGTCTTGTCACGTGCAAACTGCGCTGGCTGAGCGATTTTTATTTACTGTCTGAACGTATGTAAAAGGTGTTTCTGCCGCTTCCCTGTTTTATCAGTAGACCTTCTTCTGTAAGCCTTTTTATCTCCCTTAACACGGTGGATTTTCCGAGTTTAGGGCAATTGGCCACAACATCAGCCGCAGTGATTCTGCCGATTTTTCCGATTACATAATTCTTCACTATGTCATAGGCGAGACTTCTTGAGCCGCAGTCATCCATAATGCCGACGCGTTTTTCAAATTCTGTGTAGCAGGCAAGAATGACCTGCAGCATGTATCGGATAAACGGTGTGGGATCATTTACGCCTTCATGCCAGCCTCTGTCAGACTGCTCAAGAACTTCGTAATAGCGATCCTTCGTCAGTTCTATCTGCCGTTCAATGCTTATGTATTTACCGACCTCATAACCGCTTTTATAAAGGAGCAGCAGGGTAAGTAGCCTGCTCATTCTGCCGTTTCCATCGTTAAACGGATGAATGCACAGAAAATCAATGATAAACGAAGGGATAAGGAGCAACGCATCAATGCGTTCTCCGGAAATAGCCTGTTCATAGGCATGACACAGGTTTTCCACGGCATCGGGGGTGCAGAAGGGTTCAACCGGGGTGAATCTGGTAAACACCGTGCCATCGGCCCGCTTTTCACTGATGTAGTTCTGCACGTTCTTGAAATGACCGCCATAGGATAATCCGGCTTTAGCAAGAAGATCCCGGTGCAGCTGCAAAAGATATGAAGGACGGACAGGAATGTATTCATGGCTTTCATGGATGGTATTCAGCACATCCCGGTAGCCCATTATTTCGTCCTCATCACGGTTGCGCGGTGTGGTTTTCTCCTGGAAAAGCTGCTTCATTCTGGCATTGGAAGTGACGATCCCCTCAATCTTGTTCGAGGCCTCGGTGCTTTGAATTTTGGCAATTTCAACCAATCGATCAAGTTCGGCAGGTTTCTGTCTGACAAATAAGTCCTGCCGGCCTTTGCATTCATGAATTCTGGCCACAAGATTAAGGATATCAGTTCCCCATTGTTTCTGTTCCAGTGAGCTGTAATCAAACGTTCTCATCATTCATCTTTTCTTCTCATTTAATCGTTTTTCTTCTAATTCTGCTTTATTTGAGAAGAAAAATCAAATTATGAGAAGAATAAAGGAGGTCTGATTTTCCACTCTCTGGCGGTCTCGGCGCCGTCGGTCAGACGGAAGACAAGGAGCCTGGAGAGGGGGCTGTAATACAATGAACCTGCTCCGCAAAGATCTTCTCTTCAAACCCATCAAGACTGGGAACTTCAGCGGAGATCTGCTTCAGTGACTTTTCGGGGATTTTCTTTGCCGCAGGGCCCGTGCTTGATCTTTCCCGTAAAGCAGGTGATGTTCAGGCTCTTATTGGCCAGAACCCCGAGTTCCCGCCGTCTGGCGCTCTCTTCCTGCACAAACTGAAAGGTCTTCATGTCTGTAATGGCCTCGTGGGGGGCTTCCGCATAGTTTGCGGGAGATACCCCTTGTTCTTCCGGTGCTTTTTGGTGATGGCATCGGGATTTTCGATTAATCCATTCTCTCAGAAGCAGGTTTCCCGTATAGGTGATGCTGGTTGTGCACCTCCGCTCCAATGTTCGAGTCCCCAGCAGACGACCGTTACGGGTTTTAATGCCCTCTGCAGCGAATTCCTTCTCCGTGTTCAGGCGGGATTTGCCGTCAAGGAAGTTCTGAAAGATCAGCTTAACGATGGCCGCCTCTTTGGGAACCGGCACCAGTTCATCTCCCTCCCAGCGGTAGCCGTACACCCGGAATTTCCCGTTGGGTATTCCCCTGTTCAAAGCGCTTTCTCGTGCTCCATTTCATATTCTCGGAAATGCTCCGGCTCTCCTCCTGAGCGAAGGAGGCCGGCAAGGTAAGCATGAGCTCCCCGTTGCCGGACAGCGACCGAATGATTTCCTTCTCGAACTGCACCTCGATGCCGAGCTCCTTCAGCCGGCGCACAGTGTTCAGTAGTGTAGGCAGAAAGCTTTATGATGTTGTCCGTCATTTTGATCTCCGTAAAATAAAAAAGGATCTCGTGGTGAGATCCTTTTGACGGTGAATGTGTGATACTTAAAAAAATCAGGGTTTTACTGGATCAACTATCCTTTGTAACAGAGCCAAAAATAAAAAAGGATCACGCGGTGAGAGCCTTTGATGTGAGTTGTTTTATGCTGAGCGGTGTTTTAGGAGCCTTGTTCGTTTAGTTCGCGGTAATTATCGCAGCCTTTTTGACTGCCGTAATCACAGGCTTTTCTGAAATATTCTTTTGACGTGGTTTGATTATGTTTAACGCCTTTGCCGTTCCGGTATGAATTCCCCATGTTGGAGCACCCCGCGCCGTTTTTCAGGTTGCAGGCTTTTTCAAAAAAGGCGTTAGCCTGAACGTAATCCTGTTTTACGCCCTGGCCGTTGTAATATAAACTGCCTAAGTTGAGGCACCCGCCTCCATTGTTCAGGCTGCAGGCCTTTTCGTAATAGATTTTGGCCTGGATATCATCCTGTCTTACTCCCTGGCCTTTGGCGTAAGAGATTCCTAAGTTGAGGCACCCCTTGCCGTCGTTCAGGTTGCAGGCCTTTTCAAAAAAGGTGTTAGCCTGAATGTAATCCTGTTTTACGCCTTTGCCGTCGTAATATGAACCGCCTAAGTTGAGGCACCCGCTGCTATCGTTCAGGATGCAGGCTTTTTCGTAATAGTTTTTTGCCTGGATGTGATCCTGTCTTACGCCTTGGCCTTTGGCATAAGACATGCCTAAGTTGAAGCACCCGGTGCCGTAGTTCAGGCTGCAGGCTTTTTCGAAAAAGCTTGTTGCCTGACTGTAATCCTGTTTTATGCCTTTGCCGTGGTAATATGAAATACCTAAGCCGTGGCACCCGGCGCCGTCGCTCAGGCTGCAGGCCTTTCCGTAATAGGTAATAGCTTTGCCGTAATCCTGTTTTACGCCTTGGCCGTTAAAGTATGAATTCCCTAAGTTTAAGCACCCGCCGCTGTAGTTCAGGCTGCAGGCTTTTTCATAATAGGTATTAGCCTGGCTGTAATCTTGTCCTGCGCCTTGGCCGTTCTGGTATAAAAATCCTAAACCGAAGCACGCCCCGCCGTGATTCAGGCTGCAGGCTTTTTCCCAATAAGTTATAACTTTGCCGTAATCCTGTCTTTCATACTGACCGCTGTAGTAAAAATTTCCTGAAAGCGCGCATCCAAGTCCGTCATTCATGCTGCAGGCATCCAGACAGTGAGGAAGGGCCTTTGAGTATTCTTCCTTTTCAAGGTAATCCTTGCATTCATCTATTGCATCCGCATAGACTGTACCTGACAGCAAAACAGGAATAAGCATTAAAAATTTGATTTTCATACGCTTTCGTAACCATTTTTACCTTAACTCCCGCAATTATAATCGCCGCAAATCATCATTTGCAAATCATCATTTGGCGGGGCAGAATGACAATTTGCCAGATGCTTCATCATTCTCTTGAACTTCTCGATCTCGCCGGAGCCTCCGCTTTCGGTCATACCGCTCCGGTACCTTTCATGCGGAGGCTCCTCAAAGTATTCTTTCTGAAAAAACATCGTCCGGTGATTAAACTCGGCAACGGGCAATTCTCACCGCAAGTCTGAAAACGAAACTGCCCCGGATCAGTTTTTCAGGTGTGCCTTACCTGTGATGCCGAGATCCGAGAGAAGGAGTTCACCAGATGAAGGAGCGCCTTGTCAGGCAGCACTTTCACCCCGACGATTCCACCATAAAGGCAGCGAACTCCTCCGGCTTTTTTGACAGAAACTCCAAAATAAAAACGGAGATGACATTACCTGTGATATTTGACACAAATCATTGGTCATTTTATAGACAGATCATAAAAAGAATACGCAATTGCGGTAAAAACTGGTTAAAAAACACAAGTAAACTAACATAATGGAGTCGTTGTTAGGTGGGGCGGGGATTAAATAAAAATGAGATTAAAAAGCCTAGCGTGGTTTTGTTTGTTATTTGCTATACCCGCCTATGCTGGCGCAGATTGCGGGGGCTGTACTTCAGCAGAGTGTTATTTGGAACGAGGCGGATCTTACGTTGCGGCATCTAGATATTTAGAAGCAAAGCCATGTCTCGAAAAAGCCTGCAGCCTTAATGATCACTTCGGGTGCAGCGGGTTGGGTATGTTATATTCCAACGGACTCGGTGTAAAACAGGATAACAGCAAGGCCGCAACCTATTACAAAAAAGCTTGCAGCCTGAATGTTGGCCTTGGGTGCACCGGATTAGGTTTATTGTATTACCACGGACTCAGTGTAAGACAGGATTACAGCAAAGCTAAAACCTATTTTGTAAAAGCCTGCAACCTGAACCATGGCGGAGGGTGCAACAGCTTGGGCTTTTTGTATGATAATGGACAAGGCGTAAGACAAAATAAAACCAAGGCAAAAGAATATTACGGAAAAGCCTGCGATTTAGGCGACCAAGATGGTTGCGGTAACTACAGGATACTAAATGAATGAGGATATTGACGGAATGCATAAAAGCCGACAGCACCATCACTGCCGGCTCTTTTCATTCCTACACTCCCTGTTTCCCGTTAACCTCGTCCGCCAAATTGCCTAATCTTTCCATTAGCCAGTTTCCCGGACAGGATTTCCTGGCGAACCACCTGTGAACGGTCAGGAGTATCTCATCCGGTTTCACCTCATACATCAGTGCTTTCTCCAGCTCCGCAATCCACACCAGCCGCTTCTTGCCGTTCCGTCTGCAGATGTCAGCGCATAGCTTCACCAAAGCCGCATACACCTCCGGCTTCATGGCATAGGGCTCCGTCAGATCAGACGCGCACTCGATGGTTACAGCCCGCTGGTCGTTTTCCCGGGATGATGAACACCAGGAGCGGTTAGCCTCATCAACGCAAAGACCGATCCTGCCGTCAGCCCCGATGGCATAGTTGCAGCTTGCCTGTCTGTCCTTGCCGGCAAAGCAGCCGCAGATCCTCTCAACCGAAAGCTGCCCCACCACCGCATGAGGGGTAATTCGATCAATCGCATGAGTCCTTCTTCCGGAATGGTTGGGACTCAGGCCTGTGTAGCTTACAAGTTTACTGCTCTTCATTTTTGTTCTCCTTTTCTTCATCTTCGGATTTATCGTGTAACTGCCTAAGCGCTCTTTTCACCACCCTCGGAATGGGAAGTCCCAGATGGGCGGCATTCTCCAGAAGGCTCACCCCTTCATTGGAGAGGTAAAAGAAAATCACCGCGGTTCTGAGCACGCTCCCGGTCTGAAAGATTCTGGCGTCCAGAATGCTGGCAATGCCTACCAGGAGGAACGTCATAATCTTTTTGAAGATCCCTCTCCAGCCCACAGCGCTTGACAGGCATTTATCGAGAATCCCGCACATAACCCCGCTGATGTAGTCGATAACCGTAAAGGCAATCAGGGCATACAGGAGCCCGTCGCAGCCCCCGAGAAAGTACCCCAGCCAGCCGCCGATTCCGGTAAACACCGCCTGGAGCATGTTCCAAAGCTCTCTCATGTTGTCTCTCCCAATAAAAAAGGCGACATCTCTGCCGCCCGTCATTTCACTCTGCTCACGTTGCTTCGCACCCGTTCGATGAAGCCCCGGTCGAGATAGCCCGCCACCCGTTCGCAGGAGGAGAGGTACTTCTTCCACCAGGCATAAGCCCGGAAATC
>DFFT01000138.1 GCA_002372325.1 Succinivibrionaceae bacterium UBA3769 | reverse complement strand
AGGGGAGCTTCATTAAGAAGTCCCGGAGAGCCGCGCGGTTAACAAAGAGCCGGTCATCAAACCATACAAGTTCGGATCTGGCCTTCCGGAGGTAATCCCGGGGATCACCCTCCTTCCAGATCTCGCGGGAGAGATCGCCGAGGGCCAGATCAAACCTTTCCGCCAGATATGCGATGCGAACAGCGTTTCCGGACTCCCGGAGACTGTCAATATAACCCCTGAAGGATGCGGCATCCCGGATCTGGAACTCCCGATCCCCGAAGATCGCCCTTTCAGAATCCCGGAATATTCTGCCGAGCTCAGCGCGGTTTTCCTCCTCCGGGATCCAGCGGGAAAAGAACTGAAGCTCCTCCCGGCAGGGATCCAGGGAATCTGCGTAGGATGCAAAATCCCGGATCTCCCGCTCCTTCATTTCGGAAATAAAGTCCTGAGGCGTCTTATAGATCCGGCCGTTTATTTTGATAAGGCGGGTTTTTCCGAAAAGATAGCCCAGTATCCAGAGAAGCTGTTCCGCCGTTACTACCTCTCCGCGCAGGAGCTTGTCGGCCTGGTCGAGAATGGCAGTAGCCGCGGGGCTTTTCAGGATGTTTTCAGCCCAGAACCGGAGGGCGTTACCCCGGTAAAGACGGTCAAATGCGGCGGCAAAATCCCGCTCTCCGGCTCCCGCAGCCTTCAGCAGCGCCTTTCCCAGCTCGCTAAACCCGGAAAATTCCTGCCCGCTGACATAAAATTCCCGGATCTCAGGACAGAGACGGTACATCAGCCTTGCCACAATGCCGAACTGCGCTGCCGGTTCCGCGGTCTTCGCGAGCTCCTCCTCGGCCTTCTGGCAGAGCTTTTCCAGAGGGCTTCCCGTCATGCCGAGATACATGGCAAGACGGCCCCGCCCCAGCTCCCGGACTCCGGCGGCGGGATCCCGGAGAAGAGCCCGGGCCAGATCCGGAATGGCGCTGTAAAGGGTCTCCCCCAGTTTATAGGGCTTTCGGAAGACTCCGGATTCGGGGGCTTCCCCCGGAACCGGGAGATCTTCGCCATTAAGCCATTTCTTTACCTCGTTATAGCCCCAGCGGCGGTTGGGATTATCGGGTTCGTTCCGGTGGGAGAGATCTTTGTAGGTAAGCCCCAGCACCAGCTTTCGGAGATCCTCCGGAAAATCCTTCGGAAACTCGATTTTGCTCACCGAGGCCAGCCGGGCGTTTTCTTCCGGTGTCATGGTCTCGTTCTGAAAAGGCGTATATCCGGTAAACAGCTCAAATACGGAGATACCCAGGGCGTAGTAGTCAGTCTCCCGGTGCCAGATGCCCTGCATGGCTTCAGGGGCGGCGTAAAAAGGCGTCATGCCGGTGGAGGTAACCACAAAGGTGGCATTGCCCGCCTCCGAGCTGATGCCGAAATCGATCAGCACTACATGCTCCCCGGTGTCATCGGGAATCATGTTGGCCGGCTTCACGTCCTTGTGAAGGATGCCGGCCTCATGGATGGCCCGGAGCCCCTCGTTGACCGAGGGGATAATGAGTTCCCGGAGATCCTCGGCAGTAAAGCGTTCTCCGGAGGCCAGCACTTCGGCAAAGGATGGATACTGATACCGGGGCATGATCACGTACTGGTGTTTTTCCAGGGTGCCGTAATAAAGAACCGGAGCCACGCAGGGATTTTGCACCTTCCGGAGCTTATCCACGATTTCCGGCTTTATGGCGTCTTCCCGGCGGTAGAGCTTCAGGATAAAACCGGGTTCAGCGGGCTTATCTCCTGTACCGGTTATGCCGTCATCCCCTCTTATTCTGTCATCTCCTTTTTGTCCCTCATTCCCTCTGACGGTCTTCGCCAGAGAACAGAGATAGATATCCGCCTCGCCGGACTGAATGCTGAGTCGCCGTTCCACATGGTAGTCCCCCAGGGTGAGTCCCGTGGCATCGGGAACCTCCGAGGCGATGTTGTTAATCATGGTCCTTTGGAATTTTTTCAGCAGGGTATTGATTCTGGTTTCGGTCATATTGAACTCCGGGAATGGGAAGCATTTAGTTGAGATCCGTGTAAGTCCTGGCCTTCATCATGGAATATCGCGGCAGCAGGTTTCAGATTGTTTCGGCGGGATCTCTTTTCAGGCGCAGATTTTTTGAAAAGTATAGGAAGTTAACATGACATCCGCAATAAAATTCTGATACGGACACAAAATATGTGATTAATATTCGTGCCGAAGCGGATTTTTCGGGCCGGCGCTGACGTCTGTCAAACGGGATGACTGATTATGCCGGGATCTGCGGAAGATGTGCCTCAGAACGGCTCGGCATGGCCGGCTGATTATTATCGGCTGGGATGCGGCCGCCGCAAACCTGCTTTATCCGGGTTCGCACAGCGACTGAATCCCTTTAAAAAAGACCCCAAAGCTATAGGAGGTGTTGTTCCGGAGATCCATATGGGGAGCAATGCGTTTTGCGCCGTCTATCTGAGTCAGCTCCGGAAGGTATCTTTTCAGCTCTCTCTTGGGATTAACGATGGCATCAGGATCCCGATAGATCCTGTTCCTGCCAAGATGGGTAAGATCCTTGCCATAGGCAGCGCTTACTGCTGCCAAATCTCCCCAGTACCAGGATTCCATTTCGTGGCAGGGAATCCGGATGAGTACTCGTTTTCCAAAACCGGAGCATAATGCCGCAAGTTCATTTTTGAGCTGCCGGCAATCGTTAGAGTCCTGGTCGTGCAGCACGACAAAGGTGGTGTCGGGTTCATTCCACCCGCACAGCTTAATGGGCAATGATTTCCGCAAATCTGACTTCCCGTCATGAGGAATGGTTACAAAATCGACATTATCAGGGAGTATGCGAGGAAGAATAATATCAAGAAGAGCCTTCATGGAACGCTCCTCCAAAAGGAAAACAATCTTCATTATCAGCTCTTTCCCTCTGCGAGCCCGCCGGTCAGAAGATCCTGCCGCCAGAGAGTTCCGGGTAAATCACCGGCATCGTAAAGACTTTGCGCCAGAGGATTATCCCCGGCCCGCTTAATCACCGTGTAGCCGTCCTGCTTTATGAGGCAGTAAATCGACTCCAGCGGCACGGCGTTCAGGAAATCCGGGGAATGGGTTGAGACAAAGACCTGACTGTCAGCATCTGCATAGATCTGAAACTCTTCAGCCAGCTCCGGCAAAAGTTCCGGGTATAGCTGGTTTTCCGGTTCCTCCGCGCACAGCAATGCATGCTTATGAGGATCATGGAGGAGCAAGAGGTAGCTGAACATCCTGATAGTGCCGTCGGAGACATACCGGGCTGAAAAGGGATTCTTAAAACGCCCTTCCTGAAAACGCAAAACGACATAGCCGTCCTGAGTTTCCTGAGCTTCAACCTTCTCCACCCCGGGAATCCGCATTTGCATTTTCTGCATGATTTCGTTAAATATCCCGGGATGATTGTCGTAGATGTATTTCGCGACCACCGCCAGATTATCGCCATTCCGGGAAAGCTGATCGCTGTATCCCGCTTCCTGCCTGCCCCGGGCCGCCTCTGCCCGGAAATCGGACACGTACCAGCTTTCCACCAGCTTTCGCAAAGCTGCTACCGCAGCATAATCCTTGAACTGGCCCAGCCCCTTCAGGGCCAGAATATCCGGCGCATCCAGCTTCTGCTGTTTTCTTTCCGTAAGCCGCGTATCTAAGCCGGAATTAAGATCCACTGCTGCCGCAAATCCTTCGCCGCCGGCAAATTCCAGCGCTTTCCACGAAGCTCCGTTCTCTCCCCGGCGCAGGCTGAGAACCTCCTTTTTTACCACGGGCCTTTTGTTTTCATTTAACCCCAGAGACAGCTCATAAGTCATGAGATGCTCGTTGCCGGCAAGTCTGCACTCAATGACAAAGGAAATATCCTCACCGAAATGGTCTCTTGATACCACTTCCTCGTAGCCGCCCCGTTTCATCAGGGCGGTATTTACGTTTCCGTTAAGGCAGTCCCGAATAAACCCGAAAACATCAAAAAGAGTCGTTTTTCCGCTGCCGTTCTTACCGATAAAAACAGCCATTTCCGGAATGTCATTGATTTCGGCATTCTGAAAAATCTTGTAGTTCATAATTTTTACGGATTCGATCTTCATCATGACTCTTCCATGTTTCGGTTCTTAGTTCTGTCTATGTTCATAACAGGCAGACAACTTCAAAACACCCCTGATTCCAGCTGCCATTATATCCGATCCTGTCTGGTTCCCATTCAAGCGGTGCTTCCCGGCTGCCGGAACCAGCACGGGGGATATTTTCAGATGGGCGGGGGCCGCAAAGGGGGTTTTGCTGTCTTATTTGCGTTTTTTGCGCCGCTTTTTGGGCTTGTTTTTCCTGGCTAATGTATTTGCGATTAACGTATTTGCGTCTGTCCCGTGCTCTGATTCCAGCTGTTTAAGCTCCCGCTCTTGCTCCGCAAGCTTAGCTTCCTGCTTGCGGAGTTCTTCTCTAAGTCTTTCGATTTCATCACTTGTATTGCCGATTTCGTAGGTAATAACAACTATTTTGAACTCGCGTAATTGATTCTTAACAGAATCGTTAAGCCTTTGAGCACCCGCCAGAACTTTCTTGCTTTGTTCCAGCTCCTTTCCGGCTTGTGTGAGATAGCCGCGTGATATGCCCAGTAAAACATTCAGATTAGAGAACTGCTTCCCGGCTTCCTTCAGCTCATCCAGCGTTTGCAGGGCAAGATCATCCGCCTCTCCGGCATCAATGGCATTCATAACAGCATTGGCTAACTGACCACCGGAATTCATCATCTGTGTTATGGAATCAACACTCTTTAAAATGTTCGAAGCCAGTGATATGCTGTTTTGGGCAGTTTGTTTATGGAGGTCAGTGACTTCGTGTTCTTCATTTTCATATTCATCACTGTCGTACTGATCAATCTGTTTGCGGTTTTCATCTGTCATTTCCTCATAGGCGCCGCATTGCCGCAAAACGCTGCCTATAAGCCTGCGGTTTTTTACGATTTCAGTGACATTTGCTGTAATCTCCTCCATAATCTTCAGAGCTTCCTTGTTGAGACGGATGGTTTCCGTCGCATTTTTTGCGGCTTCATCCGCCTTGGCCAGGTATTCTCTTTTCATTTCAGGGGAATATATCCGGCGAACGCTGACAAGAGCATCTTCCCCGTCAGCCTGAGCGCCGGCATTTCCCGTCATTGCAGCCGGGGCATTGTTGTTATCATTTACTGCATCTGTCATATCAGCTGTTCCTCTGTTAATTATCTTTCAGTGATTCAGGGGTTATCATGTTCGCTGTTCTTTCCGCGCTGTTCTCGCCGCCTCGGGACGGATCGTTAACCGCAAAACAGTCAGAACATGAATTTAATACCGGACGAAATCTCCGGCACCGGATGAAAAAAGGGCTAAAGGCCGGTATTGTTATTTACCGCAGCACTTTTTATACTTCTTGCCGCTTCCGCAGGGACAGGGATCATTTCTGCCGATTTTGTATCCGTCTCTTTTGAAGGTGCCTGTTTTTGATGCCGTCCATTTCATAATTTTATCGCCTGCCCTCACAACTTCATCCAGGTTATTAATGTTCGCCGTTTTCATCTTGCCTACCAGGCGCTGAGTCGTCTCAAGAGAATGGGGAATATCATCAGGCAGTGCCGGAGGATTCTCCAGATCCTTCGGTCTGTGCCCGCAAAGCACCGGATTCGGCAGGTTCTGATATAGCGCGCGACCAAGCTCCTGCAAGCGTTTCAGCTGTTCCATATTCGAAAACAGAAAACCTGATGTAAACATAGTCATGTTATAAAACATCGAAAGCCAGGAGTCCTTCAGACACAAAGCATATTTAATGCAGATGACGCATTGCAAAGTGAAATCTGCAACCTTCTGACCATGCAACCCTAAATCATTCTCAGCAAAATCCCTGATGCTATGAACTTCCGGAATATCATAGAATTCGGCCCCTTTTTCGAAAAAATACTCCGGGGGAAGAGGCGCATAAGCCCCGTCACTCCGCTCGGCAAGAAACTTTTTATAAAAGTACTCATCCTTAATTGTTCTCCTGGTGGTCAGTTCCGGTTCCTCCGTGAGGCTGACGGACACAGCGCAACAGGGCAGCCAGCCGGGCTCCTCCTGACATCTCTTCAAAACGGCATCAAGCTGTTCCGGAGTAACCTCAGGATACTGATCCGGTATCATTTGTCTGACAGCAGCAACCGGTATGGAACAATAGAAATATGCCATCTTCTCCAATAGCTTGCCCAGTTCTTCATCATTCATAAAACACCTCATATACAACTTTCCCAATGTATAGTTCA
>DFFT01000087.1 GCA_002372325.1 Succinivibrionaceae bacterium UBA3769 | reverse complement strand
ATGGCAGGTAACTCATGAAAAAAAAAAACAACGATAATACCTACCATTATACAAGGTATTAGACAATAATCAATAAGAACCTATTCACAGGTTGCACCAGCTAATGTGAAACAGCTCGGATGATTTTGAAGTGATCCCGTGAGACAGTTCGGGTAAGATGACGGAAAGCGTAAATGGCACCGTCTGAAAGGGTAACGGAAGCATTTGGAACTACGCCGTCACTTGCCATCTGTCACCATAGCGGTCAAAATCGCCGTGCCGGGGATTATTTCAGAGATCCGGCGTTGCGGGAAGGCTCAGTTTCGGACATAATCCCAGACCGTAAGCGCCTTTTGTTAACCTCAAAGCTAACCTCGCTGTTCAGCGGCTTCATAGTCGGCCTCATAGTCCGGCCGTTCGTTTTTCCTCCGAACGGCGGAGACAGAGCCCAAAACTCCGTTTTTTTGACTGTTTGCTCTGCGTTCATTGTCAATGAATAGGAGCCCTCAATGAATAGGCGCCGTCAATGAATACAGGCATTAAAGGAACGGAATGACGTTAATCGGGATAGACGTTAATGGAAAACAAAATCGCAATCAGACTTGCCGACGGCCGGGAGACGGAAGCTCTGGCCCCGGTTATTGTCTCCGCCAGCAGATCCACCGATATTCCGGCATTTTTTGCCCCATGGTTTATGAACCGGCTCCGGGCCGGATACTCAATATGGATAAACCCTTTTAACCAAAGGCCCTCATATATTTCCTACCGGAATACCCGGGTGATCGTCTTCTGGTCAAAGAATCCGGCTCCCATACTGCCTTATCTTGATGAACTGGATCGCCTGGGGATCAACTATTATTTTCAGTACACCCTCAATGATTATGAGAATGAGGGATTGGAGCCTCATGTTCCTAAGCTGGCAAAGCGGCTGGAAACCTTCAGGATGCTTTCTGAAAGACTGGGACCGGAGCGGGTTATCTGGCGGGCGGATCCCCTGATTCTCACCCGGAGCATCACCCCGGAAATTCTCCTGGGTAAGATCCGCTCCCTTTCTGAAAACCTTGCTGGGCTGACGCGGAAGCTGGTATTCAGCTTTCTGGATGTTAATGCCTATCGGAAGGTGCAGCGTAATCTAGTGCGGGAAAATATATTCGCGGAGGAAGAACTCGATCATGCCGAGATCCGGGCGGCGGAACAGCATGTGATTGCCCGGGGACTTCAGGAACTCCGGGAGGAATGGCGCCGGCGGGGCTGGGATTTTGCCCTGGCCACCTGCGCGGAGAGTATAGATCTCTCCAGCTATGGTATCGAGCATAACCGCTGCATCGATCCGGAGCTTATGGAAAGAGCTTTCCCTGAGGATCGTCTGCTTCGGGATTATCTTGCAGGATTCCGGAGAGCGGGCGGGGAGATTGATCTCTTCAGTGCTCAGTCCCCCGGAGGCTTTGATTACACGAGGTTCAAGGATCGGGGCCAGCGGCAGATCTGCGGCTGCGTCCGGAGCAAGGATATCGGCATGTACAATACCTGTCCCCATGGCTGCGTTTACTGCTATGCCAATACCTCCCGGGATCTTGCTCTCCGGAATTGTCAGAGCTGTCTCCGGAATCCGGAAAGCGAGAGCCTGATTCCGCTTGTTCGCTGAACCGGCCGGTATTGCGGAGCAAGACCCGGAATCCATCCCGGAATCCTTTCCGGAACAATTATCGTAAAAGACTGCTGTCTGATACCAGATATCTTTGAGAGCCCCTGACGGTTTCGGATCGTCCGGGGCTGTTTTGCAGTATCCGGAAGTATACCGCTTAGTGAAAAAAGCGGCTTTACGTCATTCGGAAGGGCGGTAAATCATATATTTGCGCTTTCTTTCCGGAAATGCTGCCGCATCTGTCCCAAAGTTTAGGTGATTGCTTTCAAATGAGTCCCTGTCAGAAATGAGGGTATGATAAAATCCGATCAGGGGAGGTGTTTTTTCCGAGCTGTTTGTTTTCAGTCAGATGATCGGATAAACAGATGCCCGGATGAATAGAAAAGGGCCTCAGGAAGCAGGATCAGCGGGTAACTGGCAGCCGCAGGATTGATGGAATTGGTGAAAAAGCGAGGAGGGGGTAATGAGGCAACATAGATTTTCCGGATTACCCGGATTTGGCAGGAACGGCTTCACTCTGGTGGAGCTCGTAGCCGTTATCGTCATTCTTGGCATTCTTTCCGCTACCGCAGTTCCCAAATTTACCGCCATGCAGAGCGATGCCAGAATAGCCATTCTCAAACATATGCAAGGCAGTATCAGGTCTGCCAATACTATGGTGTTTGCCAAGGCCATGATGAACAGCACGAATACCAGTTATTCCGAGAGGGAAGCCGGAGGAACCTGGTATGAGGACTGCCGCACGGATAACTGCGTCCAGATCGGTGATCTCTGGGTGTACCTCAAATATGCCTACATTGACCGTAATTCCGTGGCGTTTATTCTGGATGCTGACATTTCCGGCATGGAAACCAAGCAGGTAAAGAATTCGAAAACCGGAAAGAACATCATTGTGCCGAAACGCGATACCAAAGTCGGTTATGCCAATAACACCTGCGGCGGCGGTGTGTGCGAGGGACACGATTTCTGTCAGTGCCGGGTTGATGATCGCAGTAACAAGAAATTTAACGGCAGAGACAACCAGTTTATTGTCCCCCGCGGCCAGCATTATCCGAAGCTGTCAGGCAATAAGCCGGTTGATTCCCCCGAGTACAAGTGTTACTTCAGGTATTCCTCTGCGGAATATATTGACAATGTGCAGAAGCCGCCGATTTATTATCTGGAAACTTCAGGCTGCTGATAATCAGGAGCTGATAAGAAATCCCTGTGCTTCAATAATTGCCGCAGGGATTTGTTTTTTTGGGGAATTGGAGGATCAGCCTGAAGCCACGGACTGAAAAACCGATGTGAGAACGTCCTT
>DFFT01000070.1 GCA_002372325.1 Succinivibrionaceae bacterium UBA3769 | reverse complement strand
TAAACTGGCATGTGGAACATGCCTTCGTTTTTATCGATTATTTCCGCGTCCTTGAACATGCCTTCCTTAATGGGATTTTCCTTAGGCTCCTCGCCGTCCTTCTTTTCATGCTGCTCGGGAACCTGGTTGTTTTAACCATTGTTCTCGGCCTTCGGTTCATTGTTGTCCTTTGCCTCATTCGCAACATTGTTCTCCTGGCCGTTCTTTACCTCATTCACAACATTGTTCTTCTGGTCGTCCTTTACCTCGTTCCCCACCTTGATCTCCTGGTCGTTCTTTATCTGGTTCCCGACCTTGATCTCATTACGATCCTGAATCTCATCCTCGACCTTGATCTCATTAACCTTTATCTCATGCTGGTTGACGGGTTTCTCTTCATTCTTTTTATTGATCAGAGCGTCCATGAGCTTCTGCTGCTCGGCGCGCATCTCCTCCCTCTTTCTCAGGAATTTACGCGTGCTTTCGCTGGGCTGCCCTTCCTTCGCGCAGGCCTTAAGAACATCATTAAGCCCGTCTATGAGATCGCTCTTGGTATGAAAATCGATAAATTTGGCATCGGCGATCAGGGTTCTCAATGATTCCAGATTGGTCACAAAATCCGGAGCATCAGTTTTTTCCATGTCAAATTTGCTGATAGCCTGCTTTATGGCGTTCTCTTCAATGCGGCCATTAACAAAATCGCCCTTATCTTTGATGGCGCCGAACCCCTTGGCCAGTTCCGCATCATCAATGGTCTTGTCATTATAAGCCTTAATCAGATCATCCTGGGCCTTGCTCACCTGCTCCTTCACCGAATCATAATCCTGGCACTCATCGATATGGGCGAGAGCGGCGGGGAGCGGATCCTGACCGTCCTTGTTTGTGTACCTCTTAACATTCAAAAGGCCGTCAAGCTCTGCATCAGAAAGGGTTACCACCCCGTCATTCATAGCGGCAAGACGTTCCTGAATAGAGGTCTTGGCAGCCACTACCTCATCGGAAGGGTTGGGGATCTGGCTGTAGCCGGCCAAAATGTCTCTGAGAAGCTCTCTGGTTTCTTCATTGGCCTTGAGGACTTCCGGGGACGGCTTATTGCCGGCTTCCGGTCTGATTTCCTGATTGACATCATGAACTTCAGGTTCCTGAATGATGTTGTTATGGTTAAGCTGGTTGATGTTAGCAGTCATGATGTTATTCCTTCTTCTGTGGTGTTAGCTGTTCAGAAAACGCTGCAAAACACAAGGGGTTACAGGGCATCCGGCAAAAATGTTACCGGGATCTTAAAAACCAAAACAGAGCCAGTACCGCAATAATGCCGGCGGCGGCGAGAATAATCCTTGCGTACAGCCATCTCCGGGCCTTTCTCTCTTCTCTGGCCTCTCTTTCCCGAACCTCGCGAATCAGAAGCTCGGCGGCGGCGGTAGGCGTGGCCACGGAATAGTCCGCCGCCTCGTCGGCCAGAGAACTGTTAATCTCATGCCCGATGGCGGCAATCACCGGGATTCCCGAGGCAAACACCGCCTTCACCACCTCTTCGCTGCTGAACACCGCCAGAGATTCCAGACTGCCGCCGCCCCGGGCCAGGATAATAACGTCGCAAATGCCCTCGCGGTTTATGTACTCCAGACTTCTGACAATGGCGTCTCTGGCGCCCCGGCCCTGCACCTGGGTGGGGTAAAGCCTCAGAGCAAAGGGGATGCCGCTGTTTTTTACCGCAGCCTCAATGTCATGAATAACGGCTCCGTCCGCGGCAGTGGCAATGCCCACGGTTTCAAGATGCTCCGGAAGCGGTCTTTTGGCAGTCTCGTCAAAGTACCCCTGCTCCCGGAGCCGTTCCTTAAGCTCCAGAAAGCGGAGATGACGTTCCCCCGGGCCCTCGGCCCTGATCTCCGAGAGCTCCAGCTGCAAAGATCCCCCGGGGCCGTAATAGCGCACCCGGCCGGTAACCAGAACCTGAGAGCCCACGGCGATCTCCGGCGGGGTCTCCGCCGCCGCATTATCCGCCCCGGCTGCCTCGCCGTCCTCGTCCCCGCTCCCGGATTCGTCGGCTCCGGGAAGCCCGGAGTCCGGAAAGCGGGATTTCCGGGGCGGCTCCAGAGCGGCGAACACCCGCCGGGGCACCACGCAGGAAATCATGCCGCCGTCATCGGAAAGAGTGAGATACCAGATGCCGGGCTTCTTTTTAAGGCTGGTGATTTCACCGGTGACGGTCTGCTCCCCGAGACTTTGTTCCAAGGCATCCGAAATCGCCTGATTGAGCTCGGAGACTCCGGGATGGCGCTCTTCCGGAGCCGGGGCCGCCCCGCTCCCGAAAATCCTGCTCCAAAAACTCCAAAACCCCATAAGATCTCCCGCTTTCCGTCTTCCGGCTATTGTACCCCGCGCATCCGAAAAAAACCGCGCCTTATTCTGAAACGGGAGATCCAGGTCAGGATGACTGCCAGAAGCCGTCTCCGCCGGGCTTTTTAACATTATCTGCAGGAAAGTCCGGATCCACCGGATTCCCGCAGCCGGGACAGATATCGATATTGGAAATCTTCAGGTTCAGAATCTGATGGCAATGGGGGCAGCGCACGGTCTTTACCATCCAGATCACCGACCAGATAAGCACCGCCGCCGAAAGAACTATCAAAAACCAGTTCTTGCCGTTATAGGGATCCTCGGCCGTGGGATAGTGGGTGCCCCACATCATCAGGAGAAGACCGCCGGCGGTCATGATGTAGCCGGCGATGCGATTATGCCGGGGATCTCTGAATTGCTTCATATGGAGCTGCCCTTGCCAATAACTCGAAAAAATGATTCGTAAAAAATGATTTTCTGAAAAGATGACGGAAGCTTAAGCATCTAAACCCTGCTAATCCCTGCGATTATCATAGTCTCAGCGATTCCTGCCGCGCTGATCCTGGTCATAAACGGGATTATCGGGATCCGTGGGATAATGGCACCAGGGGCAGACATCGATGTTATAGAGCTTGAGATGCAAAAGACGCTTGCAGTGCGGACAGCGCACCGTCTTAAACATCCAGATTCCCGAAAATACTAACAGGGCTCCGGAAATAATAAACAGGAAAATGTGAAACAAGGTCACAGCGCCGTTCTCCCCGGGATGCGCGGAAGCGAAAGCCAGTACGCCAAAACCGCTGAACATAATCGCATAACCGGCCATGCGGTTAAGCCTGGGATCCCGGAACTGCTTCATAATTTTTCCCTCCTCGTCCCGAAGACATCTCCGGAATTACCTGCGGGTATCCTGACATGTCCGGAACTCTGCTGTTTAATTACTTTTGCCGTCATCTGTTCTTTTACCGCTATCCCGCCCGGGACTCAAGGTTTTTCCGGCAAATTTGCCGGAAGGAACGCCATTCCGGAAGATCCCGGGGGTTGCGCGCCTCCGGAAAATCGCTACAATCTCTCCCGGAATAACAGGTTCCTCGGGAAAAAGCCCCTTATGCCCTTCCCCGGAAGGAAACCCGAGACAGCAAGCAAAAAGGAATCCCGCTTATGAAAACCATAAGAGTCGCCGCCGCCATCATTGTCAGGAACAACAGAATATTCGCCACCCAGCGAGGCTACGGAGAATTCCGGGACTTCTGGGAATTTCCCGGCGGCAAAATCGAAGCAGGAGAGGATCCCCGGGACACCATCAAAAGAGAAATAAGGGAGGAGCTGGCTGCGGACGTTACCCCGCTTAAGCATTTCACCACTGTGGAATACGACTATCCGGAGTTTCATCTCAGCATGGAGTGCTATCTCACGCGGCTTAACAGCGGCACTGTCACCCTGCTGGAGCATGAAGCCGCCAAATGGCTGGCCCGGGAGGAGCTGATGTCCGTAAACTGGCTGCCGGCGGATCTTTCCATTATCGCAGATCTGGAAAAAGCTTCCTTCACCCTGCCGGAGGCCTGACAACCGGGGACGAATCGGGCCGGCTGACGACACTTGCGCAGATGACCAAAAAAAAACCCCGCTTTTACGCAGGGCAATCAAAAGGCAAGTTAATTAGAACATATTCCCCAAAAAAATGCACAGAAATAGTGCGAGTTTTTAGATCTAGTTCAAACTTTTGGACTTTTCAGCGGTTTTGCTGTAGAGAAAAATCCAAAACAAGCCCTTTGTCTTTCCGCAGCCAAGATCCTCGAGATCCAAAAAAAAAATAAACGGCGAGCCCCTGCCTGAAGCCGGTTCGCACCGTTTTGACGACTGATTTTACGTATTACAGCTGCGCCCCCTTGCGTCAGGGATGTAATTATGGCCATGAGTCCCTATAACCGCAGGAACTCTTCCGCATTTAAGGCTCAGCAGGAACGGAGGGAGCCGGATCATTATCATGCGCCTTATTGATATTGAAATCCAAAAGAGGCTTTGGCCATACCTTAATAAGATCCAGCACATAATCCGGTGTTACGTGATAATTTTCAGCAATAAAATCCACGATGTCTTCATCAGATTTTCCCAGTTTTTTCAGGGAATTAATCGTTCCCACAACCATCATTTCCAGCCCTATTTGATCAAAAGCATCCATCACCATATTAGCCTCCTTGGTCAGTTCTTCCAATATTTTAGATTTTGTCACGGTTTTGAGAAACCGCTTTGTTTTTGTGTCAGCAGTTACATTGCGAAACCTCTTTCTAATTGAGGCGGCGAGGCCCTTTCCATCATATCTGTACTTGAGGACATTCAGGGCAAACCCGCACAGGGTGCTGAATTTCAAAAACTCTTTGTCATCCATCATGTCCGGAGAGATGATGTGAAGCTTGTAATTGTTCAGAAATGGCCTAAGCGTATCATCTTTTAGGTTCAGAAGATCACAGAGTTCTTTGGGGCCGTCTCCGGGCTCAGCAGAAGTTCCGCAGTTAAACGTCAAAAAACGGCGATACCTTGCCTGAAGCCAGTTCTCACCGTTTTGACGACTGATTTTATCGTATGTTACAACTGCGGTGTCGGTGTTGCGACGCCATAAGGCAACAGAATTACCTTTAACCGCGGGAACACTTCAGCATTTAAGACTCTGCCGGAACAGATGTAGAGGGATCATTATCATGCGCCTTATTGATATTGATATTGAAATCCAAAAGAGGCTTTGGCCATACCTTAATAAGATCCCGCACATAATCCGGGGTTACCTGATAATTTTCAGCAATAAAATCCACGATGTCTTCATCAGAATCTCCCTTGTCTTTCAGAACCTTAATCATTCCCACAACCATCATTTCCAGCCCTATTTGATCAAAAGCATCCATCACCATATTAGCCTCCTTGGTCAGTTCTTCCAATATTTTAGATTTCATTACAGTTTTGAGAAACCGCTTTGTTTTTGTGTCAGCAGTTATACCGCCAAAAGTCTCTCTAATTGAGGCGGCAAGGCCCTTTCCATCATATTTGTACTTGAGGACATTCAGGGCAAACCCGCACAGGGTGCTGAATTTCAAAAACTCTTTGTCATCCATCATGTCCGGGGAGATGATGTAAAGCTTGTAATTGTTCAGAAATGGCCTAAGCGTATCATCTTTTAGGTTCAGAAGATCACAGAGTTCTCTGGGGGGATCTTGGCTTATAAGAATTTCCGCAGTTAAACGTCAAAAAAACGGCGATACCTTTCCTGAAGCCAGTTCTCACCGTTTTGACGACTGATTTTATCGTATGTTACAGCATCGATGCCGCGATGCCATAAGGCAACAGAATTCCATTTAACCGCGGAAACTCTTCAGCATTCAAGACCCTGCCGGAACAGATGTAGAGGGATCATTATCATGCGCCTTATTGATATTGAAATCCAAAAAAGGCTTTGGCCATACCTTAATAAGATCCCACACATAATCCGGTGTTACGTGATAATTTTCAGCAATAAAATCCACGATGTCTTCATCAGATTTTCCCAGTTTTTTCAGGGAATTAATCGTTCCCACAACCATCATTTCCAGCCCTATTTGATCAAAAGCATTCATCACCATATTAGCCTCCTTGGTCAGTTCATCCAATATTTTAGATTTCATTACAGTTTTGAGAAACCGCTTTGTTTTTGTGTCAGCAGTTATACCGCCAAAAGTCTCTCTAATTGAGGCGGCAAGGCCCTTTCCATCATATTTGTACTTGAGGACATTCAGGGCAAACCCGCACAGGGTGCTGAATTTCAAAAACTCTTTGTCATCCATCATGTCCGGGGAGATGATGTGAAGCTTGTAATTGTTCACAAATGGCCTAAGCGCATCATCTTTTTTTATGTCCAGAAGATCAAGGAGTTCCC
>DFFT01000031.1:18707-21923 GCA_002372325.1 Succinivibrionaceae bacterium UBA3769 | reverse complement strand
TTGCGGTTACCCTGATTAAGACCGTTTATCTGGGAGGTAAGACGGTCGGAAATCTGGAGACCGGCGGCATCGTCCTTGGCGCTGTTAATGCGGAGACCGGAGGCCAGACGCTTGTAGGAGGTATCGAGAGCATTGGTGGAATTTGCCATCATCCGCTGAGCATTCAGTGACGAGGCATTGGTATTGACATAGAGTGCCATGGTATTTTCCTCTCAAAACATACTTTAAAGTTATTATTCTCAGCTTCCTCATGGAAAGCTGTATTTATTATGGTGATTGCAGGACGGTACAAAAGACAGCCCCTCTTATCACTTAGCGTCCGCCTCAGGGAATTCTTGACCGCTCATCCGGAATATTTGTGATCCGAGCTGCTTTTTTGGGAGAATAACAGGAATGCTGTTTTGACGTGATGCTGCTTGCTGCCGGTGTTAAATATCCCGGGAATCAGAGCCCCAGAAGCTTCAGGGCGATATTCGGCCGCTGATTGGCCTGACTCAGAATGGCCTGGGCCACCTGCATCATAATGCTCTTCTGCATCATCTCGGCGACCTCGGCGGCATAGTCCGTATCGCGGATTCTGCTTCGGGCGGCGGAAAGATTCTCAATAGTATTGCTCTGATATCTGACGGTGGATTCCAGCCGGTTCTGAATGGCTCCGAAATAGGCCCTCTTGCTGTCCACGGCTCCGATAAAGCTGTCAATGTGCTCCAGCACCTTCTGAGCTCCTTCCGGAGTGGAGATATCAAAGGCCATGCCGTCGGAACCGGAATACTTGTCAGGATCGCAGGAAGAAAGTCCGTCGGTCACTCCCAAGGCCTCGGCCAGAGATTTCACCGACCACTTATCGCCGCGCACCTCCTCGTTTTCACCCGCGTCATTTTTTCTGGTGACCACGGGATCCAGCGTCATGGAAATGTTCTGTCCCGCATAGGCTCCCACCTGAAAGGAAATGCTCCTCTCCCCCTCTCCTCTCTCAAAAATGCTTTCGCCGCCGAAGGTGGTATCCTTGGAAATACGGTCAATTTCCGCGCAGAGGGAGGACACCTCCTCCTGAAGAGCCTGCCGATCCCGGGCGGATACGGTGCCGGTGGCGGCCTCCAGAGCCAGCGTGCGAATCCGCTGGTACATATTGGTCATTTCGTCCATGGCTCCTTCGGCCACGGCGGCAAAGGACATGCCGTCCATGGCATTGCGGTTACCCTGGGTGAGGCCCTCAATTTCAGAGGTAAGACGATTGGAGATCTGAAGCCCGGCAGGATCATCCCTGGCGCTATTAATGCGAAGACCGGAAGCCAGACGCCTCATGGAGGTGTCCAGCTCCTTCTGATAATTGCTCAGCATACGCTGGGCAAACAGCGAGGCCGTATTTGTAGTAATATAAATAGCCATGGCTGATAACCTGATTGCTTGCTCATTTGTGTTGTCCGGGCTCTTTAAAGCTTCCGCTTAAGGCCCGGCTCATTTTTTACTCTATCCCTGATCTTTGAGCGGCAGCATTCCCTGAGTCTTTAGTCTCACGGAAACAGGATCTGCCCGCTGTCACAAAAAATCCTTATTGGCACGGCGTGTTTGCTGATGCCGCTCGCCCTGAACCGGAAATTCCCTGCTGCGAACCGCCCCTTGTCCCGGAGGGCCTGTTGTCCTGAAAATGCAACAGGAGACAGGAAAGAAATTGGAAAATGGAAAGAAACCGGGAAACAGAAAAAAGAAGCAGAAAAAGAATGGCAGCAAGAAGCTTGGTAATGAACCGCTGTTAATCAGTTCCTTGTCCGAAACGTGAAAACCGGGCATCTGCCCGGTTTTCCTGAAAAGAAGACAATCCCCTGAGATTAACCGCCCAGAAGGCTGAGAGCAGCCTGCGGTCTCTGGTTGGCCTGAGTGAGAATGCTCTGAGAAGCCTGCTGGATAATGTTCTGCTGGGTCATGTTGGCAGACTCGGTGGCGAAGTCGGTATCGCGGATGCGGCTTCTGGCAGCAGCTACGTTCTCAGATACGTTGCTCTGGTTTCTGATGGTGGATTCCAGCCGGTTCTGCACGGCGCCGAACTCAGCTCTCTTGGCATCCACGGCGGCAATGAATTTGTCAATGCAGCCTAAAACCGCTTGAGGATTGTTCTCCACATCAAATGCCAAACCTTCGCTTCCAGAAAAATTTGCTGCAGTAATGGCCGCAAAACCACCATCAACAGTGTCATCATCACCTTCACTTGCAGCTGCGGCAAAATAACCAAAGGCTGTGGCCAGATCCTTTACAGACCAGCTGTCAGCTTTGGTATCTGCATTGGACTTATTCTTTACGGTTGCCTCAAGATTAACGGAGATCACCTGATCATGATCCGCTCCTACCTGAAAATCCACCTTGCCGTTGGCAGCATCGCCCATGGAACCGTCCAGAAGTTTTTGACCGCCCCAGGTGGTGTCATTGCTGATGCGGTCGATTTCCGCGCAGAGGGAGGACACCTCCTGCTGAATGGCCTTGCGGTCAGCGGCGGAATTGGTGCCGTTGGCGGACTGGAGAGCCAGGGTGCGGATTCTCTGGTACATGGTGACCATTTCATCCATGGCTCCTTCCGCGGTCTGCGCCATGGAAATGCCGTCCTGCGCGTTGCGGTTGCCCTGATCAAGCCCGTTTATCTGGGAGGTAAGACGGTCGGAAATCTGGAGGCCGGCGGCATCGTCCTTGGCGCTGTTGATTCTGAGTCCTGATGCCAGACGCTTGTAGGAAGTATCCAGAGCATTGGTGGAATTGGACATCATGCGCTGGGCATTAAGGGATGATGTGTTGGTGTTTACAAAAAGTGCCATATCTCTCGACCTCTCAATTCTTATTATCTGGCTGTTTTGCAGACGCAAGTCCGGGCGTGCGATTCTGTAATGTGCAATTTATCACGCTGACGCACACTTATCGGTTAAATCTGTCAAATCTTTAGCAAAGAGGGGTGTTCATATGACGGAATTAACGTGATTTTTGATCAGGTTCAAACTTTATGAAAACTTAACGCCATCTCAGGTTTCCGGGAGCAAAAATCCCCGGCGATGGTCTTTTCGGAAACGCCTTTCGAAGGATCTCTGCCACAAATACTCCGCAAAGCCCCGGAGAGACGAAAAAGCCGGACTTTATAATCCGGCTTTCCTGTTCCTGAAATCAGCGCTCAGCTATTATCCCAGAAGGCTCAGAGCTACCTGCGGCCTCTGGTTGGCCTGGCTCAGAATGGAC
>DFFT01000031.1:0-18530 GCA_002372325.1 Succinivibrionaceae bacterium UBA3769 | reverse complement strand
ATGGTGGATTCCAGACGGTTCTGGGTGGCGCCGAGCTCTGCTCTCTTGCTGTCAACCTTGGCAATGAAGGAATCAATGTTGGCCAGAGTGTTCTGAGCGGTTTCCGCAGAACTGATGTCGAAGGTGAGCTCATCGCCGTTGGCCTTAAGATACTTGGTGGCCGCGGTATCAATGGCGGCAGCCTTGGTGGCTCCTACTGCCTTGGCCACATCCTTGACGCTGAAGCCGAGACCGTCTGTGCCGAGACCCAGGCTTACGGAAATCTTCTGGTTGGTGTCCGCGCCTACCTGAAAATCCACCGTGGCCGAGGCTCTGCTGTAGCCGGTTTTAGCTGCGGCATTTCCCAGTTCCTTGTCCGTTGACTTGGCTCCGGTAAGAATCTTCTCGCCTGCAAAGGTGGTATCCTTGGTGATGCGGTCGATTTCGGAGCAGAGCTGGGTTACCTCCTGCTGGAGTGCATCCCGGTCTGCCTGGGAGTTGGTACCGTTGGCGGACTGGAGAGCCAGGGTGCGGATGCGCTGGTACATATTGGTCATTTCGTCCATGGCGCCTTCAGCGGTCTGGGCCATGGAAATGCCGTCCTGAGCATTGCGGTTGCCCTGATTAAGGCCGTTTATCTGGGAGGTAAGACGGTCGGAAATCTGGAGTCCTGCGGCATCGTCCTTGGCGCTGTTGATTCTGAGGCCGGAGGCCAGACGCTTGTAGGAGGTGTCCAGGGCGTTGGTGGAGTTTGCCATCATGCGCTGCGCATTCAGCGACGAGGCATTGGTATTGACATACAGTGCCATTTTATGTTCCTCTCAAAGATGTTCGAGTTATTATAGTAATCATGTCTCATTTGCTGAGACCTTTAGCTTCTGAGCGGCACCGGCTGAATAATCTTTACCGATTTTTCAGAGCCATGAACAAAATTTAACCAAAACGTGACCATTCCCCCAAAAAAAAGTTAGAAGAAATACAGTCCCTTGCCTGGAAACAGAAGCGCCGGAGTTTTCGGCTCCGGCGCGGCTGTTATGCTGAGCGGCCTTTCGGGCGCTGAACACTATTCATAAATGCTCTCGTAAATCTTAGGGCCGATTATATCGAGATCCTCAGCGGTGATTTCCCGCACCAGGGGCTTACCGTTCTGCATTACCGGCCGGAAATCAGCCTTGCCTTCATCATTGACAAAATACTCGGTAATCGGGTGCTTCTGGCCGCAGAGATTTTTCTTGATTCTGTCGGCATAGGCAGCCCAGTCATCGCCCTGCTCGGCATTGGGATCGGTGATGATGGCATTAAGCTCCGCAAATATGCACTTATGGAGCGGCTCGGCAGAGCCGGTGTCAGCAATGCGCTGCATCTCCCGAACCTGATCTACCTCGTTATCGGAAAGTTCGGTCACATGAAGCTCCTGCTTGAAATCAGTGGCGTTTTTGATCCGCTGTTCCATGCAGCCGCCGGGGTGATTCATTTTAACCGTGTATTCATGAAGCTTGCCGGCCTTCTTGCAATCGTCATGAAGATCTACCATGAACTGAATATAGTTGGTGACACAGTTCATGATATATTTATTCAGGGCATTCTCATCAAACTTGGAATCATCAGTATATTTATTAGGGCGGAAAGGCTGGTTTTCCAGATGAACAGGCATGCCCAGCCTGTCCTTGTGATTCAGATGATATGCCAGATCTTCGATCGTCTTCATAGGAACGTATTCTTGCTTGTCCACATCGTAATACTGGAATCGTACCAGCTTTTCACGCTCTTCATCATCGTTGCTCGCCTCATATAAATACTCATAGTTCGGATCCTCTCGCACCAGAGAGTTTGAACCGAGCTTTTCCAAAAAGGAGAGACATTGCCCCGCGTCCTTGAGCCCGCCCAGGGAAGAGGTGCTGTCAAAGCTTTTCATCTCGCTCATAACTTTATCCAGCTTGCGCTTGTAGACATTAACGTCAAAGACCTTCTGAGAAGCAGCGGCATTGTCAATAATATCTCTTATGCGCCTGACTGTAAGGGGCTTTCCTGAGGTAACCAGGCCGTCCCTGCTGATGCCGAAATCCTCGATCTTCAGATCTGCTCCCAGACGATTCCTAAGATCGGTTATGAATTCCTGAGAAAATCTCACCTTGCCGTCGGATCTGGTGGTCATGCCATTAAGTCCGAAGGCCTCCCCCAGAGATTTTAAAAGCTGAGTCCGGACTTCGTTGTTAGCGGCCTTGGTGGCCGGACTGCGCATCCACCGAAAAATATTGCCAGACTTGAAGGTTCCGTTCTGCCTGATACGATCGTTATTGTTCCGATCAACGTTCACAATTGCATTTTCATTGTCGCAGATAGCCTTGTTAAAGGAATCTAAAGCAGCCATGTTAAAAACTGACATAAAACACCTCGTTCATTGGTAAGCCGGAATGAAAGTTTACCGTTTTGGATATTACGGAATCATCATCACTGTCATCATCACGAAGACAACGTATCACCGGATCAAAAGTTACAGCGTCATCCATGCAAATGGCAAACGATTCGGAAAAAATGACAGCAGCAAAAAAGGCCGCATCTTCAGGGACACGGCCTTATATGCAATACCGAACCTCCGGGGATTCCGGGAAACCGGAAAGCCCGATGCCTGATTTACAGTACCTTCACAATGGCATCGCACAGCGGATCGATGTTGGCGGTGGTGATGCCGGCCACGCTGATGCGGCCGCTGCCTACAATGTAGATGCCGAATTCAGTCTTGAGACGGGCTACCTGCTCCTTGCTGAGACCGGAGAAGGAGAACATGCCGTACTGGTTGTTAATGAAAGAGAAATCAACCTTGGCATTGCGTTCCTTAAGCTTCTCCACCAGGAGAGAACGCATTTCCTTGATGCGATCCCGCATTTCCTTAACCTCGTTCTCCCACATGGCGCGGAGCTCGGGATCGGAAAGCACGGCGGTAACAATGCTGGCGCCGTGCACCGGAGGATTGGAGAAGTTGGCGCGAACGGCGATCTTAAGCTGGGAGAATACCCGGTCAGCGTCATCCTTGTTAGCGGAAACAATGGTGATGGCGCCGATACGCTCGTTGTAAAGACCGAAATTCTTGGAGAAGGAGCTGGCTACCAGAATTTCCTTATGATGCTTCAGGAAGGTTCTGATGCCGAGAGCATCCTCTTCGATGCCGTTGCCGAAGCCCTGATAGGCAAAGTCAAAGAACGGCAGGAGCCCGAGCTCGGCGGTAAGCTGAGCCAGCTCTTCCCACTGGGCCGGAGTAGGATCAATGCCGGTGGGATTGTGGCAGCAGGCATGGAGCAGCACGGCATCGCCGGCCTTGGCCTTGGTTCTGAGGTCGTTCTTCATGCCCTCGAAATCCAGTCCCTGGCTGGCCTTGTCATAGTAGGCATAGCGACCGATTTCGAGACCGGCCTTCCCGAATACCTGCATGTGGTTGGCCCATGTGGGATCGGAGATCCAGATCTTCGCGGTAACATTCTGCTGCTTCAGGAAGTCAGCGCCCACACGGAGAGCTCCGGTGCCGCCGGGAGCCTGAGCAGTACGGGCGCGATCGTCTTTGATAATCTCGCTGTCCCGGCCCAGAACCAGCTCGCGAACCAGTTTGCCGTATTCCGGAGCGCCGACGATGGGCAGATAGCTCTTGGTCTTCTCGGAGGCCAGAATAATTTCCTCTGCCTTCTTAACGCACTTGAGAATCGGAGTCTGGCCCTGGTTGTTTTTGAAGATGCCAACGCCAAGATTAATTTTATCAGCGCGGGGATCATTCTTGAATTCTTCAGTAAGACCTAAAATAGGATCTGCCGGAGCGGCTGCAATTTTTTCAAAAAACATGTTTGTACCCATATTGTTCAGGAAGAAAGATCTGATAAGCAGCGGAGCGGCCTTGTTACGCCCGGCCGGGTCTCCGAGTTTTCGATTTCCAAGGGGGAATTATAAAACCCTGATCACATTTGCACAACCGAAAACCGCATTTCCCGGCAGGAGATCCCCGCGCCCGGCCGGAACGGCAAGATAAGAAGGACAAAATATAAGAAAAAGCAGAAAGGATCAGGGAAGAAAGGATCAGGGAAGGAGGGATCAGAGAAGGAAAAACTCCCTCCGGAGCTCCGACTGTCAGAAATCCGCGACGGAGCCGCCTTCCGGAACGCCGCTCTCAGCTATGAGGGCCCGGACATTTCTGATAAAGGTCTCGGGCATGAAAAAACTGAGCTCTCCCGCGTTTCTCAGTAGACGCCGATGCCGTCCTTCCGGGTTTTAAAGTAGCGCAGGAACCACATGTACTGCTTTTCCCGGCCCTGAATCAGCTTTTCAATGACGGCGTTCATTCTTCTGACATCCGCCATGATATCCCCGGTGGGATACCCCTCAAAATAGCGGTCAAACACCACCTCGTAGCGATGATGCTCCTCGTTGTAGCAGGAAAACATGGGCACCACCAGGGCATCGGCCATTTTGGCGAGTCTGGGGAGCACCATGAGGGTGCACTTGTCCTGGGCGAAGAATTTCACAAACACGGAATTGGCCTCCCCGAGATCCTGATCCGGCAGAAAAAACGAGTGATAGCCGTCCCGGAGAGCCCGGACAATGGATTTGATGCCGGCGCCTCTCTCATAGACCTTGCCGTCGAACTTAAGGCGCATGGAGTTCATAAACCAGTCATAAACGGGATTCTTGGAGGTGTGCATCATGGTGCACATGGTAAGTCCCGAAGCCGAGAGATAAAGTCCGGCATGGTCAATGGCCCAGGCATGGGGAGCCATGAAGATAACGGGCTTTCCCAGGGCCAGAGCCTCCTTGAGGTATTCCTCGCCGGTTACCATGTAGGTCTTCCGGAGATAGCTCCGGGATCTGAAAAACGATTCCCCGTACCCCAGGGTGACCTTAAGCCCCACTCTGAAGAAATCCCGGGTAATTGCCGCAATCTCCTCCGCGGACTTTTCCGGAAAACACAGCTTAAGATTGGTATGAACGATCTTTTTCTGCTTAAAGGGCAGCCACATCAGAGGGCGGTACAGGATATTGGCCGCAAAATCCCGGATTACCGGGGGAATGAAGGCCAGAATGCCCAGAAGTCCCAGAAGGATCCACACCGGAAGATACCGGGGATGGAGGTAGGACTTCCGGAAGGAGCGGTCGAATTTCCGGTCGCCGGCGGCGGCCGGGCTGCCGTCTGTCCCGGCAGACTTTGCGTGATTGCTGTTATCGGTCATGACCCAGCCTCTTTTGTTCCTGATGTTCCTGAAAAAGCATGGCATCTTTCCCCTGATAAATGCAGGAAATGCCGGCGCTCCCGGCGGTGATGTTTTCAGGGGAGATTATCAATGTCAGAGATGGCGCTTTTCAGGGATTTTAAACAAAAAAAGCCGTCCTGCAAACAGAAACGGCTTTGCGAAAGCGAGATATGCGGATTCAGGCAGGATTGGCCGCCGGAGTCTCCGGGGCGGCCGCGGTTTCGCTGGCAGCGGCCCGGGCCTTCTCCTCGGCAATCAGATCCTCAAGATGCTCCTTCTGCTTCTCCAGCTCCTCGAGATTGAGAGCCGCCTGAGGGGAAGCGCCCTGCCCGCCCTGATCAAAATTGCACTTCCTGGCCAGAGAATCAAAGGAATCCAGAATCGCCTGCCGGTTGGCCTGATAAAGCCGGTGCCCGAACACCCCGGCCACGGCTCCGGCAGCGAGGCCGATAAAAAAGTCCTTACTGAACATGAGAATTGTCTCCTATTTCTGATGTTGAAGCTGATGTTATTGCTGATCCGGCAGGGTCTGAACCGGATTTCGCGGGCTCCTGAAGATGCCTTTTGTTCCAAAAAAGCAGCCGGGAGCTGTTAAGGACCACTCCGATGGTGGCGGCGTTGTGTATCGTCGCCGCAAGGAGGGGATTGATTTTGCCCAGGGCGCCCAGAAGCAGCGCGGCGGAATTCACGGCAATGGTAACCGCAAAGTTCTGTCTGATAAGATCCATGGCGGAGCGGCTCAGATTCAGCACCTCGGGGAGCTTCAGAGGATCATCCGAGGTAATAGTGATATCCGCCGATTCCAGAGCGATGTCCGCGGACTTGCCCCCCATGGCCACGCCGATATCGGCATAGGCCAGGGCCGGAGCGTCATTGATGCCGTCCCCCACCATCAGCACCCGGGATCCGATCTGCTTCCGGGCAATGAAATCCGCCTTGTCCTGCGGGAGCATATTTGACTCGCAGCCGTCCAGATCCAGCTCCCGGGTTACCGCCTCGGCATTCTGCCGGGAATCTCCGGTAAGCATGAGAATTTCATCGATGCCGTCTCTTCTGAGCCGGTTGATGGATCTCTTGAGATCCTTGCGAATGGGGTCGGAAATGATCACGGCGCCGAGAGCCTGGCCGTCCCGGGACACATAGAACACGTTCCAGGCTCCTTCCGGCACCTTAATGAGATCAAACCCCGTAACGCCGCTTTCCTCCATGAACACCATGCTGCCCACCAGCACCCGGCGCTCCCTTCCGGCGGCTTCATCCGGAATATCCGCCCGGATGCCCCGGCCCACCACCACCTCGGCGGCAGACGGTTCGGGAACCCTGATGCCCTGCTTTTCCGCATAATTGAGCACGGATTCCGCCAGGGGATGGGAGGAGTTTCTTTCCGCGGCGGCGGCCAGACTGGCGAGCTCGTCCGGGGCGGCTCCCGGTGCGGTAACAATGCCGGTGACCTCGGGATGACCGTCGGTGATGGTGCCGGTCTTGTCAAAGACCACGGTGTCCACATCCGAAAGATTCTCAATGTAATTGCCGCCCTTCACCAGAACGCCCATCTGGGCCGCCCGGCTGATGGCGGCGGATATGGCCGTGGCGGTGGACAGCCTGAGGCCGCAGGAGTAGTCAATGAAGAACATGTTAAGCACTCTCTGGGCATCCCGGGTTACCGCATAAACCAGAGCGGCGGCGATAAAGGAAATGGGCACCAGCATATTGGCCATGCGGTCTGCGAAGTTCTGCACCGGAGCCCGGCGGTTCTGGGCGCATTCCACCATGCTGATAATGCGGGCCAGATTGGTATCGTCTCCCACTTTGGCAGCCTTGATCACCAGCTGGCCGCTCTGCACCACGGTGCCGGCATAAACCGGCTCTCCGGCCTCCTTGAAGGACGGCACGTATTCGCCGGTGAGAGAGGACTGATCCACGGCGGCCATGCCGGACACCACCACGCCGTCCACGCTGATCTTTTCTCCGAGATAAACCACCACGAGATCATCCACCCGGACATCCTCGATGCGTACCTTGGAAACCGATCCGTTTATCTTCTTCCAGACATACTTTTCCTTCATGCTCAGAAGATGGGAAATATGCCGGCGGGCCTTCTCCGCTGCCGAGAGAGAGAGCATTTCCGCAAAATTAGAGAGCACCAGAAGAGAAAGACTGGACTCCGGCTTTCCCGCCAGAAGGGAGGCCGTAACCGCCGTGGCAGTCAGGGTGTCGGCATTGAGGGAGCGTTCCCGGAGGAGCCCCAGGACGCCGTTTTTGAAGATCCCCCGGGCGATGTAAAGCACAAAGGCGCTTCTGAATATGGAAAGATTCAGGAAGAAACCCGGGAAAAACCGCTTCATAAGAGCCAGCGCCGCAAAGCCGCCCAGAGAAACGATGGCATTAAAGCGGCAGGCCCGGGCCTCCTCCTCGGGATTCGGGGCGGCAGCGCTTTGCTGGACAGGGACGGCATTGTTTCGGGAGGTCTTTGCCGGCAAGGCTGTCCTTAAGCCCCCGAGGATCCTGCCGACTCCGGCCAGAACCCGGCGGTCTCTGAAATAAAGACTCAGACTCCCGTTATCCCGGATGCAGGCTGACACCACCCCCGGGAGCTTTCTCAGCCGCGCCTCCAGAAGAGCCAGTTCCCGGGCTCCCGGGAGAAGCGGGAGAGCTATGGTTTCATGATACAGCTCTGACATAGCGGCCTCTTGATTTAAAAAGGTTATAGCCCCACCACAAAAGCTGCGGTCCCGAGGGGAGCTGTCCGTGCTTCACGATCTTGTAGAGGCCCCGGCCCGCAAGGAGAAGCCCCAGAAGGGAGTTGAGATCCAATGAGCCTCCGGTACGGGAGGAGATGCCGCGGCTGATCCCGGCCAGGCTCTGGAAAAAGATCTCCCGGATCCCCGTGTCTCCTTCTGCCGGATACCCGCCCCGGGAAGCTCCGGAACCGGAGCAGGAAACCTCCCGGCCCCGCCCGTTTCCGCTGCTTCTGTTTCCCGGTTCTCCGCTGAAGGCCTGAGCGGCCTTTGCAAAAAAGCTCTCCTCCCCGGCAGCAGCGGAAATCATGTTCATTTCCTGAAAAAATGCCTCAATAACACTTTCCTCATGGGTGTACTCCAGAAGCGCGGATCCCGTAACCGGGTTTACGGTTACGGTCTTGATCCCCGCTATCCCCAGAAGCTTCGTCCGGAAGCTTTCCGCAAAGGCGGGATCTCTGAGGAGCCCGGAGCGGTAGCGCCGCCGCCCCCTGATGGCATGAACCAGCGTAAACAGAGGGGAATTGTCAGCGCCCTGACGGCGCCGTTCCGCCAGAAAAGAAATAAGCGGCTTTGCGAGAGCGAGCCCCAGACTGACCAAGGTAAAATTCATTTTGCGTCCCTTATGTACTTGCGATGAAGCTCGCTTTCCAGTTCTCTTAAAAACACGTTCTTCCGGAGCTCCTCCGGATCGTAGATCAGAAGCATGGAGCCCAGACGGGGATTTACCGAAAACTCCCGAATCTCCGGAAAACCCCGGAGACAGCTTTCCAGAGCCGCGACGTTGTCCGGACTGCCGCGGAGCAGCGGAGAAAAGCAGCGAATGCGGCCGGGGATCATGCTCAGCACCTTAACTTGGGAAAGAAAAATACTGCGAATGTCAGCCTGTCTCCTGATGAAATCCCACACCTGAAAGCTCTCCGTACGGTATCTGGTCAGAGGATCACCGAAAACTCCATATTGACTGAGACCGGCACCCCGAAAATTTGTTAGCGAATGATAACACAGCAATTTTCAGAGAACAACAGTTTTGTACAGGGAATATTAACAGATGATAACATCTCAGAAAACTTAAGCAGCACCACGCACTTGTTATGGAAAGGATGCCATGAGATTTAATTACGTAACACGAACTAATAAAAACAATATCGTTATCACAGGATAACATCTGACTCGCAGCATTTAAGGCATGCAGGAACATTTTAAGAGTCATGCGCGGAGAGGCGATGAAAGCCGGGGCGGAATCCCGGGAGATAACCGGGGCGGACGGGAAACTTCAGGGAGAAGGAGCCCGGGAATGTTTCGCCGCGGGCAACATGGCGGCGAATTTGAAAGATTACCGGCGGCACGGCCAGCAGGCATTTTGGGATACTTTTCACCGGTGCTTAATTGGACAAGCAACCTCAGAACCTCCTCGATAATTCATCCTATGGCTGTCTTGGTATCTGACAAGGATGGATTTTATCAGAACGAATGTCCTGGAAGCTTGCAGCCAAAGATAAAGCCGGGATTTTAACCCCTGCAAAAAAATGCCTCGAACCGGGAAGATGATTCAAAGTCATTTCATGCAGTATTTGGTTGGGCCGGTATTTGGTTTATTCAATCGTTTTCCTGCTGCATTTCCACCGTGCCATCGGATGTTCCGCTATCTTTGACAGGATCTCGGAATCGTCAAACAGAAGTTCCGGCTTATAATCCCCTTTTGCAAACGCCGACCAAAATGAAAGATTATCCTCCGGTAGAAGGACCCTTCTCAGGTATTCCTCCGCTTTTGTCTTTGCCGTCAGGAAATCAAAGTGCTCGGTTCTCCGCAGAACAGGAGTCAAATCCGTTTTTACTTTCTGAGCTGATATATTCCCAATCCTGCTGAAATCAAAATGTTCCGGAACACTCTCGGATGCTATCGCAAAATAAAACATGATGCACTTTTTGAAATCAGTCTCCTGCAGTTTGTCAAACAGTCCGTGCTTTTGCAGATTAAACATATCGTACAGATCTCGGGCAGCCGACCTGTTAACCAGTGCGACAGTCTTTGCAGAAAAAATCTCCATCGGATCAACGCTTAACACGGTGATTTTCTTCTCATTCCAAGGCAGGCTGACGACTCTGCGGGTAACAGGAAACACATGGCAGCGCAGCATATAATTGATTTCGATTTTCAAATTGTCTCTCATCCCTCCTGCATTGACATATTCAAACACAAAAGAATCCAATGCGTGATGCATCCTGGATTTCTGACTCAGACTGTATCCCCATGCGGTCATGTTTTTTCGGATATGATCGGTTATCTGTTCCCTTTCGCTCAGCATGGCTTCTCTCGGCACGTCTTTTGAGTAGTCCATGTCAATATCTACCGACAAACGAGGCAGATCGAATATAGTCAGATTGATGGCGGTACCGCCCTTTAACGCCAGCGTATCGGAAAGAAGCGCATCACTTTCCATAAATGACAGCACATCAGCAAGACGATGAACTTTCTCAAATGTATCCCTGACGAAGCCAAGCTCTTTGGCCTGTCTGCCGAGAGATATACGGTCAAACTGCATCATAGTCATTCACCCCCTTATCAACAACTTTCTTCAGTTCAGCCGGGGCATACAAAAGCCATTTCTGATGGAACACAAAATCATTCTGCTTATCGAACAGATAGGTTTTACTGGAAGATGAACGCTTCATGCATTCCGAGAAAAATGTCTCCGTTAAAGACAGATCGTCTTTGTATGCCTCAAGAATATACCCGGCCTTTTGGTAAAGCTGTCCGCGCCCATATGTTTCCAGTACTTCAAGCAGCTTTGATGCATCGAGAGAAGGTATAAGCGCCAGACAGCGCAGAAGTTCCTCTAAACCGCCAATCTTTGTAAAGTCAGCGATGCTGTCGATTACTGTTCTTTCGAGTGACGTGACACGCACGCCATTATCAGTTTCTATGATATTGTCATTGCCGCGCCACAATACGGGCTGGTAATGCAGACCATCATAGTCGAATGGCCGCGTTCTCTTTTTCGCAGAGAAATATATCTCATAGAACACCTGATTGGCATAGCCGTAAAACTCGAAGGAGCTATGATGGGACACGAAAGAATCACAAGTTATATGCGATGCGATTTGAAAGCGGTTCGGAATCGGCTGTTCCGTTTCCATACTGATGACGGCATAAAGGTCGCGCCGTACCCGTTCGATATAACCTTTTTTTAAATAACTCTTTATATTCCATATGGCGGCACTCTCCGAACCGGTAAGCTGCGCCATGTCACTATGAGTAAAGCAGCGCCTGGCTGCAAGGTTTTTATACAGATCCATTCTGAGACCTCTTTTTGTTTTTATTTCAGCACAAAACAAGAGAATTTACAATAGTTTTGAGCAATTTTAGAAACACCAATTTCTGGAAACGCCCAAAACCTTAAACTAAACACCGGTTTTGAACATTTTTAGAAACAATTTCGTCTTGTTACTGTTAATTTTCAATGAGCTGAAAATTAATCGCTGTCTGATGAAATAAGAAATGCTATTCTTGAGCAGGCAATGCCATAGAAATTTGGGAAGGCAAGATCTAAAGTGCTGACTTCAGACCTGATATATAAATTACACGAACTAAAGAAAACCGCAACATTATCACAGGACAACATCTGATTCGCCGTATTTAAGGCATGCAGGAACATTTTAAGAGTCATGCGCGGAGAGGCGATGAAAGCCGGGGCGGAATCCCGGGAGATAACCGGGGCGGACAAAAACCCAGGAAAGCACCTGATTCTCAGAGATTAAGCCCCGCTCTTCGCGGCCCTGCTTCCGGGACACCATGCTGCTGCCCCTTCAATGCCCTGCCGGCATATCAGCATTCCGGCCCAACCATCATTCCCGGATTTTTTCGATCCCGAAAACCGCGGACTCCGGAGGTGTCAGCAGTTTTTTTTCATGCAGCGCCGCACTGATTTCAGTCAGTAATCTCCTGAAGATAAAACTTGCCATAGACATACAGGATGGCATATTTGTGAAGATTGGGAATGGTTTTCAGGTGATCATCGGTGACATAAAAGAGAAGCTGCCTGCGGGCTTCCGCGAGAAGCTTCTCCCTTTCTGCGATTTCAGTCTTCTGAGAAACCCGGGCATTTCTTTTATACTTGAATTCCATGAGATAGCTCGGCCCCCGGGGATCCTTATTCTCCGCCACCAGATCAGCACGGCCTTTTTCAGTGTCGGCAGCCAGAATGAGATCGCCTTCGTTTGCCGCTGTATCATTTCCCGGAACATCTTCATCATAACCGTCTCTCAGTACGATGACACCGTTATGACGCACATAATATTCTCTGGTGAGAGTGAAGGAATTTGCGGCATTCATGAAGAGCGAGCAGTATACCGCCTGACAGAGCTGATATTCCGCTTCCCGGGAAACATCGGTGCGGACAAAGATCGGAGCGACAGACTTCAGGAGGGAAAGAACCGCCGCAAGGTCATTGTCCCGAGCCAATTCTGAAATTCTGCTCCGGTTCTCGATGCAATTCCAGGGAATATGGGCTTTTTCGAGAACATATCTTTCAAACAGCATGCTGATGTAATAATTGGGAGTTTTGACAAAGGTGCTGCTCGCGGGCTTCCCGCAGTATTCCGTAACCTCGTCCGCGCTCATCATGGTCAGAAAACCCTGATGGTACAGCAGAGATATTCCCTGAGACATGTCAAGCCTGGTATTCGGAGATGATATTTTGACGGTAACGGGCAAGGCGCATTCCACCGGGCGTTTCTTAAGGAGCGCCGTTGTAAGCTTCTTCTGATTGTGTTCAGTCATCAGGTTCAGGTATCCGGAAAGTCTGGTGTAATCCGCATCATCGCCGGAAATAAGTCTGAGCTTCGGAATTTTATAGTTTCGAGATCTGAGTTCGCTGATGAAATTTATACAAAGTGTTGCGTTATATACAGTATCCCCGCTTTCCTCCGCAAAGCGATAGCCGTCATAGCGGCTTTTCATCACTTCCCGCAGAGCTTCCGGCGTGTGAGGACATTTACTGAAATCTACAGTCTCTTTAAGAAGTTCCAGCACTTCATCGTCAGTGAACCCGGCAAGACTGTTTACCTCCGGACGGCTGGACAGTCTGACGGACACAAATTCCGAAACCGCAGTATTCATATAAACAGGGAGCGATCCGGTTACAAAAATCCGTTCAATATCACCGGACTGGTTAAAATTGCGCAGAACATTGCAGAAGGCGCCAATTTCTCCTTCTGCAATGCTCATAAACTCCCGGGGATTGCTGCTAAAAATATCATTTGCAGAAATATCGTATTCATCAATGATTACCATAAGCTTCAGGGGAGTGTTTCTGGCTGAATAGTCATTCAGAAAATGATCAATGATTTTTGCAGGCGAAGTAAAAAAATCCCTGTTTCCATAGAAGCTGTTAACATCAGCAGGTGTGGCATTTGGCTTGGATTTTACCAGATTTGCAATAATAAACTCGGGGTATCTTTTATAAAAATTATAAATTCCTTTAGTGATTTGATTCATGAGTAAATCCATGGTATCTGCCGCATCTTTCACAGTTCTGATACCGGAGAAATCAAATTTAAGCACGTAATATGAATTCTTAAGCTCGGTGGGATGAGAGGAAATCCAGGTGTCTTTAAAAAGAGCATCAGCAAGCTCCTGACTTGCCTTGTCGTAATAATAGCTGAGAATTTCGGTAAACAGGGTTTTGCCAAAACGGCACGGCCTCAGCAACAAAGCTGCATAAACCTCAAGATCCTCGTATTCTTTTATAAATCTTGTTTTATCAACATATGCCAGATTTCGTGTTCTGATCAATTCAAAAACCGATAATGCTTCAGGGAGTTTTTTCATAATAAAACTTTAATGATGGTTAATAATGCGCCGGTCTTGCCGGACAGATGTCTTAATGCTTTATAATAATTATCTGTTTAATATTTTTGCGTCGAAAAATTCTGCTTTGTCTTGCTCTCAGGCTGTTTCCGGCGGCAGCAGCTTTAAAGCAGTGAGAATTTCTTTATCCCGGGGCTACAGTTTTGGCAAAGTCCGCCCTGTTATTATGAAAGATTGACCTTTTTGACAGAGACCGAATGCTCCATAATTTGCCCGTATGTCATTGATTCAAAAAAACTGGCATTCATCGAAACAGCTGCCTGATTTGCAGGTAAATTCGTTTCTCAGCGTATCCCTGCTGATGCAGTCTATCGGAAACAGATGCGCGAAAAGCCGGATCTGAAATTTGCGGATTGCGGTATTGAAGAATGAAGCCTGGAGACATGGTCTTAACGAACTCCGCGCCGGACTCCTAACCGCCGCTTTCCCCTGTCTCCGGATGCCCTGCCCCGCTCGCTATCAGGAGGAGCTTTTCCCTGCGGGAAAGTCTTTTGAGATGCCACTCCCGGCTCATGGCTTCGCGGCGGGTTTCGTACTCCTCATAGTACACCAGCTCCGCCGGAAGCCGGGATCTGGTGTACTTCGCCCCCTGCCCGCTGTTATGAGCCCGGAGCCGCCGTTCCAGATCCGGAGTCCAGCCGCAGTAAAGAGTATTGTCGGAGCAGCGGAGGATGTAAACGTAGTTCACTTCCCGTCCTTATCCGGATCGGACTTCTCTGCCGCCGCGGCTTTGGCGGCCTTCTCTTTTTGCTCCTGCTCCCGGAGTCCCGGAGCATAAGGAATAATGTGCTTCTTCACGCAGAGGAGCTGCATGGGGAGAGGCAGAGCCCGGGCGTCCAGCGGAATGCCGTTAATGGTTACCATCCACACAAGGGGATTGGCATCCAGCATTGAAGGCAGCACCCATTCCGGACGGGTATAGCTGATCTTCAGCATATCGGTGATAAGCCGTCCCTTGGCGCTGGCCGTGCTTTTGGAAAGCCCGAAGGGAGCTGCGAGCTCCTCGGCTGTCATGTGCACGTCCTGGCTTTTATCAAAAATGAAGTTGGCGGAGCCCGCAGCGTACACGATCCCCGCCGCCCAGGTGTTCGCCCGGCCGGAGGTCAGGGGAGAGGGACGCTTCCGGCAGAGCTTTTCCAAAATACGGAGGCAAAGCTCCCGGTACTCCTCGTTCAGGTATTTTTCGCAGTACGGCTCGAGAACCGCGGCAATTTCGTCGTATTTGCCCTGCATGGCCTTGGGAACTGCCATATTCAACTCCTTGTCTGTTGTCTGCATTTTTTTTGCGCTGAACCCGGCGCCGGAGATTCGGCATGGCGCCGCATTATCAGAATACCCCGGTTCCGGGGCCTAAGGCGCCGTTCAATTACCCGGAGTTATAGCCTGCTGAGTCAGGCATGGCAAGATCTGACGGCAAATAACCCTCCGGATCTGCTGCCGGCATCAGAGAAAACGCTTCAGCCTGATTAAAACCAGGGGAGCATTTTCAAAAATGAACAGTTTTCCGGAGGCGCCGCAAAAACCCCCGAAACCGAGGAAGTCAGCCCCGATCCCGATCACAAAACCATGCTTTCCCGGCGCTGAAAAACCAAACGCCTCACGATTTCCGCTCAAGGTTATTGGCCAAAGCGTGACAAATGCGGTAAAAGGCTTAAAATAAGCGCGATTTTCAGGGAAGCTCTCAAAAAAGCGGCGCCGCTGTAATTTATATTTTTTATTACTGTCTGGCCGCCCCCGAAGACCGCCGGGGTCTCCGCTGGTTCCTGCCGAACTTGGCAGGCTTATCAGGGATCCCCGGAATCAGATTGTCTGGTGTTCATTTACGGCGTCCGGCGGAGGAAAAACTGAACATGTCCGAAAGCATTCATAACACAAATAACGGCAGCGCTGGCAATCCCGCCAGTTCCGATATGCGCAACAAAAGGCAGAACTACCTGAATTCCTTCAATTTCGTGACCTTCCCCAATGACAGCACCATTGTCATCGACCAGAAATACTCCATAACCCGCGCCTCCGGCGGCTCAGACAAAGCCAGATTCTGTCTGGCCAATCTTAACGAGTACTGGAAAACCGATATCCGCTTCGACCTGTCCTTTGACCGGGCCGAGCTGGAGGCCATTGAGGATCAGGACGAGTACGGCGTCCGCTATCTCCACTTCACCCTGATCTCCGGAGATACCTCTCTGGGACGGCTGTCCATAAAAATCGGCTACGAAAACGACAGCCACACCACCTCGGAAAAAATCGCCGCCTTCTTTGACTGCACCGAGGTCTTTCAGAATCTGCAGCAGTAACGGCCCCGGCCGTCTGCTCTGCCGGCTTCGGCTGCCACCCTTTAATTTTGCACCCCGGGCGCTTCCGGGGTTATCCTTTCACATGAACCGGAACTCAGAGGAATCGCCATGCAAACCCCCGCCACCAAATTTCTCGACAGCAAAAAAATCTCCTACAAGACCTACGAATACAGCTGTAACGGCGCTAAGCACGACTTCGGCCATATTGCCGCAACGGAGCTTAACCGGGATCAGAACGAGGTGTTTAAAACCCTGCTCATCCATCATGAAAAAACCTACATCACCGCGGTGATCCCGGTTAACTGCAATCTTAATCTCAAAAACGCCGCCAAGGTCGCCGGGGTTAAGAACGCCGAGATGGTAAAGCCTGAAGATGCGGAAAGACTTACGGGTTATGTGGTAGGCGGCATCAGCCCCTTCGGCCAGAAAAGACGCAGCATCACCATTCTGGCCGCCTCCGCCATGACTCTCCCCGAAATTCTGGTAAGCGGCGGGAGACGGGGGTTTTCCGTCGGAGTAACCCCCCAGGATCTCGTCTCCGCTCTGGGAGCCCTTACCGGGGATATCACGGAGCCCCAGTAAGGGGCTAAGCCTTCTGTCCCGCAGCTTCCGGGATCTCCTTTCTCATGGATCTGCTTCCGGAAATGTAGCTCCCGCTCTCCTCCGTGCGGCGTTCCTGAAGCTTGTTTGCAGAAGGAACGGCATAGGCTTCCGCGTCCCGCTCCTTCCGAATCAGGGTGCCCTCTGCTTCCTCCGCAAGCCGGCCCTTCAGGGTGGCTCGAAACGCAAAGAAGAAAAATACCGTAACCGGGAACATCACCATGAGGGCGGTTTCGCCGTCGCTTCCGGAACAGAGGAGCCGGAAGATCTCCCCGGCCGTTATCAGGAGAGCCAGAACTCCGCCCCCGAGGGCCGCAGAATCGCGCTCAAACACCCAGGGGATCCTGGTCTGATAAATCAGGTACCAGATGCCCCCCGCCGTAATCAGCATGGGCAAAAGGATGAAAAGCTGCAGATACCCCGGGAGGAAATCCGCCAGGAAACCAAGTTCCGTTATGGCAAGAGCGGCGAAAGCGGTAAAAAAGAGCGCGGCGCAAACGATATTCCGGGAGGTTACGGGAAACTCTCCCGTGATTTTCCCGGTCTCTCCGTTCATGGCATAGGAAAAGACCTGCCCCCGCCAGGAGATCTCCATGCGCCATACCGGGAGCATGGCGTATTTCACGGCCACGGGAGTGATGCGGTAATGCCGCTCCGTAATGCGGGAGGCGTCATACCCCTCTGTCTCTATAAGAAAGCTGTCCAGGGAAGCCCGGATCCGCTTTTCCACCGGACTGAAGCTCCCTTTGGCATTCCGGCTGGCGATGCGGGCGTCCAGTCCCGCGAAATAAGCGGGACTGAAGGGAACGGCATCCTTCATGTCAAAGGGTTCAATGCTCTGGGTTTCCCGCTCCGGGATCTCCCTGGAGCCGTCTCCGGGAATGCCGTGAAACTCCCGGCTTCCGGAAGCCATGCAGGCGAACACCGTGTGCTCCCACTTGCGATCGCTCTTCTTTGCGATTTTTTCCAGGACGGCCTTAGCCTCTCCCGCCGCAGTGACATCATAGATCCAGAAGGGAATGTAGCAGGCGGCAATGTTTTCCTCCCGGGCCTCGGATCCAAAGCTCCGGGGAATGAAATGCCGCCGGTTCAGGAGATCCCGGTACTGCTTCCGGAAAAACTCCCGATCCTTCTTAAAGGGAATAATGAAGTCCGGAGTCTCCCGGGCGGTGATCTTGTCTGAGAGAGTCACCTTCTGGCCGCAGAAGGGGCACTCCGCCACGGCGGAGAGAATGCCGGGGGAGATCGCTCCGCCGCAGGAGGAGCAGGAGTACGAGCGCTTCATCACTGAAGCCTGGTTCTTCTCCGGACTCTCCGGAACCTCCGCGGCGCCGGAGGTCGTCACCGCATCATATGCCCCTGCGGAAAACCGGCTGTCGCAGTGGCGGCACCGGAGCTCCTGAGAAGGAATGTCAAATATCAGAAAACCGCTGCACGAGGGACAGCGGCAGCTTGCAGGTTCATGCATGGAAAGATCGCCCCGGACTCCCTGAGTCCGGGGCAGGGAGATAAAAAATAATAACAAGATCGGACCTGAACTAATATTAGCTGTCCCGCCGCGTCTTTACAAGCCCCGAAAAAACTTCCCGCCCCGAAATCACTCAGTGAAAATATTTTCAGAAAATATAATGATTAAAAAAACAGGACAGATTCCCGGCATTTTTGTAAAATAACGAAAAATAATCAGTATTAACGGGCAGAGACAAAACTCTGAAATCGTTTTTCCTCTGAATATATCCCGTTATTTATAAAGACGGCCAATTTTAATAATCGGCCTGTTCGGACTGACCTTTTAATAGTTTAACCGGATTTATGA
>DFFT01000020.1 GCA_002372325.1 Succinivibrionaceae bacterium UBA3769 | reverse complement strand
ATATTAAATATGCGTATAATTTCTACGATCCTGTGTATGGACGGAAACAGAAAAATGAGCTCCTCCTCCGGCAGCTTATGCTCGAGATCATGCTCCTCCACGTAGTCGTAAAGCTCGGCGAGGGCATCCCTTTGAATGACATTTCTGATCCGGGCCGCATTCCGGCAGGCCTCCAGCGGGGACAGCTTAAGAACTCCGGCGAAAAATTCAGAAATGCGGGCATGCCTGGCCAGGGCAAACTCCGCATTCGCCCGGCCGGATGAGGTGAGCGTGAGAAAGCCCTCTTTAAGAGCCATCAAATCTCGTTCCTGAAAGATTTTGAGACACCTGGCCGCCTCCGCGGGATCCGCATCAAGTTCCCTGATAAGATCCTCCGGAGCGATCTTCCGGCCCTGCTCCTCAGTAAGCCGGTACAGTGCCGCGCAATAATCATCGGCTCCCAGAGCATCCAAATAAGACTGGGTCATAATTGCATCCTCATGATTAAGACTGCGGGGCAGAATGCAGCAGTCTGCGGAGCCCGCTGACCGGAAGCCGCGGTTTTTTTGAGTTCCCGTCATAAGATATCTTTTGGCGTAAGAAGTCTTTTGGGGAGCGATACTTTTGGGGAACGCCGGTCAGGCGATCTCCAGTTCTCCGGACTTTATCAGATCCCGGGTTTCCCGGAAAACAGCGCAGAGCTCCTGATGATGCAGGAGCGCATACCCGATATCATTGACCCGCACTGCCTGCTCGATGCCCCGGGCCAGCTCTGACAGCGCCCGGGCTCCCACAGTCAAAGACGCGCTTTTAAGAGCATGAACCTTCACCTGATAGTTGGTCCAGTCCTTCTCCTGAAACAGCTTGTCGATTTCATCAATGGAATTCAGCTTCACAAAGGTATCCAGCATCTTCCGGTAAAAATCGCGGTTGCTCATGCAGTAACGGAGCCCCACTTTGGTGTCCAAAAGCTCCCCGGAAACCGCCTTCGCCTCCGGGGAATCCGGTTCCGAAAGCTCGCAGGAAAGATCGGAGAACGGGGCTTCGATTCCTCCGGAATTCCCGGAAACCGCCGCTTTGGCGTTCCCCGTCCCGCCGGCCTCGGGCACCTCCCGGGACGTCTTTGCCGGATGCGCCGCGCTCTCGTCCAGGGGATTGGGCACTATCATTTCGGGGGGCAGCACGCGCCGGAGCACATTATCCATTTCATAGGGATCCACCGGCTTGGACAGAAAATCCTGAAAGCCCAGCCGCCGGTATTCCTGAGCCGCCCCGCTGATAGCGTTGGCGGTAAGCGCCACTATCGGGGTAACATCGCCGAAGGGCATCTTTCTTATCATGTTGGAGGCTTCCACACCGTCCATAACCGGCATCATATGATCCATGAATATCAGGTCATAGCGGACTTTGGCGCATTTCATCAGGGCCTCCGCTCCGCAGGCGGCGGTTTCAACCGTGGCCTTGTAGGGAGCCAGAATGCCGCTCACCACCTTGAGATTAAGATCGTTGTCGTCCACAATCAGAATTCTGGTGTTCTTGAGGGTAAAGGAAGCCTTGAACACCTCCTGACTGAAATTTCCCTCCGACAGGAACTTGCTCATTTCTCCCACCGGGGTCATGTCCCGGGATTTCGTGAGAATGTCAAAGGTGAAGACGGTGCCCCGGCCGTATTCGCTGGCCACCCGGAGACTGCCCCCCATCATGCTGACCAGATTCTTTGAAATGGGGAGCCCCAGGCCGGTGCCCTCCACCGATCTGTTCCTCTTGGTGTCCACCTGGGTGAAATTGTCAAAGATCCTGTCCATCTGATCCTTCTTAATGCCGATTCCGGTATCCGCGACTGAATAGAAAACCTGGTACAGGCCGCCGGGCTCCGGCACGGCTTCGATCCAGATCTTCAGGGTAATGGAGCCGTTATTGGTAAACTTGATGGCGTTGCCCAGAAGGTTTATCAGGATCTGCTTGATGCGCACGTCATCGCCGAACTGCTCGTCGGGAATCTTGTGATCAATGTCCATAAGAAGCTTAATGGGCTTTTCATTAATGCGAATCCTGATAAGCGCATTGATATCGGAAATGAGGGTGCTCAGCTTGAAGTAATTGTTGATGATCTCCATCTTGCCGGACTCGATTTTGGAAAAGTCCAGAATGTCGTTGATTATGGACAGCAGGGTTTTGGAGGAGGAGCGGATCATGGAAGCATAGGATTTCGCCTTCGAATCCGCGCAGTCTCGGAGGATGAATTCCGACATGCCCACAATGGCATTCATGGGCGTGCGGATCTCATGGGACATGTTGGCCAGAAAATTGCTCTTCGCCCGATCGGCCTGCTGCGCATGCTCAATGGCCTCCACCATGGCGGTTACGTTCACGAACACCAGATTGAGACCGGTAACCTCGCCCTCCTGCTCCATGGGCCTGATGGTGGCCTGGACATCAAAATTCCGCCCGCTGATGACGGTTTTTATGACGTAGGGAGCCACATCCTTTCCGTTCAGCACCCTTTCGCACTTCTCCATAAGCTCCCCGAGCTGTTCCGGGCGCAGGTAATGCCCCAGCGCCTTGCTCAGGGGCACGCCGCGCTGCACCTGAGCCTTGGTAAATTCCCGGTCATGGCGGAAAAAGATATCGGAAATCATCACGGTCTGCAGCTGCCGGTTGGTCAGAATAAGAAGGTAGGGAGAGGACTTCAGGAGCTGGTTTATATAGAATATCTGCTGATTCATGTCCTTCTGGATATACGCCTGAGTGCGAGATGCCTGATCATTGGCAATGCGCAGAAGCTCGTTATCCTTCCGAAGCCGGCGAAGCTCGCGGCTCATCTTCTTTATTTCCAGCTGATAATCTGCTTCTTCCATAAGTCACCTCCGTAAGCGCGTTAAATCATCAGGATGGAAAACGTGAAATTGTGGAAGGAATTATAATAATTTCCGGTTTTGCTGCCCTTTATCGGACAATATTCCCCGTAGCTGTAAATGCCGATAAGGGAGACATCGTCGGGAAGGCCGTTCCCGTAAGCCTGGGCCTCAGCGGCGGTATCGGAACCGAGAGCGATAAACCGGGCGCAGCAGGTACTGCACAGAATGGTTTTATAACGGCCGTTGCTGTTTCTGAGATCCGCGAACACCTGCTCGAAGCCCTGGGTCACCGAGGCCTGCACATCGGCCCTGCTGATAATGGCCACGCTCATTACGGCGTTATCGGGAATGGAGCCCAGAAATCCCGCCGAGCCATGCTCATGATCCAGATATGCCAGGGTGCGGGCGTACTCCACCTGATCGCCGCCGGGATACTCCACGGACACCACAAAAGGCGAGAGAATGTAATCTCCCATCACCATCTTCTTGTCAACGCTCATGCCCTGCTGCCTGAGCACGTCCACAAAGGTATCCTGCCCGAGACGGTAAACGATATTGCCTTTGGATTCGGTTACCTGGAAGCTTGAGACGGCTTTGTTGCTGATGGAATTAATATGATAGAACCGGGGCTCCGTATTGCCGGCTACCAGGACGATTACCTGACCGCGCTGCCGAATCTCTTCGTTAAAGAAAATCCGGCACCCTCCCATGCTGAAGCTGTCGGATGCCAGGGCTCCGTAGACCGGGAGGTTGCCGGAAAGCCGGTTAAGCTCGGAGAGAATGCTGTCGGCATCCACATCCGCATCCTCCCGCACCATCTCTCCCAGCGTCAGAATAAACCGGGGCTTTTCAGGAAGCGCGGCCTCGGCTTTCCGGTAGGTCTCCTCAAGCTTCTCCCTGAAATTATCGACGCTGAAATCATCGGTAATCGCCGCTGCAAAATAACAGTCATCGGCAGAGATAATCATGAAGGAAATTCCCACATTCCTGAAATCCCGGCCCTGCAGCATGGCCATGGCCGTGCAGCCGACAATCGGGAAATCCCACTTTTGCTTCAGGATTTCGTAAAGCTCGGCATAATTGGTTTCCTCCTCGGCAAAGATAATCCCGATGGAATTTTTGCGCAGGACAAAATTCTTAACCTGCTCAAAAATTTCGGAGGCCGCCTGAGCCAGATCATCAATTTCCTCGGTATAGGCAGTTATAGAATCCATAATTATCCCTCACTCAAATTACCGGAAATGATCCCCGGATACCCGCCGTAACGGCGCTTTGAAAAAACTTGCCCGCGCTGCCATCCCCCTGAAAATCTTCATCCACCCGGCCTTCAGGATTCAGCCTGCGAAAAATTAACGCTGTGGCACATCCGATAATCCTCGTCATCGTCAATCATGGCAATCATGATTTTCCCGATTTCGGGATCAAACTGCGTGCCCAGCCCGTTCTCGATTTCCGAACGCACCTTGCTCTGCGGCAGAGCCTTGCGGTAGCTGCGATCCGAGCTCATGGCATCATAGCAGTCGGCAACGCTGATAATTCTGGCAATCTCCGGAATGTCCGTTCCCTTCTTGCCGTCGGGATAGCCGCGTCCGTCATAGCGTTCATGATGCCAGCGGGCTCCGATATACAGGAGGGGCATTACCGTGATGTTTTTCAGAATTTCGCAGCCCCGGACGGTATGGGACTTGATAATGCGGAATTCCTCGTCCGTAAGCTTGCCGGGCTTGGCAATGATGCCGTTGGGAATGGCGATTTTGCCGATGTCATGAAGGAGAGCCACATTATAGATTTCATTCTGCTCATACTGGCTCTTCCCCATGCGCCTCGCAATTTCGCGGGAATAGTGCGCCACTCTCCGGGAATGGCCGTTGGTATAGGCATCCTTGGCGTCAATGGCTCCCGCCAGAGCATAGATAGTCTGATCGGACAGGGCCTGAAGCCGCATATTGGCAGAGACCAGATCCCGGTTCTTCTGCTGAATCTCGTCCCGGAGATCGTTCTGGAAATGCGACAGAGCCAGAATGCGGCGAATTCTCTGAATAGCCACCTGCATGACCACGGGCTTGGTGAGGTAATCCATGGCTCCGTACTGAAAAATCTGCGCCGCGGTATCCGCATCGTCATCGGCGGTAACCACGATCACCGGAAGGTTCCGGGCGCTGTCTATCTCCGACAGTGTCTCCATAACCTCGAAACCGTCCATGCCGGGCATATGCAGATCCAGAAGCAGCAGATCCGGAACTTCGCGCCGTATCAGTTCCACTGCTTCCCGGCCCGATGAGGCAGTTCTGATGCTGTAGCAGATGGAAAGAATCTCCGTAAAGGCAATAAGATTGCCGGGATCGTCATCCACTACCAGAATGGTGTCCTTATGAGTCTTCTGCAAAGCATCCCGCACCTTCTGCGTCACCACCTCCGGAAACGCCGGCTTTCTGATAAAATCCAACACCCCCAGACGATAGGCATTGGTCAGGTCTATTCTCATGGTGGCGGAGGCCAGGAGGATTATTTTGATATCCGCAAGAGAGGCGTCGGCCCGAATCCACTCCACAATGGGCATTTCCCCGCCATGAAGCGATGAAATACCCAGAAGCAGGAGATCAAAGCGAGACGACTTCAGTTCCCCGATACAGAATTCGGGAACCACCGACAGCACCTCGTAGCCGGCTTTCCGGAGGATCATTTCAATGATCATGGAGTTCATTTCATCATGATCGGAAAGCAAAATTCTAAACATAGCCACCTTAATCCGGCTGAAAAAAACATTCTGATTTCCATGATGGCCCTGGTTCCCTCAAAAGGTACAGGCGTCACCGGAAAACACGCCTCATTCCGGATAGTTTATCAATTTGAGGGAACCAAGATCTGTCATAAGGTCACAATTTACCGAAATCACCCGCCTCATGGTTATGTGCCCGGTCTTCGGAAAGAGCAAGCACCGCGGCGATGGTTTCCCGGGATTCGGCGTCCGGGAGGATCTCCGCCAGAAATTTAAGTTCCGGCTCGGCTTCCCTGATAAGCTTTTTCCCTGCCGCGGGATTTCTCTTAAAGAGATCCCGCATCTCGGCCAGGAATACCAGGGGGGACTCATATTTCTGGCCCAGAACGGCAATGCGGCGGGACATGGACAGGAAGTACCCCGCCATGAGCGCGGTTCTCGCGGCGCCGGAGGCGAGGGATGCGAACCGGCATTTCCGGAGCCTGGCAAAAAATGCCCGGATCTTCTCCTGATACTCCTTTGCCGGCAATGCCCTTGCCAGAACGAACTTCTCCGCCATGCCGGAAGTCACCAGCATATGCGCCAGAACGCCCA
>DFFT01000141.1:1977-3525 GCA_002372325.1 Succinivibrionaceae bacterium UBA3769 | reverse complement strand
GGGTCTTCGTCCCGGGAAAGGGCGGGAGCGCCCTGCTTCTGGGACGGTTTCGGGGCAGCCGGAGCCGCAGCAGAAGCCTCCTTCCCGGAAACAGCGGCATGATCTTCCAGATTGAAATTCTCAGGCACAATGCTGGAAGGGATTCTCTTAAAGCCCTTCGGGACTCCGAGCTGCATAGTGTCCGGAGCTTCCAGCAGGGTTGCCAGAGGAAGGCCGAGACCGTCGGCAATCTTCCCCATGACCTCCAGTGACGGCGAAGCCTTCCCGGCCACAAGCTTTCCGAGATACGGGCGGGAGATATTGGATCTGAGACAGAGCGTATTCAGGTTGATATTGTTATCTTCGATAAACTTTGAGAGCCTGTTGCAGAAATAATCGTTGTAGCTGAAAAAAACAGGAGCCGTCCCGCCGGCCGCAGCAGCCGGCTTTTCCCCGGCGGCAGCGCTTTCCGGGAGATCATCGAGTTTGTCCATCGCATCACCTCAAGAAAAAATCATAAATTTTTTGATAAAATTATTGACAACGTCTGAAGCTCATTTTACCATAAAAGCGTTCCCGATTGAGAAATCAGTCAGGAAATGCTCCATCCCAGTAAAAGCGTCAGCTTGGAAATAGTGTTGTTGTTCTCTGTCGCAGATGGGGTCGCAGTAATGAACGGGGAAGCGAATCTGCAACGTGTTATCCGCCTGTGAAGGGGGTGCTTCCTGATAAGATACTGTGTGTAATAATTCGTAATGCTAGAGATTGCCTGCCCGGCTGACCGGCGCTTCGGTTCCCGCGCAAGAAGGGACGGAGCCTCAAAAGCCTGAATTGTGTCCTTTGCATTGGATCGCATAATGGATATTATGTAAACAAGAAGGGGAATTTTAGGATAGGGGGCTTTTTTGTGTTAGTCTTGGACTTTCCGGCCTGTCCTGATCCCCAGGAACCCTTTCCGGATCTTGCTTCATCGCGTTACATTGATTTCACGGATCCCGGGACATTTGAACGGTCTTTGATTTGTTAAACATGTAAACCAAGTTTACAAGTCACCATCACGTTTCTTCAGATGATCCATCTCAAAATATGGCAAACAAACTTGAAAGATTCCGGTAACCAAGCACCCATAAAACTTTAACTTTAACTTTACGTTCCCATCAAGTCTTCCCATCAAGTCTTGGCCAAACAAGATAGCTTATGCCTGATACCGTTTATCAAGAACCGGCTAAACCAAATCAGTTCCAATCTCCATGTTGGTACTGAAGTATCTTGTAAGATGCTCGGCTTTAATCGTCCTTGGGGTCTCAGGAACCAGAACTCAAAACGGCCCTCACAAACTTGGATCGCCCTTTTGTCAGCAACGGTTTTAAGGTTCCGGCTTCAAACTCTCAGCCCCCAACCATTTGTTTGCCAAGACCTTATCATCCCGCCGATTTCCGATAACCAGCAATTCTTCAGATAGCCGTTATCTCTGTGTCTTGCCACCCCAGGAAGAATCCCTCGGCTCCATCCTAATCTGTAAGTCAGTTTCAGGAAACTTTAGTTTCTGCAAAAACCTGATCCCCAATT
>DFFT01000141.1:0-1900 GCA_002372325.1 Succinivibrionaceae bacterium UBA3769 | reverse complement strand
CCCAATTCTGCAAAAACCTGATCCCTAATTCTGCAAAAACTTGATCCCTTGGTAAAAGATGCTCATCGCCCTATTTGCCCCCTTTTTGAGCAAAATCCCAATTTTGGAGAACACCTCTAAAAAGTAGTCTTTCAGAAAGCGGGGTAATTTGCATTTTTCGCACGTTTCCCATGTAAGTACTCACCGCATACCAGAAAAATGCAAAATTTCGCATTCCTGTCGATTTTCATTCTTCAGAGAGGTCTTTTCTCCCCAAAAACGCAATTTTTGCAGATACCTCTAAAAAATAGCCTTTCAGAAAGCGGGGTAAATTGCATTTTTCACACGTTTCCCATGTAAGTACTCACCGCATACCAGAAAAACGCAAAATTTCGCATTTCTGTTGATTTTCGATCTTTTGATGATTCCAAGACCGAATATGCATTATTTACCTACTATTTATCTAGGTAATAAAAACCGCAATACAGTCCTACAGATTCCTGGTATAGCCATTTCTGGTTTTGGCCTTTTGGAGAAAGGTTTTGAGTTTGTCATTTTCCAAAATAGCCTTATGGCAGCAGCCCCAGCACATATCGGCAATATCCTTCTGGGAGTTCCGGAGGTAGAAATCAGACTTGAGTTCGATACGAGATTCTCCGCCGCCGGCGGAACTGGCCGAGATGCCTGGCGAAACACTGTTTTGATAAATATACGGGCTGCCGTAATGACCGAAGCAAAGAGTTATGATATCCCGGCTGTGACTTCCTTCGACATAACCAATCTGGATGTCAGAATGAATAAAAGGAAGATTTTGCGCTTTGGCAAATTTATCAGCGCAGGAATCAAAGGATCCCTTAATAACGGTGTTCTGTTCCTTAAGCCGCTTGGAAAACTCCTCTGAAAAGTTTAACCTGGAAACAGTATCCGGAATCGCTATTTCCAATATGATGTCAAATGCATCAAAGAAGCCTTCTTCAATCTGAGTTACTCCCTGACAGATCTTGAGATAGACCATTTTTCCATCGGCTTGTGTCCGGTAATAACTATTATCCTTTGTTCCAAGAATTCCTTTTTCGTAAACTATAATATCTTTAAAGCCAGATGACATTTTGATATCTCCTGAAGGGTGCTGAATAAATGCTTCAGCAGGGCGGTTTGGACTTAAATTAGAATAGGGCGGCTTGAATTGTTGTCCGCCCTATTCAAAAACCGCCCTGCCCTTTTTCAGTTATTTACCTTTTAAAGCTGCAAATATCGAGCTATTCAAGTGATTTAACATTGTTGTTTAACAGATATAAAGCCTGAGCATAAAAGGCAGTCATAAGATGCTCCCGCAGCTTATTATCTCCGGCCTTATCGGCAAGTGCGGTATAGCTCTTCAAATATAATGCAAACATATTATTGTATTTGTTAAGCAAATCTCTGTTGCATTTTCTGGTATTACAAAGCTTCTGGAGATTGCTTATCCGGTCATTATATTTGTTTACTATATCAGCCCGCTCATTATTGGAACACAGCTGATGTTCGCAGACATAGGAAAAAGGAATGACACGTTTGATATCATCATTTTCCAGCAATAAGGAAAGAAGATTGGTGATTCTGACAATATTGGCATCAAGATCAGCAACCCCGGGAGTCGGCCGCGTGCCGTTTGCTTTCAGGGACTCATTCATGAACTTCACAAAAGCGGCATGAGCAGCATCACCGCTGTATTCCAGGTTGTGAATGTCATTTTCATCATATCCCTTCATCTTCATCTGATGAACAAGAACAGCTTCCAGAAAACCTCCCAGCACCGCATTAAAATTAATAATGTCGCTGCTGGTAACCTTACCTCTGGTTACGTCTGACTGAATTTCCTGCAGGGAATTTAATAATGAAGGCACCGAGGCGAATTCAAATCTGTTGAAATAAGGTTTCC
>DFFT01000086.1 GCA_002372325.1 Succinivibrionaceae bacterium UBA3769 | reverse complement strand
ACGTGTCAAGATCATTACCGGCCTCCGTCGCAGTGGTAAGTCTTATCTTCTGTTTAACCTTTTTCGCAATTACCTTTTGGAGTCCGGAGTCGGCGAAGACCAGATTATCGGGCTCTCTTTGGATGACGTCAACAACGCTAAATACCGCAATCCTTTTGAACTTAATAATCTTGTGAAGGAACGGATAGTGGACAAAAGGAAACGTTATTATATCCTCATCGATGAAATACAGTTTGTGGCTGAAGTGCAAAACCCTTACGTTCCTGATCCAAACGAGAAGATTACCTTTATTGATGTGGTGCTGGGCTGGATGAAGATCCCCAATGCGGATGTTTACGTCACGGGAAGCAATTCAAATATGCTTTCAACAGACATCCTTACGCAATTCCGGGATCGCGGGGATGAAATTCGCGTGAGTCCATTGTCTTACGCAGAAGTATATGAGCATTACCAGGGTGATAAGCGTAATGCATGGCGTGATTATTACACCTATGGTGGAATGCCGCTGGTCTGGTCAATGAAGAACCATGAGGAAAAAAGCAGATACCTGCGGGATTTATTTACCGGAACTTATATCAAGGATGTATTGGAAAGGCATAAGATAAGGAACGATGCAGAAGTTTTGGAGATCCTTTTGATTGTATTGGCATCGGGGATAGGATCGCTAACCAATCCCTGCAGGATTTCTAATACCTTTGAAAGTGAACGTAACCTTAAGATTGCTCCAGACACCATAGCCTCTTATTTAGGATACTTTTTGGATGCGTTTCTGATCCAAAAAGCAGAACGATATGATGTGAAGAGGAGGAGATATATTAAGACCCCGATTAAGTATTACTATAGCGATCCGGGACTTCGAAATGCCAGACTCGGTTTCAGACAGATGGAAGAAACCCTCCTCATGGAAAATGTCCTCTTCAATGACCTGATTCGCAGAGGATTTGATGTGGATGTGGGTGTGGTTGAACATAACACGAGAGATGCTTCGGGTAATAGCATTCGGAAGCAGCTGGAAGTGGACTTTGTGGTTAATCGCGGTGATGAGCGATACTATATTCAGTCAGCATTATCCATTGCTGACCCCGACAAAAGGAAGCAGGAAATTGCCTCCCTGATCAGAATACCTGATTCTTTCAGAAAAATCGTGGTGGTAAAAGACTACATCATGCCCTGGCAGGATGATTACGGGATCCGGTATGTCGGAATAGAGGATTTTCTGCTGGATGAGACCCTGATTGCAAGGTAACAGAAACAGGAAACAAAGGAGCAGGGTATGGCTCAGGTCACCTTCGGCATTACCATGAACAAGGAACTGAAAAAGCAATTTGACGGGGTTGTCAGGAATGAAGGCATCTCTTTCTCAGTTACTGACTTCTCCGGAACGGGGTGTCTTGCCTTTCATGCTTTTCATATGCTGTACCGCAGATTCCCGCAAGCGAAGGATTATGCTCTTTAACTGAAAAAAATGCGGAATGCCGCAAAAATTTCATGTGCACGCTGCTGTCCAAGTCTTAGACTGGTATGCATCCGGCATGCTGCTTTTGTGGCAGGACTGTTGCTTGAATGGTCAGAAAGGCATCAATGCCGGTAACCCTGAGCGTTATGATAACCCTTGCCAATAAAGGCGCCCGTCCCCGGCAGGCAGCAGATGCCGTTACTGGTTCATCTTGAAGGGAATTGCCTGAGGTGTATTACTTTTCCGGCAGGACTGTCCAGCGGAATGCTGAAGGAAGAACCGGTGTCAGTAACCCTGAGCGACATAAAGAACAAGGATTGAAATTGATCAACAGGCTCCTGGAGTTCTGCAACAGCCGGCGAAACGTTTTTCCCTAAAAATTCCAGCCGATAAGGATTCCTGCCTTTCAGCAGGTTCTGCGCTGCCGGCAGGATAAGTTCCTTATCGCGGATATTGTTTCTTCTCCTCAGAGTCTGGAGGCTTTGTAAGACGTAAGCCTTGTAATCAGCTTTGTTCATGTTGTTTTCCAGCAGTCTGAGATAGGCGAGCCAGCCATATCCCCAGTCAGGCTTTTTTTTCAGCCACAGCTTCATAAACTTTTTGCCATCCTCCGCTTTTCCCTGAGCGTAAAGAGTTTGCGCCGCAATCACCAGAGCGTATTCCGGAACAAGCTGATTGCGCCAGAAGATCTTTGAGGCGATTTGCCGGGTGATTGTCAGGGATTCGTCATATGCTCCAAAGGAATAGAGACCTTCTCCGATTGATAAGGCAATATAGGGGAGACGCGCATCAATGTCCGGGTGCAGTCCCTGGTCTCTGTAATTATTCTCCCTTTCCATGAACTCCATAACCTTGTTCCAGACCGGAAGGCTTTTTACGGGATCCATGGTTGAATCAACGCAGATGTTACCTCCGACCTGTGCCATAATTTTGGAGTCATCGCCTTTTTCCAGTGATTTAAAAGGATCGCACGAGTCAAACATGGCGATAAGTTCGCGAGCTTCCTGATCTGATACGGCCATAATTTCATTCCTTCGGTTAACGGCCAGATCTCCGATGTTCCGGAGGTTTGGCATTTGACAACGCTTTATTGTATCAATACTGTCGCGGACACAATGTATTCGGCTGCCGCCGGGATACGGACAGTTACGGGGTCTTTTCCTGAAAACCGGTTACATTATCCTTCTTTGGCCCGCTATGTGGTGACAGAGCTGTTAAAGTTACCGCATTTTTTGTGATGATATTAGGGAATTTTGGTTTTGCAGCGGGATGTATTAAAGGGAGCCTCATAAATAATGCGGAACAGCAGGACGGCGAAACAAGCCGATGATACCGGAACTCCGCGCGCTCCTCTGATTAGTGTTCCTGCTGTTTGCTCTTTCCAAAAGGTATCATGGGAGCTCTGCTTTTTCCGGAAGTTTTCCTTCGGCAATGTTTGGCATCTGTGACGCAGATTAGCTTATGCCTCCATGGTTACGGATAGAATTACATGAGGCGGTCATACTATGCAAATCCGCCGGTATCGGTATCTCAGGGGAGTGAAAATGACTGAAGCTGCAACCGAATCTTTGACAGATGGCAATCTTACGGAGAACACCGGCATTATCGCCGCCTTCGCGGTGCCGCATCCGCCCCTTATTGTTCCTGCCGTGGGCCGGGGCCATGAAAGCATTGCGGCCCGCACCATCGCTTCCTATAACGCCGTGGCTGAAAAGATTGCGGCTCTGAAGCCCGACACCATAGTCATCTCCAGTCCCCATGCGGAAGTAGGAATGCGGGGCTTTGTGCTTCCGGAAAAGGCCGGTCTCAGGGGCAGCTTCGCCCAGTTCCGGGCCCCGGAGGTGACGTTTGCCGAAGAGGTCGATACCGAACTCCGGGATGAACTGGTTCGCGACTCAGCTCCCGGCTTTTTCATTCCCTTAGGATCCCCGGAGCTGGATCACGGTACCATGGTGCCTCTTTGGTTTATCCGGAAATACCTGAGCTCCTTCCGGCTTCTGGTGACAGGCTATGCCGCACGGGTGGATTTCGCCGCCTACTACCGTGCCGGAAAATGCATCCAGAAGGCAGCCGCAAAACTGGGACGCCGGACGGTTTATGTAGCCAGCGGGGATCTCTCCCACAAGCTTCAGGAGGACGGGCCTTACGGCTTTGTTCCCGAGGGGCCGGAATATGATGCCCGGATCATGGATGTCCTGGGCCGGGCGGCCTTCGGGGAGCTCTTTTCCTTTGACAGCGACTTCTGCGATCGGGCGGCGGAGTGCGGCCATCGCTCCTTTCTCATGATGGCCGGGGCTCTGGACGGCTATGAGGCAGAACCCCATGTTTATTCCCACGAGGATCGCACCGGAGTGGGCTACGGCGTGGTATCCTTCATGAGAGGTGAGCCGGACAGATCCCGGACATTTGCCTAGCTGTTCCGCGAGAAGTTCCGGAATCCCGGTTCTGATCACCGGAACATAGATAAGGCAGGTGAGAAAGAAACTGGTAAAAGAAAAGAGACCAGCCGCCATGCCTGCAAAGAACAGCTGACAGAGATAAAGAATAGCAGGCATTAGAGGAAAGCAGGAAACAGAGGAGAAATACCATGACAGAAGCGCAGGTTCAGGAATGTCAGAAGAAACGCGACAATGCCGATCCCTGGGTCAGACTGGCCTGGGACACCATAACCGCATATGTGACGGATAAGAATGTCATCCCGGTTCCGAAAAATCTTCCGGAGGCTCTCTATAAAGAACAAGCCGGGGCCTTTGTATCCATACATAAGCTGGGGGAGCTCAGAGGCTGCATCGGCACCATTGCTCCCGTAATGCCGTCTCTGGCTGAGGAGATCATCCGTAATGCCATTTGCGCCGCCACGCAGGATCCCAGGTTCCATCCCATTGCTGCAAAGGAGCTGCCTTTTCTGGACATCTCGGTGGATGTGCTGGGAGCTCCGGAGCCGATTTCTTCCAAGAGCGAACTTGATATCAAACGCTACGGGGTCATCGTCACCTGCGGCGGCAGAAGGGGGCTTCTCCTTCCGGATCTGGAAGGGGTGGAGTCCGTGGATCAGCAGATTTTCATCGCCTGCCGCAAGGCCGGGATCGATCCCAGTGAGCATTACGCCCTCCAGCGCTTTGAGGTGATCCGGCATTATTAGCGCGGCTGATCCAGTTTTTTCAGGAGATTCTCGGTTCCCTGTCAGAGGGCATTCCGCGCTGCCAGCCCGGATTTTGTACCCGGGCGTTTTGTTTTGCAGATCCTTCCGGGAATTCTCGGCAAGAGGAGCTTCCCGGAGTCCAAAGAGCTCTCCATCCGGGCTCTACCCATTGTTTCCTATCATGATTCGTTTCAAAAATTATAAATTGATCATGCTTTTAAAATAATTTTTAAAAAACATTGATTTTTGCAACCCCGATATGACATCATTTTTATGGCGGCGGAACGGCATTGCGACCCCGGTGTTTTTCTCCTCACCGCGGAGCCGGAGCGCCGCAGCCGCCGTCTTCATGAGCTCTCGCCAGGATAAGGCAGTCACAGGAACGCATACACTCAGATAAGCTGACAACCAGAACGGACTATGATGAAGCATAAGTCTCAGGGGCAGATATGATAATTGAAGATGCTTCGGATGAAGAGATGTCTTGCGAGTTTGCGAACATTTCCAAAAGAAGGATTAAGGGAATGCCGGCTAACATTACCATCAAGGCAAAAGACTATGAGAAATGCGGGCCGAGAATCAAGATCCAGAACAACCATAACGATAAGATGGAGTCCGCAAGTATGTTTGAAATGTCCGTTCCCGATGGTGAAATCAGCGGTGCTTCTGCCGGACTGACTTCCGAAGATATAGAGTTCTTCAGAAGCTTTGTTCGTAAAAACGAGCAGGTTTTAACCGAGTACTGGAATAACGGCCGATGCCTGTTTATCGAGGAAGTTATTGACGCCCTGATACCCGGATGACTTGAGCCTTTCCAAACCGTTTTTAACGCGCCTTTCTGAGGCGCACTGCCTGTGAGAAACGCAGGCGAATCTTTATCTCTCATTTAAGCAAGGAATCCCCTATGACTTCAGAAAACACCGCCTTAAGAATCCTCCATACCTCTGACTGGCATCTTGGCAAAAGGCTGCATGACTTCGACAGAAGCCGGGAATATGAATACTTCAGAAAATCACTGCTGGAAAGCATTGCGGAGGGAAAGCCCGAGGTGATGCTTATTGCCGGGGATATTTTTGATAATGTAACCCCCAGCTTTGATGCGGAGAAGTTCTTCGGGAACACTCTGAACATGATCCGCCGGGAGAATCCCGATCTCCATATCGTAGTTACCAGCGGCAATCATGACAGCGGCCGGAAAATAGACAACATCTCCATTTACATGGAGACCTGTGACAGACTGAGAATAACAGGGGAGCTTCCGGTGATAATCAGCGGCGAAAATGGTTCTGTTATGGAACCTGACTATGAGAAGCTGGTTTATCCCGTATATAACGGAGAGACTTTGCGGGCTGTTATTGTATCTATGCCGTTTCTGACGCCGGCGGGAGTTTCCGGTCTTACCCTGAACAGCGGCGTCGATGATTACGAAACTGCCGTCCGAAACCTTTATCAGAGCTGCCTTGCCTGTATCCGGGAGCGCTATCCCGAGGCGCGTGAGGGCCGGGTGCCGGTGATAGCAATGGGGCACTTCTATGTTAAGAATTCCGCCATTGGCGAGCAGGATGAGAACAAGGTTAACATTCTGGGCGGGGAAGGACAGGTGAGCGCTCAGATCTTTGACGGCTATGACTATACTGCCCTTGGTCATATCCATCTCCGGCAGAATATCATTGAGAACTCCCTTGCTATCCGGTACTCAGGTTCGCCCCTCCCGGTAAATTTCGGGGAGCTTAACTACTCCAACGGGGTGGATATGGTGGATTTCAGACCATCTTCTGACGGCAAAGCCGGTTTCGCAATCTCCGTGCAGACAAAGCCTTTTAAGAGGTCTGTGGAGTTTATCAGAATCCCGCAAAGAGGAGGGGCTGCCGGCGAAGATGAGGTTTTTGACATTCTGGACGGTCTTTCGGCCCGGGACGAAGAAAACGTGAGAGAGAAGAATCCCGGGGGACTCCCTTTTCTGTCGGTATTCGCTCTTTATGATCCGGAGCATTCCGCCTTTAGCACCTCCGGGGAGTTTCGGGATGTTCTGGAGAGCAAGCTTAACAATTTGGCCGGCAGGCTGGCCCGGATATGCGACAAGAATGTGATTTTAAAAACTGCCGCTTCATTCCGGAATAATAACGGGGATCAGGACATTCAGGATCTCCGTGATATTACCGACCCCATGACACTGGCTGAGCGGATGTACCGGGAGGTTAATCAGGGAGGTGACATGAGTCCGGAGCTTAGGGCCCTGTTGTCCGACATTATCAGGGAAGCCGAAGGAACACAGGAAACATCCGGAAGCAAGGGCAGGAAGAAGACGACCGCAAAAGTTATGACCGGGGAAATAACATCCGAAGCCTTCGGGAAAAGCGCAGAAAGCATCAGTGAATAAAGAGTGACATCGCTATGAAGATTTTAAGAGTTGCAGGAAAGCATTTAGCCAGCCTTCAGAAATTTGAGATTGATTTTCGGAAGCTGACGGGTGGGAAAAACGAGGTATTTGCCATTATCGGAGACACCGGAGCCGGCAAAAGTACCATATTGGATGCCATCTGTCTGGGACTTTACGGTCTGACCCCCAGAATATCCAAGGGCAGTCGGCAAGGGGGGCTGGCTCTTGATGACAATTTATCTGACGTTTCTACGGCAGATAATATTAATATCATGACCAGAGGGCTGACCTCATGCTTTGCCGAAGTGGATTTTATCGGCCGGGACGGCGAGCTTTACCGAGCTCGTTATGAAATAGAGCTGAAACGAAAAAATTACTCTTATTCCCACAGTATCAGATTGCTGGACAAAGCCGGAAAACCGGTTAAAACCGTGGCAGTAACAAAATGCGGGCAGAGGCTTAAAGATGCGGACGTTGTCAGGTGCACCGGCCTTTCCTGGGGACAGTTCAGCAAGATCATTATTCTCCCTCAGGGGGAATTTACCGCTTTTCTTGATGAGGATTCAAATAAAAAGATTGAGCTTCTGGAAAATCTTACCGGCACCGAAATCTATAAGAACATCGACGTTGTAGTGAAGAAACGAACCGGTATCATCGATAGGGAAAAAAATGATCTGCAGCTTCAGATGGATAGCATTAAAGCCAGACTTTTGCAGCCTGAGGAGATTTCCGAAACCGAATGTCAGATTAACCGCTTAAATACCGAGCTCAATGCCGTCGATGCCAGAATTAAGGCAGTGTCCGATTTCACGGACTGCCAGAAGCAGATAAGCTCCGTTAAAGGCATCACCGAAACCTTAGAGCATCAGAAAGAGGAGCTGGAAAACGAGCTTAACGGACTTCAGCAGGAAAATCGCACCATCACCCTTTACGATCTGGTTTCTCCCCTGAGAGATATACACTCTGATATAAAACTTCAGGTGAAATTAAAGGCAGATCATGAGAGAAGGGAGACAGAGCTCAATGCCAGAACTCCGGAGCTTAACACCAGACTTGAGGAAAACCGGAAAATCCGTGACGAAAAAACCCGGAACAGAGATCTCCGGCTTTCGGAAAGAGATGCCCGGAAGCCTGTTTTGGCAAGAGCCGAAGCCCTGACCCAAAGCAGCTCCCGTCTGGCCGGAGATCTGGAGAATCTGAAGAGCAATATTGAAGCTGAAAACAAAACTCTTTCAAAAATCGATCAGGAGCTTAAGACTCATGACGACCAAAAAAAAGACGCCGAAGCCCGCCGCCAGGAGCTGGTGGCTGCTCAGGAGAGAGACAGTAAGTATCAGGATCTCCTCCCGGTATGGAATGATCTTAATGCCAAGCTCCCGGAATACCGCAGTCAGGGGAAGCTTCTCACCAGACTTGACAAGGAAGCCGAAGATGTCACTGCCGCCATGAAGAGCCGCATATCCGCCTGGGAAACGGACTGGCAGCAGTATCACGCTCTTACTCAGGACAGCGGAACCTATACCTTTGCCGCAGGCGAACTGCCTGACTCCGCCCCTCTGGATGCGGCCCTGGAAAGGCTGGAGGACTGGCATGCTCTTTCTTCCGGACTCAGGAACAATGTCTCCGCTCTCCTGAACGCCACGGAATGCTACCTTAATGACGCCGCCGGTGTTTCCGGCCGTTATCAGGCCTGCCTGGAGAGTCTGGAAAAACTCGGCGAAAGGGAGAAGGCTCTTAAGGAAAAACGGGATGCTTATGCGGCAAAGGAACCGGATCTTAAACAGGCGGAAGAACTGGAAGCACGGGTTTTGGAGACCGAAAAGGAGAAATCCGGTCTTGCGGGGCAGCAAGGTGCCTGTATAAAGCACCTTGCCGAAGTTAAGACGCGCCTTGAAGCTCTGGAAAAGGAAAAGGAGAAGCTCGAAAGCGAGCGCGCTGATTTGAACGTCAGGATGGCACAGGATCGGGAATGGCAGCCACTGGAGTCCGCATGGAACGATCTTTACCGCATGTCTGACAAGTACCGAATGCTGAGCGGCCACATTGCGGGGTATGACCGTGATATTGCGGCCCGGGAACTGGATTTGACAGCTGCGAAAAGCCTTCTTAACAAAAAATTTCAGGCTTATCAGGAGCTGGTTTTGCAGGAATCCGGCTTTTCTTCGCCTCTGGATGATCTTCCTTCAGCAGAGCCATACACCGTTGCACAGGAAACTTTGAAGACCTGTCAGAAGATGTTCTCCAGACTGGATGCCCTGATCAGGGATACGGACGGCCGCATCAGAAATTTTCAGAACCTGACAGACGCCTTTTTGGAAAACTGCGCTCAGGCATCCCGGGATAACGATAAGTTCAAGGTTTTTCAGGGCGAGAATTCCCCCATTACCGCTATTGAAAAGAGAATTAAGGAACTGAACCAGAATATCAGCGCCTGCAAGGCGGCAAAACAGATTAAGGATACTGCCATTAAGCTGAAATCCGGAGAACCGTGTCCCTGCTGCGGATCCCGGGATCATCCGGGGCTTGATGGCAGTAATAAGGAGATTGCAGAATTTTGGGAAAAGCTCATAAGCGAACTTCCTCAGTACGAAAGCGATCTCGAAGCTGCCGAAAAGGAACTAAAAAAGCTGAATGCAGATAAAACAGCTCTGGAAACCTGTATCGATAAATACCGGAAGGATCTTATAAAGGAAATCCGCAATATCGCCGGAGGTGTTAAGGATCTTGCTGCCGGCCGTGATGAGATAACAGGGCTTTTTAATACTCTGGCCGGAATGGCATCAGGGGCAGAACCTCCGGTATCCGGTATCATTGCCAAGCTGAAGACACTGCTTCAGGAAACAGCGGAAAAGGGCTTAGGGCTTCATTTTCTTACCGGTACCGCGCTCTCTGAGATTTCCGGAATCGCTGCCGGGGATCAGCAGGATCTGGAGCGGGCTGAGGCATATCCGGGATTTGATAAAACCGCCGCCCTTAATGCTCTTAAGGAAGATCTCAGTAACGCTGCGGCCGATCTTGCTAAGTTCCGGACAGATACCCTTGATAAGACTTCTGGCGCGCTAACGGAAATTGATGACATAATCCGCGCAGTACCCAGATCCCGCGAGGAGATCCCCGCTGCCCGGGATCAGATTGATGATCTTAACAATGCTCTTAAGAGTCTCCGGGAGAAGAAGGAAAGCGATCTTAAGGATCGAGATTCCTTAACTGTTTCCGGTGATGAGGTTATTCAAAAGGTATTCCGGGATCTTATCAAAGAGAGCTCTCAGGAGGAGTACCAGTCCCGGGTCAGGTGCTATGAAGAAACCGTAAAGCGTATTTCCGAGACTAACAGAGCCCTTGATAACAATACCCGGAACACTAAAGCTAATAATAGCAGTCTTGAATATGCCAGCAAGGAGCGCGCAGATAAGACGGCTCAGAAAGAAAGAATCGCCGGTGACATCGCTCTTTTGGATCAGAAAATAGCAGAGGACACCGCCAGTCTTGAAAAGCTTTTGTCGGGGCATGACAAGGTCCAGACCTGCCGCAATAAATTTGAGAAGGATATCAGAGCTTCCGAAGATGAGCTGACCCGGGCCCGCCAGCGCTTTAATGATGATATTAAGGCACTGGAAAATCTGAAGGATCTGATGCAGCGCAAGCATCAGGATATAAAAACGGAACTGGAGCAGCTTTCCGGAAACCTCAGTAATGCGGCAGATCTCGGGGCAAGCCTCCCGGAGACCGCTCTCTCGGGTATAATTTCCGTCCGAAAGGAGCTTAGCGACCTTTCAGATCCGGGGAATGAGTTCCTCAGGACTTCCGGCGATTTCTTAAATGGCGATCTTGCCCGGCTGTCAGGCATCTTAGGCGCATTCCTTTCTTATCTGGATGCTCAGGCTTCCGTCTCAGGCGTTTCCTCCCTTGCTTTAGCTCCGGCAGTTTCTGAATTTACAGAAAATCTTTCCGGAGGAACACGCTGCGCTGATAGTCTGAAGGCCTATGAGGCAAGTCTCAAAACCGGATCTGACAAAATTTCGGGAGCGGAGAAGGAGCTCAAAACCGCCCGGGCGATCCTCCGGAAGGCGCAGAATGCCTGTGAGAGCTACCAAAAGGACCAGGAAAGCCTGAATAAGATCAGAGCTCAAATTACGGAAACCTCAGCCCATTTGGAGTCTCTTCTGGTTAAAACTGACAGCGCCTTTATCAGAAGCATCTGGGAGGAACTGGCCGGAGTTGCTGATAAGGAGTTCAAAACCCGAATTAAGGAACTCTCAGAAACGGCAGAGCGGTTATCCGCCTATCCCGGCCGGCTGGAAAAGCTGGACGCTGAGCTTAAGGGCATCAACGCCAGTATCACCGGATGTCAGGAACGGCAGGAAGCTGCGAAAGCCCGGCGACAGGGCTTTGAAGCAGAGCTGGCCGATACCAAAAATAAAAAGGCTGAGACCGATGCTGAAATCGAACGCATAACCGATGGCCGCGGCCTTACCGGTCTTAGGGAATTCCTGGAAAAAGCCGTATCTGCGGCGGAAAAGGAGCTTAAGGATGCTGAACTTAACTTTAACAACAGTGAAAACGCGGTTAAAAACCATCAGGTTCTTATGGAGAATAATACCAGAGAGCTTAATAACATCAGAAAGGAACTTTCTGACAAGCAGACTGAAATGACAGAGAAGGCCGCATTGATTGCCAGCGCTAACGAAGAATTTTCAGGAGCGGAAATCATTACCGGACTTGATATTCGTTCCGAGTTGTACAACAGCGCCAAAGCTGCCGTTAAGAACGTGCAGGATCGCCTTTCCGAAACCGGCAATCAGCTCCGGGAACAGAATGCTGTGCTGAACAAGCTTAATAATTCCCTTGAGCAGCATCGCAAAGGGCTTTCCGATGATGATTTTACTCCGGAAGGCGGTCTTCGCGAGGGGCTGGAGGAGGAGCTTGCCCAAAGCTGGAATAAGATAGACAGCGACAAAAACGAACTTTCCTTCAAACTGCGCAGCAATGAAGATAATCTTAAATCACTTCAGGAATGTCAGGAAAAGGAAGAGAAGCTCAAAAATGATAACGGGCCTCTTTATAAGCTCGCTGAGATGTTTGAAAAGAAAAAAAGCTTTGCCGCCTATGCGCAGACCATCACCTTCAGTTATCTTATGAGCAAGGCCAATTTCTACATTCGGAGCTTTACCGGCGGCAGGTATGAGCTTCAGCAGGCGGAACGGCAGACCGGCAGCGAAAAAACGGCAAATTCTCTGGATATACTCGTTACCGACCATTATCAGGGGGATACGAACCGCATCATAAACTCCCTTTCCGGCGGCGAAAAGTTCCGGGTAGCCCTGGGACTGGCGCTGGGTCTTTCGGATCTCATCTCCGGCAATATCCGGGTAGACAATATGTTTATCGATGAAGGCTTTGATACCTTGGACAATGAACGTCTGGATGAAGTGATAAGCACTCTGAACACGGTAACGCAGCGTCAGATTGGCATTATCACTCACGTGGATCAGGTGGTTCATGGCACCATGATAAAGTCAAAAATCCGGGTGCAGCATTCAAATAACGATCCCTCTAAGAGCGAGGTCATTATGGAAAGCGCTGGCATAATGTGACCGGTAAACATTGAAAGCCGTCCCCGGAAAACCGGGCCTCCGCCCGGTGTCCGCAGGGGGCATTTCAGCCGGGCCGGAGCTTATCGCGCCGCAAAAAAAGCCTGCCGCCATGACAGCGACAGGCTTCCGGTTTTGGTGATCTTCTTTTTGCTTCCTAATGAAGACTTGCCATGTGCCCGGGGTAATTATTCGCCCTTCTTGAAGAAGAGGAAAATCATGAAGAAGAAGTTAACCAGAGGAACGAACATGAGAAGAGTCAGAAACTTGTTCATGCCGGCATTAGCCAGACGGAAGTAGGTGGCAGCCAGAGTCAGAATGCCGGTAATGGCATAAATTGCATAAAGCTTAGGGTAATTAACGGACTGCTCAATAATGGCCTGCATAGCTTCAGGAGTCTGAGCCTGCATCAGAGCTTCCTGAGAAAGGTTTACACAGCTTGAGGCGCCAGCGGTGCCGATAATGCCGATAACAACCATAGCGAGGAAATAGTACAATCTGCCCATAAAAGAATACCTTTCAAAAACGTTGGTTAAAAATAAAAACAGCGTCATGTTACATTTTTCACAGAAAAAAGCAAGTTTTTTAACTTTTTGGTAACAGTGAATTAACATGGGCATCGTTCAAACCAGGAATAGCTTCATAAATTAATGCCGATCCCTCCCTGAAGGATTTCCTCCAGGCGGTATTTGCTGATTACCGGTTCTGATTTCGCAAAAACTCCCGGGCATCAGCCAGAGCAGTTCCGGTGATATCGGAGTTTCCCGGAAATCAGGAGTTTTTCTGTTCTCTCCAGGCAGAGTCCGCGAATTTCAGGTAACATCGTTTACCTTCTCCTTATTTGCCTTTACCTGATGACAGAATATGTATTTACTCTCAGGAGGGCTGCTGCAATGGATGCAACTGGCATAACTGCCGTTTTTCTGAAATCAATATTTTCGGGAATTAAGAAGGGGGACTGTGTCGGGTTTGGCCGCTATTGCCAGGAGAACAGCGGCGAGAAAACTCCCATAGAATGGCTGGCGCTGCAAACTTCCGGTACCACGGTACTTCTTATCTCCCGATGCGCTCTGGACTGCAAGCCGTATCAGGCTTATTACAAGGAAGACATGACCTGGGAAAACTGCGATCTCCGGACATGGCTGAACGGGGAATTTCTCAGGAATGCCTTTACCGGGGAAGAGCAGAAAATGATTGCGCTGTCGAAGCTTGCCAATGATGACAACCCCGAGTACGGCACCTCAGGAGGAAACAGCACGGAGGATCGGGTGTTCTGCCTGAGCCTTGCCGAGGCGGAAATTTTTTTTGAGAGCAGGGAGGCCAGAAAAGAGCACCCCGCGCCGTATGCTGTGAAACAAGGGGTGAACAAATACTGCCCTGATAAAGGAGAAGGCAGGATCGAGGGCAGAGCCTGCTGGTGGTGGCTGCGTTCTATTTGCCCTTCTTGAAGAAGAGGAAAATCATGAAGAAGTAGTTAACCAGAGGAACGAACATGAGAAGAGTCAGCAGCTTGTTCATGCCGGCATTAGCCAGACGGAAGTAGGTGGCAGCCAGAGTCAGAATGCTGGCAATGGCATAAATTGCATAACAGTAATTGGCGGTCTGCTCAGTATAGGCCTGCACAGCCTCAGGAGTCTGCATCTGCATCAGATCTCCCCTGAATGCACAGCCTAAGGTGCCAGCGATGCCGATAACGTTGATAGCAACTATAGCGAGGAAATAGTACAATCTGCCCATAGAAAGAATACCTTTCAAAAACTTTGGTTAAAAATAAAAACAGCGTCATGTTACATTTGTTACAGAAAAAGCAAGTTTTTAACTTTTTTGTAACAGTGAATTAACATGTGGCGTCGTTCAAACCAGGAATAGCTTCATAAATTAATGCCGATCCCTCCCTGAAGAATTTCCTCCAGGCGGTATTTGCTGATTACCGGTTCTGATTTCGCAAAAACTCCCGGGCATTTTCCAGCGCCGCCTCGGTGATCTCGGAGCTCCCCGGAAGCCGGGCTATTTTCTGCTTCACGTATTTGGATGAAGGATGCGGGACTTTTCAGCGCCGTGCTTGTCCGAGAAGATTACGAGGCCGACAGGGTTAGCATATGATGAGATTTGCAATCGCTCAGAGCAGCCAGGTCCAGTATACCGGGAGGAATGCTATTCCGTCCTTTTCGTAATAATCGGCAGTATGCAGAATGTAAGGAACATCAAGCTGTTCTCGGTACCTGTCCATGAACTTCCGGAGAGACGAATAGGTGTATCGCGATCCTGATTTCACTTCTATTGCAGAAACGTTATGTCTGCCGGTGATTTTTCTCCTGGTGATCAGAAAGTCTATCTCCATCCGGGCATTTTTATCATTTCTGGAAGAGTTTGAATAGAAGTACAGCCGGTGTCTGGAGGCGGTCAGCATCTGAGCTACGATGTTCTCGAAAATCATGCCCTCGTTTACTTCCAGTTTGCCTAAGAGGAGCTTTTTATAGATTTCCTGCGTGACCAGACCGTTTTCGTCAAAGGCATGACTTATCAGGAGACCGGTATCGCCAAAATACAGCTTTAATGCGGTGCGATCCCGGTTCATTCTGATGCCGACATCAGGAGCGGAGGAGTTATAGCAGACATTGCATATCATGGCATCCTCCAGCCACAGGAAGGCGCTTTCGTAGTCTCTGAATCTGGCGCCTTTTCCCAGCGCCGACAGCACAAATTTTTTTTCATGCCGGGATAACTGTTCCGGGATTTCGTCAAAAACAGCTTCAGCTTTTCTTTCATACCCTTTGGCATGTTTTGCGATGTCCTGCCGGTACAGTTCAAGGATGTCCCGCTTTATGGCATCGGCTTTTGCAAAATCCTGTGTTTCCTGATAGGTACAGACGGCTTGCGGCATGCCGCCTATAATGAGATATTTTCTGAACAGCGTCATGGCCTTTCTGTGAAGAGCAGATCCCATTTCCTTTTTCTTTTCGAAACAGACTTTCATCAGATCCGCCAGCGGGGTTTCGTTCATGGCCCAAAGGAACTCCTCAAAATCCAGGGGATACATTTTCAGATGCCGTTCCTCGGAGGGAATCAGAATGTCAGCCACATTTTGGCGGATGGACATTAAAGAACCGGTCTCGAGGTAATGGTAGCGCCCGTCGGCCACCAGATACTTAATTGCCGATCTTGCCCTGGGGAAAAACTGAATTTCATCCAGAATGATGAGGGAATCGTTCCGGTACAGGGTAACTCCGTATATTGCGGAGAGATACATAAAGAAGGAGTCAAGATCATTCAGGTTTTGTTCAAAAAGATCTCGAACCTCCTTGCCTGCTCTGCTGAAGTCGATGAGAATGTAGGATCGATATTGCGTCCTGGCAAATTCTTCGGCAATATAGCTTTTTCCAACACGACGGGCTCCGTCAATAAGAAGGGCGGTTTTGCCGGAGCTTTCCTGTTTCCAGCGTACCATGGTGTCATATATTTTCCGTTTCATAGGCACCTGCCTTGTTTTGCGACAGTCAGGTATTCGCAGCTCATGTTAAAAGACATAGCACTTTTTCAAGTTTAGCAAACCATAAAAATCACACGAATTCAAGATTAGTGATGCTTGGTTTTCACACAAATTCAAGATTAGTGATACTTGATTTTTCACACTAACATATCAGACAATTTCAGCGCTCCTCGGAATCCGCGGGATTGAAATTGATTGAGTGATCAAGGATCGCGGGCTTTGCCGCAGAACCTGTTTTTAAAACAATTGAAGAATAAGGCAATGCTTCCCGGCGATGCCAGAAAATGCACCCTCGCTCCGTATGCAGCGAAACAAGGAGTGAACAAACGGGGGTTTGATAAAGGAGATTGCAAGATCGACGGCAGTGCCTGCTGCCGGCGGCTGCGTTCCCCGGGCCTCTGAGTACGATGGCCTCGCACGCGGGTTCAGAGGGCTGTAATGACTCATGCGGCGATTTCAGATGCCATGACGACATGGCCGTTCGGTTTGCCCAACAGGCGAATATGTCAGGCGAATATGCTTGGCATCTCGGTTTTCTCATCCTCTTGCCATCCCTGACCGTGAATGAGGGCGATATCTATTCTAATCCCCCTGAAGAAGCTCCTCCAGAGTGGTGTTGGCAGTTTCCCGGGCCTGATTTCCCAGAAGCTCCCGGGCATTTGCCAGCGCCGCCTCGGTGATCTCGGAGCTCCCCAGAAGCCGGGCGATTTCCTGCTCTCTTCCGGCGGTGTCCAGTTCGGTTACCGAGCTCTCGGTAACGTCATTTACCGTCTCCTTTTTCACCTCGTATTGGTGATGAGCCGAAGCCGCCACCTGGGGGAGATGGGTAACGGTGATGACCTGAGAATGCCTGCCCAAAAGCCGGAGAAGCTTTCCGGTAATGGCGGCGGTTCTGCCGCTGATGCCGGTGTCGATTTCATCAAAAATAAGCGTCGGGGCGGAAATCTTATTTGCGGTGAGCACCAGCACCGAGAGGGCGATTCTGCTGATTTCGCCGCCGGAGGCAGTGTTTTCGATAAGACCGGGGGCCAGGCCCCTGTTGGCGGAAAACATGAAGTCAATAACGTCAATGCCGTTTTCGGAAATGTTTTCGCCCTCCCGGAACGCCACCTGAAATTCCGCATCCGGCATGGAAAGCTCCCGGAGCATTCTGGTTACCTCTCCGGCAAATAACGGAGCCTTTTCCCGGCGCTTCTGACTGAGCTCCCGGGATTTCTGAAGAAAGTTTTCCTTTGCCTGAATCACCGCGGCCTTGCATTCCTCGATCTGCTCCTTGATGGAGGAAAAGCCCTCGGCCTTTTCATGCAGGGATTTCAGCACTCCGGTGAGTTCCTCGGGCTTTACGCCGTACTTTCTGGCATAGTCGGCATACTGGGCCAGCCGGTCATTGATAACGCTGATCCGGGCCGGATCCATTTCCAGAGAGCCGCTGTAGTCTGAAAGCTGCTCGGAGACATCCTCAATGGTCAGCCGGGCGGATTCCAGACTGTCGTACAGGGGGCGCAGTGATTTATCGATGGCGGCCAGACCTTCCAGCTGAGCGGAGAGGGAGCCCATCCGGGAAACAATGCCGTCATCGTCGTCATTCAGGGAGGACAGCGCCGCCTGAGCTCCGTCCCCGATAACCTTGACATTGCTGAGCCGGTCATATTCGTTGGAGATCTCGGTGAATTCGTTTTCTGCAGGGTTGAACTTTTCCAGTTCGGCGATCTGATAGTGGGTAAGCTTGTATTCGGCCAGGTTTTCATCCTGCTGCCGGGCCAGCTCGATAAGGCGGTTCTTGCCGTCCTTAAACGTATGATAAAGGGATCCCACCTCGCTGACATCCGGGCCCAGACCGGAGAAGGCATCCAGAAACGCCA
>DFFT01000006.1 GCA_002372325.1 Succinivibrionaceae bacterium UBA3769 | reverse complement strand
GATCCGGAAACCCGCAAAACCGATGACTCCCGCAGCCAAGATCACCGCGGCATACCGGAAGGGCTTTCCTGCTCCGGACTTCTGGCGGATATCTTTCTTTCCGATGTGGACGCAAAGTATTCCGGCATGACTGACATCGCCTTTTTCCGCTACGTGGATGACATTCTGGTGTTCACGGACAAGGAAAGCTTTGACAGCATCAAAAAAGCGGTCACCGACGATATTAATGCTCTCAGCCTTAATATCAACGAGGACAAGAATGAAAGCGGGGATATTTCAGAGACCTTTCAGTATCTGGGCTACGTCTTTAACGGACCGGAAATCACCGTAAGAAAGTCTTCGGAACTCAAGCATGAAGAAGCTCTCGAAAGGATGTTCCGCAAATATGCGGCTCTCCTGAAGAGTCCGGATCTCAGTTTAGCCGAAAAGGCCTCTCTGGAATTCGAGTTCAAAAACAAGATCTCCATGCTGTGCGCCGGAGTCAAGGTTGACGAAAAACAGCTGGGGTGGCTCTCCTACTACCGCAGAATCAATGACACCCGGCTTCTGCACCGTCTGGACTGGCTGGTAGGACACTTTCAGAAAAGGTTCGGCACGGAGCTCAGCGATGTTAAGAGGCACGTCCGGGCCTACTACGAGCTTAACAAAAACATTAAAAACTCCCGCTACATCTACAGCATCAACACCCGGGATTATTCCGTTATTCAGGCGCTGAACCGGCAGGATATCAACATAAACATTTACCAGAGCTTCAAAAAAGCTCTTTATGAAATGGAGGACATTCAGAGAGATGCTGTCATATCCTATATTGCGGGGCATCCCGGCAAAATTCCGCCCAGCTTCCTGAAATCTCTTTTTGATCTGACGGAAGAAGAGGCTGGAGCCGCATCCACGACTGAAACGTCAGCGGAAACTGCAGCGGAAAAACCTGCAAAGACCCCGGATGCCTCCTCAAAGATTCATGATGAGGCGGCCAAAGCTGATGAAAGCCCGGCCCCGGACAAATCTCCCGCCTCTTCTCAGGAACCATCCGAGAGTCCCGAAATTGCCGCCATTTGCGACAAGCTGAAAAGCGGTCGTGAGATCTCCGCCCGGGAATATCTGCTCCTTAACAACAAAGATGTTGCCGGACTCCTGACGGAGCTTGAGGAACTGGCCGGAGACAATGCCGGAAGGATGACCGAGGAACTGTCCCAGGCCATTGTAACGAAAGAGCTGATGAAGGATCCTATTATTGAAGAGGATTTTGACAACACCGGCTATTATTAGCGAAAATCGCCCGGAACAGAGCCGGGGTAAAGCCGGTGTATGCGGTCAGGGTTCCTGCGGTCTTTTACGATCCTGTTAATCCAGAGTCACTCTGAAGCATTCCGCAAAATTTTGCGAAACAGTGTTGCAGAGATTTTCATAGGTTACTCCCTTAAGCTCGGCCACCGCCTTTGCCGTATAGGAGACATAGGCCGGCTCGTTGGGCTTGCCCCGCTTGGGCACCGGGGCCAGATAGGGACTGTCGGTTTCCACCAAAAGTCTGTCCAAAGGCACATAACGGCAGACCTCCCGCACGTTTTCGCCTTTATTGAAGGTAACAATGCCGGAAATTGAGATAAAGAGCCCCATGTCCAGAGATCTTCTGGCCACATCCACCGTATCGCAGTAGCAGTGCATGACGCCGCCCACGTCCCGGCAGTTAACGGCATTAATGATATCCAGACATACAGCCGCAGATCCCCGGGCATGAATAATGAGGGGCTTTTTCATTTTGTCGGCAATCACCACCTGCCGGGCAAAGCTCTCCTCCTGAATGCTTCTGGTTTCCGGCGTGCACACAAAATCAAGGCCGGTCTCCCCCAAAGCCGCAATTTTGTCCAGGGACAGATATTCCTCCAGGGTTTCATCCTGCCAGTCCTTGTTGTCCGGCGTGATGTTCTCAGGATGCATGGCAGCCGCGCCCCAGACATGAGGGAGATCCTTTATCATGTCATACATACGGGGAAAGCTTTCCAGATCCACCCCCGGACACAGCAAATGGGTTACGCCGGCCTCATGCGCCCGGGCCAGAACCTCGGCGGGATCCTTAAATCTGTTTTCATAATCAAGACTGTCCAGATGACAATGTGAATCCACCAGAAACATGCGCTGTTCTCCTGTCATAATCCGCTGCCCGCGGCACTGGTAAAATTACGGGCGTCATTTTACACCACGGGAAGCTGTTTTGGGCAGGGAAAAACCGGAGCCGGATTCTCCGCTTTCCGGCCGAACCAAACGCATTCTGTTTCCGGGCTCCGAGATTCTGGGACTCTCCATAAAATCGCAGTCCGGACAAAAAATGCTATAATTAAGCCGGCAGTATTTTTGAGGACTCACAATCATGGCAGAACAGACTCTTTTTACTAAAATCATTAACCACGAAATTCCTGCTGACATCAGATATCAGGATGAGGATGTAACCGTTTTTGCAGATATCAATCCCCGGGCTAAGGTGCACCTCCTGGTGGTTCCCACCAAGGCTATCGCCAGCATTAACGATCTCACCGATGATGATGCCCTGCTGGTTGGAAAGCTTGTTCTTACCGCTAAAAAGATGGCCGAGGATCTGGGAATCGCCGCTGACGGCTACCGTCTCATCTTTAACGTAGGCTCCCACGGCGGTCAGGCAGTGCCTCATATCCACCTCCACCTTCTGGGGGGAGAGCCTCTGGGCTTTGGCGGTTTCGCAACAAAGGCCGCATCCAAATGAAACTGAGTCAGGCAATTATTTCCCTTATTGCCGCCGGCGCTATCACCGCTCTGTCCGGCTGCAGTCTGACAGACGCCTTTCAGAGCAAAACCACGCCCAAGAGGACGGGGGATACGCCTCAGGTTTACTCCCATCATGACAAAAAACAGGATCGCCGCAATGCCGGGAAGCCCCAGAAGCCGAAGCAGGAGGCTCCCAGGGCCGCATCCCCGTCCAACGTCAGGGAAGTCGTTCCGGAACCCGAGGTAATCAGTCAAAAGCCGGAAACTCCGCATCAGGAGCAGCGGGAGCTTTCTCCCCGGACTCCGGAGCCTCAGGAACCAGTTTATGAAAAGCCTGTGGCCAGCTGCGCCGAAAACGCCGCGTCCGTTCAGGATGCGGTACGCAGCCTGGCTCGTCTGGCTATCAATGCCTATCAGCCGAAACAGCCCAATCTCACCTTAATCAACGGCTTTGTTGCGGGAAAGGGCATTTGCTACAAAGGGCCCTCCCTGACGGCAATCCTCAAGGACGAAATCTCCTCCTCCGGACGCTACAGTATTATGAGCTCTCAGCTGGAAAAGAAGATGCGGGCGCAGCAGGGACAGGCCTCCAGTGCCTACCTCATCAGACTGGCCAAGGCACAGAATGTGGATTACATAATTTCGGGCCAGACCATGATCCAGCGGGAGAAGCCCGTAGCCGTGCTCCGCATTATGTCTTTGGCTACCGGATCCATAGTATGGCAGCGGGCAGTGCCCATAGAATAGCCTTATTCTCGTGGCCGGAAAACAGGATCGCACCTTTTCAGAAAGAATGCTTCGGAATCATCCGGAGCATTTTTTTCAGGCCGATAATGCTGCGCGGCCGGAGACAGCGAAATGCCATCAGCCTGTTCCTGACAATAACCGGAAATATCATCCTCCTCCCAGACCAGGCATTTTGTCTGATTCTTGTCTGGTTCTTGCGTACTGCAAAAAAAATCCCCGGAAGAGCCAGTCCTCCGGAGACCTTGAGATTTACAGGCAGTCAGCTTATCAGTTGTTCTGCTCTTCCTGCATCTTCAGGTATTCCCTGTTTTCATTATATTCCACCTTGGATTCTGCCCGGGCGGAATTGATAACAATCTGATTGTCCTCGCCGTAGCGGAAGTTATAGATCTGATTGTTAAGGAAGGAATCACGGGCGGAGTCAGCGCCCAGTTTGGGATCAACTACCTTTGAAAGCACCAGCACGTAGCTGCTGCCGTTATTTCCGGCAAAGGACTTATAGGTGATGTTGCCCTGTTCCGGAGTCGGCATGGCGAAGACATTGCCGGCCACCTGGGCATCCACGTCTCCGGTCTTGATGCGGCTTATGGTGGCGGGGCCGGAAATCACAATAAGACCGTCCTTAACGTACTTCTCCAGAGATTCGCTCTTAGCCAGACTGTCGGTAACAGACTTCAGGGTGGCTCCGGAGGCGTTTTCGGCCTTGGAGGTGAGCACGGCATCCTTAACCTGGTCGTGAACCTCGCTAAGAGGCTTGGGAGTCGGCTCCTGATAGCCCTCCACATGCACCACGACAATGGCGTTGTCTCCCAGTTCCACCACATCGGAATTAACCGGCGATTCTCTGAGTTCGCTCTGGAACATTACCTTCTGCACCTCCGGCTGATTCAGCGGGAACTCCGCCTTCTCATCGCCGTTCGCAATGAAATCGCTGGTTTTGATCTGCACGGACTTGGATATCTCGCCGCCCTCTTCTTTGGCAGCATTGGCAGCCAGCGCTGCGGCATCCAGAGAATCCGGGTTCTCAAAGCTGGTGTCGGCAATGATCTGCTTCTTGTCCATGAAGAGCTCGCGGCTCTGCACCTTGGTGTACTGCTCAATAACATCATCCTTCACCTGATTGAAGTCGGCGCCGTGTCCCGGCTCAATACCATCCAGACGAATGAGATGCCAGCCGAACTGAGTGCTTACCGGTTCAGAGACCTCGCCGGTTTTCTCCAGAGCGAAGGCGGCCTTTTCAAATGAGGAATCCATAACGCCCTGAGCAAATGCCGGAAGCTTGCCGCCCTTGTCCTTGCTGGAAGGATCCTCGGAATACTTTCTGGCCAGATCTTCAAAGGAAGCACCGCCCTTAAGCTCTTCAGCCACCTTGGCGATTTTGTCCTCCGCATCATCGCCGGTAATCAGGATATGGGAAACCGTTCGCTTTTCCGGAATGGTGTAAAGCTCGGCATGAAGATCGAAGAACTTTTTAAGATCCTCGTCAGTGTACTTCACGTCGTTTACAAAATCGCCGGCCGTGATGTAGATGTAGGATACCTTAACCTTTTCCGGCAGCAGAAAATCCTTGCTGTGGGCATCATAGTAGGCCTTGATTTCATCTTCGCCGGCGGTCTGATTCTTCTTGTAGGCATCAATGGCGATGTCGATCTTGCTGAATGTTCTCTCCTGAGAAAGGATCTGCGCCATGACGGCTACGTCATCCGGCAAAGCAAAGCCGCTGTCAAAAGCGGTCTTGAGGTAAATCTCCTTGGAGATGTCCCCCTTCAGGGCTTCCGAGAAAACCAGAGGAGAGGGATAACCGGCCAGGCTCAGCACCTTGCGGAACTGGGCATCGCTGAATTTGCCGTTTACCTGAAATTCCGGCATCTCGCGGATGCGGTTTTTCACCAGATCATCGGAAATCACCACGCCGGAATTAAAAATATGGTCTGACACCACCTGATCGGTGATCATTCTTTCCAGAGTCTGCTTTCTCAGGGAAGCATTAAACGCCGGATCCTTGGCCTGTTCCCGGAAAGCCTTGCCCAGCTGTCTTTCCAGCTTGTTCTTTTCAAGGCGGAACTGCTGCTCCAGCTCCCCGCTGGTGATGGAGTTGCCGTTTACCTTTACCGGATTGAAATCCATCTTCGGCGTAAGGTAGCTGCCGACACCGGCTATGGCAAACGATACCATGATGATGATGAATAAAAACTTTGCGACAGGCCCTGTTGACCCTTCGCGGAGCTTGTCTGTAAACATTAAACTCTGACTCCGACCGTTAAACCTCAAATCACTGGCGCCGCCGGGGCTCCGGATACTGCCGTCTTATGCGGCTCCGGCATTTTCCGCCCTGCTGCTGCCTCACCAGAACTCCGGGGCTCTCAACCGCTTTCCGGAACAATTTCCTGAGTCCCCCGCCGTTCTCCGGGAAACGCAGATCTGGTGCTGTCCGTGCATTTTACACTAAACCCGCCCTGTTGGCATCGTAATTCTCCATGCCGGCACCCGGCATATGATAAAAGAAAAAGCGCACGGTCATTTGTGCGCTTTCCAAAATAAGCAAAAATACAGCTGCTTAATTAAAACAGGATTACTGCTTCTTAGCGGCCTTCTTCTTCTTAGGCTTGTTAACAGCTTCCTTCAGGAGCTTGCCAGCACGGAAAGTAGGAACCTTGCAAGCAGGGATCTGAACCTTCTCGCCGGTACGAGGGTTGTGGCCCTCGCGAGCCTTGCGATCATGCACTTCAAAGGTACCAAAACCAACAAGAACTACATTCTCACCATTGGTAAGAGTGTCCTGAACAGCCTGAAGCAGAGCAGAAAGAGCATTTTCAGCATCCTTCTTGGTTAAACCGCCGATCTCGGCCATCTTCTCAATTAATTGACTCTTTGTCATAAGGTCCTCGTTTCACTCACTTTCACTTTGTGAAATTGTTTGTTATCCTGACGGAAAGCTCTAAAGAACCTGTCATAACAGCGTTAATCCGGTTCATCAAAAGCCTGTCGTCTGTGTTCAAACAAAATTATGCCTTTAATCATCGCTAAAAACAGATAAAAACAATGATTTTTCGTGCAAGATCACTAATTTAGTGCATTTACCCCTTGTTTTTGCGTTGTGAGACAGGATTTTTCCTTGATTCTCCGGCATTTCTGAAAGGGGCAAGGGGACAATGAGAGCGTTTTTTCCGTTTAATCCCGACGTGTTTGCCGCCCTGCCAGGCAAAATCAGCCGTTTTTGCCGGGTGAATCCCCGGCGCCAGCCGGAAAACTGTTCAAAAATATGCTGTTTCCTGCTGCAGCGTAACTTCTGCGTATTACGGGGATTCTGAGAAGCTCCGGGGAATGCCTTGAATACGGGGCGTCCGGGCACACCTGAGATAAGGCTTTAGCATGCTGTTTTTCCAATAAGCTTTCCGCTCCTGAATTCCGATGACGCGGTTTCTGCCGGATTCTGTCAGAGGGAAACACATGGAATGTTATCTTGCCTGCAGGCAAACTCCATGCGGCAGCCCCGGGGACATCAGAAATTCGGGCTGGTTTATCCGAGTAACGGCATTTTTCAAAAACCGGGAGTTCTCAGAAGAAGAAACGCTCCCGGCTTCACAGCTACTGAGCTTCTTCTGCAGCTTCCTCCTGCTTTTTACGGTCTTCCGCCAGCTTGATCAGCTCCACGTTGATTTTTTCCACGGGCGAGAGCTTAATGTCCTGCGATACCGGCTGGTACCAGCTGGTTTTGTCAAAATAACTCTGGAGGTCGGGGCTTTTGAAGCTGTACCCGTGTCTGGCCATGATTTCGTTCCGCATGAGTCTCAGGGTCTGGTAATCGTAATGTCCCAGGAGCCCCTCGTTGATAACCTGATCTGAGGTAAAAAGGAATCTGGGAGTGTCCGGGGACGGATAGAGCATTTTGTAGATTCCTTCCGCGGGAGTGCCTTCAGGATTCCTGATATCATCAAAGCCCCTGATGTAGCGAATTTCAAGCCCCTTGACGGTTGGCCGGGCTTCCACATAAATACCGTCCATTTTGAACACCGGTACCGTAAAGTCGTATTCCTCTGCAAATTCCAGCCGTTCCGTGCCTGCGGGAGTTATCAGAATGCAACCGTCTTCCCGTTCTGCGGGATTAAGCGACGAGGGATCCTTCACCTCCTTGAGATTGTCAGTGAGATCTCCCAGGGTAAACACATAGAGATTCCCCTTGTTGTCCAAATAACGTCCGCGGAGAGTGAGATAAACATTATTGAGATCAATAAGGCGAGTGCCCCAGACATCAGCGACATTTTTATCAAGAGGGTTATAAATGCTAATCAGCCGCCCTCTGGCATCCCTGATGTGGAGCATGCTGTACTTTTTGCCGTTGCCTTCGGTGATAACCAGCTGAGCCTGTTTATCTTCGGAGAATTCCGATTTTACGGTGCCTCCGGTAACCTTGCCATTTTTGGTTTTAAAGTCAGTAAGGGTTACGTCATAGCCGCCCTCATGCATGGTTCCGCCGGCAAACCTGAGGGATTTGGCGTTTTTGGTATGTTTTTCCGGATGGTAAAACACAAAGCCGTCATGCCAGCTGCTGTTCCGGAGATCATCATAGAAGCCTGTCTCAAAGGACATGGCATTATTAAATGGCGCTGCTGCCAGCAGCATTCCGCCAGCAGCTAAAAGCTTCAAAGGTCTCTTCATATTCATGATCTTAAAATTACCTGTCAATGGTTATGCTCATTTTACGGCAACTGAAATTGTAAACAATATCGCGGAGACAATACAATGAGTCTGGTGCAAAAAGTCAAAACAAGGTATTTTGCAAGCAAACGAATGGCTAAAATAAAGGCTTCGCTGTTTTGATTTTTGCACAAAACTGACTTTTTGCACTGCACTCATACAATGTTTCCGGCGCGCGGGGATGCTGCGAAATTGCCGTCAGATCCGGCAGCCCGATGTTGATGCAGCTGTCGGTGTTTATGCTGAAAAACACCGCAGGATAATCTCATGCGAACACCAGAGGGATTGCATTATGATGAGCGAACCGGTATAACAAGAGCTCCAAAATAATGGTATCAGGCGAAAGACGGCTTCTTCAATGCCGAGCAGTGCCAAGGACTGACACCGGCGCCTGACAGATTATCGCAACCGGGTTCACATAGAAAGCTTGTTCGGTGATGCAAAGTGTTATCCTAACATGCTTCCTCTGGCAGAATGGAACAAAGAGACCACGAAAGGAAAAATCTGTCTTTACGCGGTTACCGGGAAGTTCTGATATGAATACCGATACGGAAAGGAAAATCAAAAACAGTATGAAGGACATTCAGGAGGAACTGGAGCATCTCTGCGGCGACAAGCCGCAGCTTAAACCGTGCACCAACGCCTGGCTCTCCGGAAAACCTCTGAAAGACATCAGAAAGGATCCCGCCGCCCGGTATACTGCTCCGGAATTTTTTGCCAACTGCTTCCTGAGAATTCTGGGAGCGGAGGATCGGGTTACCTATCTTGACGATCTCTATCACCTCAGGCAGGATCTCCTGGCGGCCGGAAGAAAGGTTGTTATTGCTAACGGCCGCATCGCCCCGCTTAGACCCAATGAGATTGACGCTGTTACCCGGGGCAATTTCCGGAATATCAGGGAGCTTATTGCCGGACTTCTGCCGAATTTCGGGTTTCTGACCGGGGAACTCCGTTGCCTCGCCTGCAAGGCCTTCACGGAGCTAATGCTGGAGGAGAGCCTGAAGGAGAAGAATCTGAGCAAAATCGCCGGCCGCGGTGTTTACCTTATCGCCTGGCTCTGGCGCTATCGGAACCTTTTTGAGTCCGGGGATCCGCTGCGCATCGGCTGCTTTTTTTACATGGGGGGCTGCCGTGACAGCGCCGAGAGTCTGTTTTGCCGTTTTCTGGCCCGGCTCCCGGCTGATGTGGTCATCTTCTGCCCGGATCTCCGCAAAAAATGCTGTCTTGAGGATCATCTGCTGTACGAGATTCATTATGACGAATCCCTGGAGGTGTCCGCCTACCCGGATCCGGACGACGGCATGTCCATGGGCACCGCATCCTATCACGCCGAGCGGGATCTGGACTCGTCTCTGTACGGGGATGGATTCTACAGGAATCAGCAGTATTCCAGCGCGGTATCGCTCATTCTCAAAACCGCATACGAGGAAATTTCCGTCCTGTGGGATGAGGATCTTAAGTACCGGCCTAATTTCAGCGTCCGGAACGGCACGGTGACTCTGCCGGTGATTTTTGCTGTGGTAAACGGCGTCAAAGACGGCAGTGTGTATGCGTACTGGGACAGCATCAGAAAGCTGATTACCCCGGATACCGCAGTAATCAGAGCCTTTCCGCATCTCTCCGGAACCTCCCGGAAAAAACTGAAGCCCTTTACGAAAGAGTTTTTCATTAACGGCCGGCTTCAGAAGACCCGGATTAAATCCCACAGGGCTTACCAGTACGGCTTTTTGAGGGAACCTATGCAGGATTACCTTTTAGACTGTCTGCAGAAACTCATAGATCAGAAGATCATCAAAGGCACCGGCGAGAACGGCATGGAGCATACCGTGATTGCCGTGGCCCTGAATCTCGAAAAGGATATCCTCAGGATGATTCAGAGGTTTGATTTTACCAGGAAGAACCCCAAGCTGATTTGCATTGCCGCCGGTGAGACAGCGCTGTCCCTGGAGGATGACATCACCCTGGCATTTTTAAGTCAGATCGGGTTTGACGTGGTGATTTTTGCGCCAACCGGTTATAAGTGCGCGGAGCGTCATTTTAACCGCAGCCTGGCAGTATCGCATCAGATCGGAGGATACATGTTTGATCTGGAAGTCCCGGCCTTCCGGGCGGCGCTGCCTGATCCGAACAGGCGTCTGCCGCGGCTGTCCGACTTAAGTTCGCGGTGCTGCGGAAAAATTTTCGGGTGTCTGTCAGTTCCTGTCATTATCATTCTTCTTTTGCTGATTGTTTAAATGCTGACAGCAAGCCACCCAGTGCAGCCGCGCTTTTATTTCCCGCAACCGGTTTGCCGTTAACCTTGTCAGCCAAAGCTCCGGGTTACAGGATCCGGGGCATCTCCCCTTGTTATTCGCCCAACTGCTTCCGGGGCTTTTTGGCAGCTTTTGCGGCATCTTTTCCGCCGGTCTTGCCGTTTTTCCCGGCTTTCCCGCCGGTTTCAGAAGCGGCCGCAGTTTTCGGCTCCCCTTTGCCGTCTTTGGCAGCAAACACATCGCAGCGGAAGGCCTTGGCAAGAACCTCTTCGATGTTTTTCACCGGCATGATATTGAGATCCTTTTTGATGGCCGCCGGAACCTCTTCAAGATCCTTTACGTTGTCCTCCGGGATCAGGATATCAAAGATTCCCTCTCTCCGGGCAGCGCTGAGCTTGGCACGGAGACCGCCCACCGGGAGCACCCGGCCGTGCAGGGATATTTCTCCGGTCATGGCAATGTCTCCCCGCACCGGAATGCCGGTAACAATGCTGACAATGGCGATGGCAATGCTGATACCGGCGCTGGGGCCGTCCTTGGGCACCGCTCCGGCCGGGAAATGAATATGGAGATCATGCTTCCCGAAAAAGTCATCCGGCACGTTAAGCCGCGGGGCCAGCACCCTGACCACGGTAATGGCGGCGGCAATGGATTCCTTCATCACATCCCCCAGCTTGCCGGTGAAGACCTCCCGCCCTTTTCCGGGCATGGCCTCGGCTTCGATGGAAAGCACGTCGCCGCCGGAGGTGGTATAGGCCAGACCGTTTACCGTGCCCACAATGTCCCGGTGTTCATTTTTCATGGGAGGCTCTCCCGGGCCCAGATACGACTGCAGCTTTCTGGAATCAATGCGGATGCGGGTGAGCTCCTTCTTGCTGAGGCGGATCTCCTTAACCGCCTTCTGGAGGAGCCGGGAGATCAGGCGGTCAAGGCTTCTGACTCCGGCCTCCCGGGTATAATTGGTAATAAGCTCCCGGAGAGCGTTATCGGTAATGACGACCTCGTCAGCGGAAACGCCGTTATACTGGAACTGCCTGGGGATCAGAAACTTCTTGGCCAGCTGGAACTTCTCCTCCATGGTATAGCCGTCCAGCTGAATGATTTCCATGCGATCCAGGAGAGGGGAAGGAATGTCCAGAGTATTGGCGGTGGCCACGAACATCACATTGGAGAGATCAAAGCCCACCTCCAGATAGGTATCCATAAAGGAGTTGTTCTGCTCCGGATCCAGCACCTCCAGAAGCGCTGCCGAAGGATCCCCGTGATGGCTGATGCCGGAAACCTTATCGATTTCATCCAGAAGGAAAAGCGGATTGTTCACCCCGATTTTAGTCATAGCCCGCATGATCTTGCCCATGTCAGAACCGGCATAGGTACGGTTGAAGCCCCGAATGTCAGCCTCGTCATGAATGCCGCCCAAAGCCAGCCTGGTATATTTGCGGCCGGTAGCCCGGGCCAGAGATTTGCCGAGAGATGTCTTGCCCACCCCGGGAGGCCCCACAAGACAGATAATGGGAGCATGCAGCCGGTCGGAACGCTTCTGCACGGCCAGATATTCCAGAATGCGTTCCTTGACCTTCTCGAGACCGTAGTGATCCTCATCCAGCACGGTTCTGGCATACTCCAGATCGTCCTTAACTTCAGTCTGTTCAATCCAGGGCAGGGACATCAGATTGTTAAGGTAGTTCCGCACCATGGCAGTCTCCACCCGGTCTCCGGTGGCCAGCCGCAGTCTTTTGGACTCCTTCTGGTATTTCTTAATAACCTCCTTGGGCATGCGAGGATCGTTAAGCTTTCTTTCGATTTCGGCCTTGTCATCGTCAAGATCCGCTTCGGCTTCTCCTGGCGCAGCGCCCGGCCCTTCCGCATTGCCGTTTACCCCCGGCCCTTCCCGAAGATAACGGCGAATTTCCATAAGCTCGTCGCGAATGGAAGCCATTTCGGAGCTCATAGTTTCGGGATCTGCAAACCTGCCGGCAGGATCACCGGAACCGGAGACGTCAATGGAGAATTGCTCAATGCGGGGATAAACCCGATCGCAAATCTCCTGCACCAGATCATTGTAGGAAGAAAATGCTGCAAAGCGCTCCGCAATATCCTTTCCGGTAATCTCCGGAAACATATGCTGCACTCCCATTTGCAGGAGCTCCTGATCCTGCCTTTGCATTACCAGAAGCAAAGCAAAGCCCAGTCTTAAAATGCTGCGGCTGTGCTCCGCCGCCATCAGAAAATAAGGCGGGTGAATAAAGCATTTCCGGTAGTATTCCACCATCATGAGCAGCTGGTTGTAAAGCATGGCGCAGAGTCTGTCATCAGCAGCGTCGGAATAAACGATTCTCCGATAGTCCGAGGTGAAATAATAGGAATTAAAGTGGTTGGTGTCGGTGATGGAGGCTGACGTGGATACCCAGTCCACGATGACAAAGCCCTTTACCGCAATGAACAGCGTCGGGGCATGCTGCCGGGGATCAAAGTTTTCCGGAAAGGTCTTGCGCATTAAAACGCATTCCTGAACAATCATCCCTTTGAAGTTTTTCTGCGGAATGCTCTCAAAGGAATAAAGGCCGTACTTCTGATTCATGGCCATAAGAAAGGTATCGCCCTCATTGATATGCTCAATGAGGCCGTTAAAGGATGGATCCAGCTTAAGCACCGGCTCGGTGTAAGGACAGAGAATTCCCTTTTCCGGCACTAAAAACAATCTGCTATTACTCATAAAACACCCTTCCTTGCCCGTTACTGCATGAGGTCTTACCAGATGAAGCTTCCGGCATTGCCAAAGACGCCATCCTTCCTGAAGACAGGCAGGCTCGCCATAAATCCAGGCTCCGAAGTCTATTCTATATCAAAGAAGCGTTTTATGAAAAGAATCCGGACAGACTGAGTCCGATGCTGCCATGGCTGCAGAGGTTCCCGGGAAGTTTACATGGTAATTTGATGCGATAATTTCAGGATTAAAGGATCTCCGCAGGAGAATGCCGCAGCCATTAACCGAAAAATCCGCTGTGCCACAAATCTCCCAAGAGAACGCCTTCTGCCGTCATTCCGTCAGCATGCCGATAATCACAGCTTCTCTTCAGCGCGGAAAAGCCATCCTCGCCCTTTTCCAGAACCCATACCTGCCCGGGCTTCAGGGTATTTACAAAAAACGGACTGTGGGTAGTCACAAATATCTGTTTTGAAAAGCCAGTCCCGGCTGATTTGGCAAATTCCGCAGCCAGATCGCCAAGATCCTGGTGATAAAGGCCGTTTTCCGGTTCCTCGATAACCAGAATCTGCCGGAGATTGCACTCATGCAGCAGCAGATAACAGGCAAAAAGCCTCAGAATACCGTCTGACACACGATTGGAATAGAACGGTTCTGAAAATCCCCGCTGATAAAACTTAAGCTCCATCTGACCATTGGGCATCTTCTCAGGCTCAATCTTGACGATATTCGGAATTT
>DFFT01000114.1:391-5690 GCA_002372325.1 Succinivibrionaceae bacterium UBA3769 | reverse complement strand
GCTGGTGACACAATTGTCATGGACGAATATTCCTTTGCCAGCCACCTGTAAGAAGGCAATTCAGCGGAACCTTTCAGCCCTCTTGAAGAAGTAGCTCCGAAGCTCGGGATCTGTTATCAGAACCGGCAGAAAATCATTAGGCGCATAGTCCACGCACATGTTATGCCGAATCATGCCATCGGGAGTTTCCGGGGAGGGCTTTTCATGAATATGGCCGTGCCAGATCTCCCGGCAGCCTGAGCTGTCGCAGATCTTCTTGAACTCAGCCTCCTTGGGATAATACTCATCCGAGGCGCAGGGATAGTGGCAGATAAAATGACGGCCCACGATGTGGTACGTTCTGATATCCGTAAAGCCGCAGGAACGGTAGAAGTTTACCGGCTGGGTATCATGGTTGCCCTTTACCAGAAAGCGGGTGCCCTTAAGGGAGCTTATAAGGTCAATGTAGTACTGCTTGGTGGCGGCCCGGGTCAGCGCCACATCTCCCAGAAAAACCACCACATCGTCTTCCTGCACCGTTGCCTGATAGCGATCCCGCATGTATTCGGCGCAGGCCAGGGTTCCCTCATCGCTCCACTCAAAGGGGCGGCCGGCATACTTGATGATGTTGGTATGCCCGAAATGATGGTCAGAAGTGAAATAAAGATTCATAGTGCCTCCCGCTCCCGTTCTCAGACTCAGACAGGGCGTTTCCGAGGTGTTCCCGGTAATGCCCGCGGTAACGCCCCTCGCAAACCCCATGCTATTTCAGGATGTATTCCTTTTTGTCCGCGTCAATCCGGACATACCCGGACTTAAGCTCGGGCCTTATCCCCCGCTGGGCGGATCTTATGGTAATGACCTGCTGAATCATGGCATCCCGCACTGCCGGCTGCGTGTTGGCCGGGAGGGAGGTGATCATGGGATCCTGCATAACCTCGTTCATGTCCATATCCACCACGGAGGCACTGAAAGCGAGACATTTGGCATTAAGGGGCAGCGTGTATTCCTCCTTCCCGCTGTAGTGGAAGACCCCGCTCATGTCGGTAACCCCGATATAGGTGAACTTGGAGTTGAGGGCGGGATCTCCTTCGCCGCTGTCAGCCACAGCGGAAACAAAGATTTTGGCGCCGGGGTAGGATTTTATGAGCACCTTGGGCTGGCTTTCCTTAAGAGCTCTTTCCTGCCGGCTTCTGATATCCTCCGGACTCATGAGGCGGCCGGTGTTGTCGCTTATCCAGAACCATCCTGTTACCGCCTTGCCGTTTACCAGAACCTCCCGGAATTCCTGATGGGCCTCGGGAATGTCCCGGGTATCCTTATTGAAGGCAGCGGGATCCGGAACCTTAATTTCCGCGTCTTCGGGAGAGCCGGATTCATAGAGCTTCTTGAGTTCGCCGAAGTATTTGAGGGAGTCCTTTCTGGTGAAGGAAGGGCCGTTATCCGCGGTATTGTAGATAAAGCCCCGGGAGCCCTTGGGCATGGGCGCGGTTTTGAGAATGCGGCCGGAGACTTTGGACTTTTCATCTGCGGCGGGACGGTAGATTATAAGCTGGGAGCCTTCGGTTTCCTTAGCCTTATTAATCTGAGCTGCCATGGACTGATGCGCCTGGGGGCAGCTTCCGCCGGGGAAATCAAAGAGAGTTTTTCCGGAACCGGCCATGCCGATAATAATGTCCCCGGCTCTGAGTCCGGCCCGGGCTCCGGGAGCGTCCAGAGAAACACTGGCAATGACCGTCATGCAGGCGGCGGGCTCGTTATTTCCGGCCATGAGATCCTCGAGGGGGATCGGTCTCAGGGGCATCTTGTCCGTGTCCGCGGAGCCGATATCCAAGCCCCGGCCGTTCTTGTACTGGGTTTTTCCGGCAAATACCCGGGCGGTACCGGTATGGCGGCCCCGGGCATCCTTGTAGGTAAGCTCTTCCCCGTAAAACACTGCGGAACCGATGGCCTTGCCGTTCTTGTCCTTAAAGACCCATTCGTTCCCCAGCTTTCTTACGGAACCGGCATGCTGTCCCTGGGCATCCCGGTAAACAGTTTCATCCCCCAGCTGCCGGGCCGTGCCAGCCAGCTTGCCGTTAACCTTGTACTGGATCTCATTCCCCAGCTCCCGGGCCTCATACTTAAGGCTGCCGTCCCGGATATTGAGTGTCCAGGCCGGACAGGACGCGGCGGACAAGGCGGCGATTCCGGCTATTGCTGCAAGAAGAAGGCGCTTCATAAATAATTTCTCCCGTGGTTTCAAGTTCCTGTTTTATGCATAATACGCAAAGAAGGATAAAGGAAAGAGGACTTGCCGGCGAAAGGCCCCGCAAAGGTCTCTGATTCCGGCTGAAATTATAGCCCATCCGGCCTTCGGCCAAAAATGAAATCATGCCTTTGGCGGTGATGCGGCCGCGCTGCCGGAGACGGGGGAATTCAGCCCCCTGCAAAAACCCCGGATCAGGAAGTAACGCTGGGCACCCGGGTGCTTAAGCACAGGGTGGTGGTGAGTCCCTCCAGCTGGTAATGGGGGCGGAGATAGAACTTCACATCATAGTAGCCGATGCGATCTTCTCTTTCCTCGATAACCACCCGGGCCTCGGCCAGAGGATAGCGGGCCTTGACCTCCTCGTCGGCGTTGGGATCCGAGGTCACGTATTCGCTGCTCCAGTCCGAGAGCCATTTGCTCATTTCCTCCCGGGACTTGAAGGAACCCAGCTTGTCCCGCACGATGCACTTCAGGTAATGCGCAAAACGGCACACCGCAAACATGTAAGGCAGCCGGGCGGAGAGCTGGGCATTGGCGGTGGCGGCGGGATTGTCATAGACATGGGGCTTGTTTACCGTCTGGCCGCCGGGGAATACCGCATAGCTGGTGTTTTTGCAGTAGCACAGGGGCAAAAAGCCGTTACTGGAAATCTCCTCCTCCCGATGCTCCGGGATGGCGATCTCCAGGGGGATTTTCATGTCGGTTCGGAGCTCGCCGGGATGCCCAGGAAATGCCGGCAAAAGATCCACAATGCCGCCGGATCTGACCCCGCGGATCCGGGCGCACCAGCCGTACCGGTCGAAGGCCCGGTTGATGTTGATGCCCATGGCATAGGCGGCATTGATCCAGACGTGGGTATCCCGATCCGGAGTTTCCTTTTCTTCGTAAAAGGAGAGGCCGGATACCTGGCAGCTGTCCGGGCCGTAGGGCACACGGGCCAGAATGCGGGGCAGGGTGAGAGCCACATAGCGGCTGTCCTCGGACTCTCTGAAGCTTTGCCAGATGGTATATTCCGGGGTGCTGAACACACTCGTGATATCCCGGGGATTGGCGAGCTGTCTCCAGGAGTCCAGATTCATAATGGAGGGATCCGCCGCACTGATAAAGGGACTGTGGGTGGCGGCGGCGATCTGGGCGATGCCCTTGAGAAGCTCCATGTCGGGAGCCAGATGATTGAAGTAGTAGTCCCCGATGATCACCCCCAGGGGCTCGCCGCCTGCGGTGCCGTATTCGTCTTCATACAGTCTCCGAAAAATCGGGCTCTGATCCCAGGAGGTGCCCCGGTATTTTCTGATGGTGCGGGAGAGCTGTTTTTTGGAGATATTGTAGACCCGGATTTTAATGCTTTCCGCCGGGGGCGTGCGGGTCACGAGGTAATGAAGTCCCCGCCAGGCGCTTTCCAGTTCGGTGAAATCGGGGTGGTGGATAACGGCGTTAAGAAGGGCGTTAATCTTGCGGTCGGTTTCGGCGATGATGGCCTCTGCGGCGTACAGGGGCCGATCCCGCAGGGCTTCCGGGAGCTCCGCCGCCATGCTCGCAAGGATTTCCACTCCCTTTCTGAGATCCTGAGGCAGCTCCTGAAGCCAGGAGGCGAGAGATCCGGTATCACTATGGGCGGTATTTTGGAGGATATTGCTTGCGGCGGTCGGTTCCACAGGAAACCCCTTAAAATTCTTAAGCCTGAAGAATGGCGTAATAAGGCCGAAGTCCCTTCAGGCGGAGGCTCCGGCCCATGTCATCTGCTATGACGCTGCCTTTTCCGTAAACTCAAAGACAAATTTGCCGTCTTTGGCATCGGCGGTTATCTCGGCGAGCTCCTTTCCTGACATGGCGAATTCCAGGAATTTCGCGCTGACATCCGGCAGGAGGTCGTTATTGATAACAGCATCGATAAGACGGGCTCCCGAGGCCACGTTGTCGCAGCGGCGGATAATTTCGTCCCGGAGTCCCTGCTGGCAGATAAACTCGGCCCGGTACTTGTCCCGCACCCGCTTCACTACCTTGTTAAGCTTGAGGTCAATGATGCGGTTAATGGCCTTGGTGCCCAGAGGATAGTAGGGCACCACGGTAATGCGGCCCAGGAGAGCGGCCGGGAATACCCGCATAAGATCCGGTCTTATGGCTTCGGCCAGAGTTTCCGGAGACGGGAGAGCGCTTTCGTCCGGACAGAGATCGATGATCTTGTCATCCCCCACATTGGTGGTGAGAATGATGACGCAGTTCCGGAAGTTAATCAGCCTTCCGGATCCGTCCTCCATGCGGCCCTTGTCGAACACCTGGAAGAAGATCTCGTGCACGTCCCGGTGGGCCTTTTCGATTTCGTCCAGAAGCACCACGCTGTAGGGCCGGCGTCTCACCGCTTCGGTGAGCACGCCGCCTTCGCCGTAGCCCACGTATCCCGGAGGAGCTCCCTTCAGGGTGGAGACGGTATGAGCCTCCTGGAATTCGCTCATATTGATGGTGATAAGATTGTTTTCGGTGCCGTAAAGCTGTTCGGCCAGAGCCAGGGCGGTTTCGGTTTTGCCCACGCCGGAGGGGCCGGCCAGCATGATCACCGCAATGGGCTTATCGGGATCTGCGAGAGCGGCTCTGGCGGTTAAGATGCGCTTGGCGATGAGGGAAACCCCCTGATCCTGCCCGATAACCCGCTCCTTCATATGATCCCCGAGACTCAGCACGGAACTGATTTCATTCTTCACCATGCGGCCCAGGGGGATCCCGGTCCATTCGGAGATCACGGAGCTAACGGCCTGCTCGTCCACTTCCGGGAGCACCATGGGGCTGTCTCCCTGAAGCTCGTTAAGCTCGTCCCGGGTTTTCTGGAGAAGATCCCGGTCCTCCTGGGTGGGAGCGGCGCCGTTCTCCTGAGAGCTCAGGCGGTTCCTGAGATCCAGGTAGTTCTTCGCAAGAAGGCTGATCCTGTCATGGCGTTCCTTAAGGGCGCTGAGTTCCTTTTCAGATGCGTCGATGAGCTTCTGCACGGCCTCCAGTTCTTCCGCGCGGTTAAAGCCCTCCTGATCCTCCCGGGAGAGGATATCCTTTTCCAGCCGGAGGGATTCCAGCTTTCTG
>DFFT01000114.1:0-327 GCA_002372325.1 Succinivibrionaceae bacterium UBA3769 | reverse complement strand
CCAGGAATTCGATTTCCGCGGGGAGAGTGCTCTGGCTCAGGGCTACCTTGGCGCAGGCCGTATCCAGCACGCTCACGCCCTTGTCGGGGAGCTGCCTCGTGGGAATGTAGCGGCGGGAGAGGGTAACTGTGGCCTTGACCGCTTCGTCCAGAATTCTCACGTGGTGATACTTTTCCAGGAAGCCGGTCATGGCCCGGAGCATGCGGAAGGCCTTCTCGTCATCGGGCTCCTGCACCAGAATGTTTTCAAAACGGCGGGTCAGGGCCGGATCCTTTTCAAAATACTTCACATATTCCCGGTAGGTGGTGGCGGCGATGCAGCGGAGCT
>DFFT01000140.1 GCA_002372325.1 Succinivibrionaceae bacterium UBA3769 | reverse complement strand
GGCGAGGCGAAAGGGATCAAAATAGCTCGGCTGGAAAGCGTTAAGACTGCCAGAAAAGAATTGGCGTGCACCTGGGAACGGGCGATGGCCGTTGTCGGCGTTCCTGAAAACGAGTACGCGGAATACAAGGAAATGCTGAAGAATGAGGGGCTGGCTTTGACCTGACAGCAGTTCCAGGTTTAGGTGTTTTCTGTTTTTCCTGTTTACGCAGGCTGTGAGAAAGATGCTTTGTACGCTTTCTTCCTGCCGCTTCCGCTCGCCATCCATCGGCCAGCCTCTTCCTCCGTTAAACCGCTGGCTTTTCCCTTTCCTCCGGGAGCCCCGCATTATCCCTGAAATGCCCTAAGGAAACCTGATACTCCTGAAGCTCCTCCGGGGTGTTGAGATTAAGGTAATTAAAGCGGCATTCCTCCGGCACCTCGCAGAGACGGAAAGCCGACTTCATGATGGCGTTACGCAGCCTGAGATCCCCCTTTTCCAGACATTCCCGGAACACCGGGATCATCCGCCGGGAATACAAAGCCGCCAAAGGCTGCCATCTTCCGTTAACCGCCGGTATCAGGGCATCCTCGCCCCGGTAATCGGCAAAAATCCTTCCGGCCTCTTCTCCGGTAAAAGCCGGCATATCGCAGGCAATAACGAAAAGGGGATCCTTTTCCGCATGACCGAGCGCCGTAAGAATGCCCCCCAAGGGTCCGGTGCCGGGATACTCATCACGAAGAGGAGTAAAGCCGGGATATTCATAATGCTGATCCGGCGCCAGTGAGAGATAACGGCAGGGAAAAAAGCTGAGCTGCCCGGCTAGCGCCTCAAAAAACCGTCGCCCCGCGGAATCCTTGAGTTCCGCCTTCGGAAATCCCATGCGGGAGGACCGGCCTCCGGTCAGCACCGCCACTGCGGCATCAGGAACAATGATATTCGCCATGAACGCCGCCCGTCTTGTGAAGCAGTCTGATATTTCCGATAACCATGTTTTTCTGCACCGCCTTGCACATGTCGTAAACGGTCAGAGCGGCGGCGGAAACGGCCGTAAGAGCCTCCATTTCAACTCCGGTGCTGCCGCGGTTCTTCACAGTGGCCCTGATAAGCACTGCTGTTCTCTCCTCATCAAGAGACAATGCCAGATCCACTCCGGAAAGCAGCAAAGGATGGCACATGGGAATGAGATCCGGAGTTTTTTTAGCCCCCATGATGCCGGCCACCTGAGCCACAGTAAGAACGTCACCCTTTTTAATGCCGCCGCTTTTAATAAGGCTCAGGGTTTCCTCATTAACGTATACCAGCCCCTCGGCCACCGCCGTGCGCAGGGTGTCGCTCTTTTCTGACACATCCACCATGCGAGACTTTCCCTGATCATTGAAATGAGTAAAATCTGACACATTACCCTCCTATGCGCTGCATCCGGATCCGAATATGGTCATCATCCCCGTCTTGCGAGATACCGTGTTCCCCGGGCTTCATCGCAAGCGCTTTTGTTACGGTCTCCCGGATCTCCGCCGCAGAAAGCCCCCGGAGACGGTACTCCCGGTCAGAAAGCAAACAGGGACGCAGCATGCCGTCTGCGGTAACCCGGATGCGGTTACAGCCGCCGCAGAATCTCCGAGTTACGGGAGCAATGATGCCGATACGTCCCAGGGCTCCCGGAAGCCGGTAAAGCCGGGCCACGCCGGACACCGGCTCTTCCGGATCCTCCCGGAGTTCCGGAAGAGCCCGGAGCACGGCCGCTCCGGAAGTAAAATACTCTCCTTTGCAGCATGCCGTTCCGCCGGCCGGCATGAGTTCAATAAACCTGACATCAAGAGGATACCTGAGGGATAATTCCGCAAGATCCCTGATGGATGCCGCGTCATCATTAAGTCCCTTTAAGAGCACGGCATTTATTTTAACCTTGGCAAAACCGGCGGAAAGAGCGGCTTCAATGCCGGAAAGCGCCGCCTCCGCTCCCGGCACCCCGGTGATCTGGGCAAAAACCGCGGGATTCCTGGTATCGATGCTGATATTGATGCGGGACACTCCCGCTTCGCGTAACTCCCGGGCCGTTTCCGCAAGACGGAAACCGTTAGTGGTCAGGGCCAGCGTTCTTACTCCGGGAAGATCCCGAATGCCCCGGCAGATCTCCGTAATATCCCGGCGCATCAGAGGCTCCCCTCCGGTAAGCCGCACCTTGGTGATCCCCATGCCGGACAAAACCTCCGCAATCTTCAGTATCTCAGGAAGGGAAAGTTCCTCCGCAAGGCTCCCGGGACAATCCCGATCCGCGCAGTAAATGCAGGAAAAGCCGCACCTTCGGGTTACCGAAAGCCTGAGATAGCTAATGTCCCGGCCAAACGCATCACGCACGGCTAATACCTTCCGAAGGAGCAGTTGGGATAATGACACCGGGCGCACATCTGACAAAGTCCGCCCTCCGCGAGATTCCGGATATCCTCTATGGAAAACCTTTCTCCGGCAAAGATCTGCGGGAGAAGGACATCCAGCAGGGTAACCGGCCGGGAGACCGCAGCTCCGGGCACGCCCAGAATGACAATGCCGTCCAGGTAACCGAGGAGAGTCATGTTACCGGGCTGCGCTGGCATGCCATGAGTCAGGATCTCCGCTCCCAGCTTTCTTACGGCAGCCGGGGTGACATCATCAGGATCCACTGACATGCCGCCGGTAAAGATCAATAGGGAGGCTCCCTGGCTGATAAAGAACTCCGCAGCCCCGGCGATCATGTCCGGATCGTCATCGCACAGCTTAACTCCCAGCATTTCTCCCGGAAAACTTCTGAGCTTGGCCCGGATCACCGGCTCAAACCGATCCTTTATTCTGCCGTGACAGATCTCGGAACCGGTGATAATAACTCCTGTCTTTAATGGCTGATAAGGCAGAAGCTCAAAAAGCCGTACCTCCTTGCATAAAGCCTCCGCCTTAAGGATATGCTCCTCGGGAGTAACCAGAGGCACAATGCGCATGGAGGCCAGTCTGTCCCCCTTCTTAACCGGATAATGATCCGGCAGGGAACAAATGGTGATATCCGGAATACGGTTAATTTCTCTCAGAAGCTCCCGCCGTACCCGAAAAAGTCCCTCCCGGTCTGCGATAAGAAGCATCTTGCCCTCGGCGGGGCCCTCATAATGAGCGCCGGGAGTATCCGCCATGGCCGCCATCCTCCGGGCACAGTCATCCTCATGAAGCTCCTTTATGCTGTCATCCCAGACAAAGACATGACGCTTGCCGATATTAAGGAAATGCCCGATATCCTCCTCCCGGATCACGGTATCCCTTTTGAATGCCACGCCCTTGAAGCCTTCCCGGATCTCGGTAATGTCATGACAGATCCTGAGTCCGACGGCATCCTGAATCGCTACCTTTTTCATCTGCATCAGTCCTGAATCATAAATCCCAAAAGATCGTCCCCTGCCTTTACCGGGCCATGCTCCCCCGGGACAATCACCATAAGATCCGCCCCCGCAAGACTGCTTATCACCGCATTCCCCTGTTCAGGAGAGGGATTCATGCATATCCGGCCGTCTCTGATCTCCATGCGCCCCCTGAGCAGGCGTTCCCCCTTGGCCCCCTTCGCAAAATCCCCCAGCATCCGCACTCTGATAAGATCGGGCGCGGCGTTATTCCTGCCGGCATAGCTTCTCAGCAAGGGAGCGGCAATGGCATGGTAATTGGTAAGAGCCGCTGCGGGATTTCCGGAAAGCGCAATGCAGGGCTTCTCCCCCAGAAAAGCGTAGACACAGGCCATGCCGGGCTTCATGCGGACGCCATGAACCAAAATCTCGGCCCCGAGATCCCGGAGCGCATCCGGCACCAGATCATAGTCCCCGGCAGAAACCCCGCCGGTGGTAATCACCGCATCATGATCCTGAAGAGCCCCGGATATCAGAGAAGCGATCTCCGCCGCCGCATCTCCCGCATTGCCGGCATAGTCTGCAATATACCCGGCTCTTTGCAGTTCAGACATCAGCATATAGCGGTTGGAATTGTAAATCTGTCCTCCGAAAAGCGGTGTTCCGGGATCCTGAAGCTCATTTCCGGTAGCGATCACCGCTACCCGGAGCCTCCGATAAACCAAAGCCTCAGTAAGCCCCTGAGAGGCCAGCATGCCCATAACCGCCGTATCTGCAGGATCCCCCTTCCGGGCCAGCGTCGCCCCGGCCTTAACATCCTCTCCGGCTCTGATCACATTCTGTCCCGGCCAAAAGGAACTCGTCAGGGTAACCGTATCCTGAGTAAACACTGTATCCTCGTACTTGGTAACCGCATCAGC
>DFFT01000065.1 GCA_002372325.1 Succinivibrionaceae bacterium UBA3769 | reverse complement strand
AGCACTTCTTGTATTTCTTGCCGCTGCCGCAGGGACAGGGTTCGTTTCTGCCGACCTTTCGGCCGAAATCAGGCTTTTTCTGGATGCCGGCTGTCTTTTTCTTCAGTCTGATTTCTTCTTCCTTCTTCCTGACAAATTCCTCGCAATACCTTTGAATCATGTCAAGATCGGCCCTGTCCTGAGCAATATCTGGGGGAGAAACAGAAAAAGCGCCGTTTTTCTTCAGGATATCGGCAATCTCGGCTTCGTCTTCCGGAGAATCATCATAAAACTGCGGGGGATTGTCAAGCTCCGCCGGCTTCCAGCCCTTAAGATAAGGGTTCGGAAGCGCCCGGTACATCCTGTTTCCCAGATCCCGGAACCGCCTGACCTGCTCCAGTGACCTTAACTGGGATGCGATAAAGTCGTGGTTTTTAAGAACATCAAGCACCCAGGACTTCTGACTCCGGAATAATTCGTCCTTAGTGTGTCTGGTGATAAAAACCGCGTCATTGGCCCATCTCGCGATAAGCCCCAGTTCATTTTGCGCAAATAAAAAAAGATCCTGCGCCTCCCGGATGTCCAGTCTGATGCTGTATAAATTGCCGCCTTTCAGAATCTCCTCTTCGGAACGGCTGGCAAAAGGCAGATCCTCCTCCCGGCAGTCCAGAAAATACTGATGTTCATCCCCCATTTCAAACAATACCCGCGATGCCAGAACCGGCTCTGAAACGCCCTCGGTCACCAAAACGGCCTTAGCCCGGGGAGGAATTCCGATGACGTTCTTAAGAGCTCCTTCAAACTGCTCCGGAGTGATTTCAGGATGCCAGCCCATAATGGTTTCCCGTGCCAGAGAAAGGGGAACCGACCAGTAGTAGTTGGCAAAGAACTGAATCAGGATTTCAATATCGGAGTCTTCTATTAGCTTCCCTTTGCCTATCTTCCCGCTTTTATCATTGCCGGATTTACCCTGAGTGTTCAAATCCTTACTGCTGTCAGTATCCGAACCGTTTGTTACGGGCGCCTTAGCGGCCTTCCGCTCTGCTTCAGTCTTTGCCTGCCGCATATCGCAAGCTGCATTAGCGCCCTTTATCCTGTCTATTCTCACAATCTCTTCAAATGCGGATCGATACCTGTAATGATCATAGGAGGAACCTCCGAAATTCTTCCGCATCGCCGGAATATCGGCTTCGCTGTCCGGGATATCATCAGGAATCAAGGGCGGATTTTCAAGCTCCGCGGGTTTCCAGCCTCTCAGATACGGATTCGGATAATTGAGATACATCTGGTTCCCCAGATCCCGGAAGCGCCTGACCTGATCCAAAGAGCTGAAAAGCCCGGTCTTAATGTCCGGGTATTCAACGATATAGTTCATCCAGGATTCCTGTGTCATGAACGACTCCTCCTGATGAAACATTACGTTGAAAAGCACATCGCGGGTCCATTCGTCGTTAAGCTCCAGTTCCGTATACACATAATCGTAAAGCGCCTGCGCTTCCGGAATATCGTACCGGACATGCTCCCGATCGCCCTTCAAAATCTCTTCTTCGGAACGAATGGCATACGGAAGATCCTTGCGATGCTGCCGATATCCGCCATAATCCCCGTCCAAGAATTCAAACAACGAGCCGAGAGCCAGCTCCGGTTCCGGAACGCCCTTGGTTACCAAAACCAATTCCGGCCACTTGCGATTCGTCTCGGCCTCAAGAACCCTGTCAAACTGCTCCGGAGTGACATCAGGATGCCACTCCGTAATGGTTTTCCGCGCCAAAGATAACGGCACCGACCAGTAGTAGTTGGCAAAGGCTCGCAAAAGCCATGAAATATCACTGTTGTCCATTTGCTCTCCTTTGGTTAAATCTCATTTGCCGAAGGATTCAGGCATTAACCACATCGGGCGGAAGGGCGCCCCTTCCGCCTGGCGGTGCGGATTAATGCAACTTATTTCCGAAAAAACGGCCTGAGCCTGAAAGATGATTGGCTCCCGAGCTTCATATGATAACGATTCCTGAAAAAATGCCAAATTCATGCTGTTCATCTTGCTCTGAAATAAGCTTTGAAATGATGCATGGTTTTGGCAGCAGGGTTACGGGCCGGCATCCGGGGCTGGTTCATGAAGAGGCGCTGCCGCCGGGGGAACCGGGAGCTCCTCCGCAAAAATGCCCGTAAAGAGCGGCGCCTGAAATCTCGCGGTAAAAAGCTCGCACTTGCACAGGAGGGAATAAAAGATATGGCGCCCCTGATTGCATAAGGATTCATAGTTTCCCTGTCCCTTGGCCAGGATAACGTCTGCGGTGTCCAGAGCGTTCCGGGCCTCCGAAGACATGAGCTGGTAAATCGCGCCGGCCGCAGCGGCGCCGCTGGAAATGATTTCCGCCACCTTGCCCATTCCCGCTTGCTCCGCATCCTCGCTGGTGGCGTCATTAAGCACCTCGGATCCCCGTACCATGACCGCGCAGGAAAGCCGGGGAAATGATTTCCGGAGCTCTTCCAGAAAGAGCTTGTCAAGAACGATCTCCCCGCAGTTATCGGCGATAAGGAGAAAGCTCTCAGCCTCGCGGCACGCTCTTAAAAACTCCCGGTAGGCCGGAAGATCCCGTTCATTGAGAGATGCCGTGTCCAGAAGGGTTAAAAGAGTATCCTGCTCCACCTTTTCCAGGGCTCCGAAATCAATATAATTTCCGGCCCGCGCAAAAGCCAGAGCGGCCGCCAGAGGATCCGGAGATGCGGCAATCCTGCTCCGGATCGCGGGTTCCAGTCTGAGCACGCAGTCGTTGTACCGCTTCTTGACATCCCGGAAGGACGGCGGTTTCCCGAAAAACTTCTCATGGGCTTCGGCAAACAGGTAAACCAGATAAGGGGCGGTGTCATCCTCTTTCCGGGTGTCAATAATTTCCCGCACCCGGGCAAGGTAATCCTGATTCGGAGTTTTTTGTTTTTGGCGTTCCCAAAGACAGGCAGCGCAGCTCGGACTTACTCTCATAGCATTCTCTCAGGACTAACGCATGATGCGGAGAGCCGGACGCACGGCATCGTAGTCAAAGCTGGCCCGGAGCCCGAACAGGGAAGGCACTCCGTCAGTACGCACCAGAGCGGCATAGTTCTCATAGCGTCCCGGAGAACGGGTCCACCAGAAGCAGCAGTTGTTTCCGGTGTCTCCCCAGGCCCCCCGCTGGCGGGCATAAGGGGTGGGCTTGCACTGTCTTTCGGCGTTATCGGCAAAAAATTCCCGGGTTTCCGCAATGCTGAGACAGAACACCGCATCCTGGGTGCGGTTTCCGCCGGGGGTATCATAGTCCGGATTGCGGTCATTCCAGAGATCCGACACCTTGATGCGCATGAGCTCTTCCTGGTCGAAGGCGGTTTTCAGGAAAACCTTGTTAAGCCACTTCCGGAGATCGCAGCTTTCCCAGGTAACCGCGGAGCTCTCATGATGATAAGGCCGGCAGTCAATGCCGTAACGGGTGATCAGGAGGGCTTCATGATCCTTCACCTTAAGCACCAGCCATTCAATAGGAGCAGCGTTGCCTTCCTCGTCGTAGGGATAGACGCCGAACTTGATGTAATCACCTTCCCGGGCGTTCAGGGGCGGTACTGTGGGATAGCGGACACCTCGTACGGTGATGCATTCCTGGGGAGAAACAGCCGCGTGGCCAAGATTCAGAACAGCTCTGGCCACCCGGGAGAGATCCGGGACTCCGGCAGCCTTTTCCAGAGCGCTTCCGTGGATTTTCACATACTCCCGGAAAAACTCCGGAGTGCTCTGATGCTTTTCCAGAAGATCTCTGAGATAGTCTCTAAGATCCGCCTGGGACGCAAAAAGAAGTTCGTCAAAGGGAACAAAGCCCCGCGCGATTTTAACGAGATTGTCATATGACGAAGAATGCCAGATCTTTTCAGAGACCTCCTTGAGAGCCGAGCCGTAGTCCGAAAGCAGGCGGCGGATCTGGTAGGTCTGCTTATCCTTAAGAAGTCCGGCAATATATTCGTCAAAGGCGCGGGCATTTTTAAAGCTGAGCTCCCCCTTTCCGAAAATCGCCCGGTTAAGTTCGTCCAGAACCTCGCTAAGGTAACGCCGCACCTGACTGTCGGGATGGCAGGAAGCAAAAAACGAGAGCTCCGCGCTTGCTTCCTCGATGTATTTGGCAAACGCCGGGCTGCCCTGTTCTGTTTCCAGCTTTTTAAGATAAAGCATGAGATCCCGGAATCCCGCGAAGATCTGCCCGTGAATCATAAGGGCGCGTCTTTTGGAAAAGGCGTAGCCGATGATCCAGCACAGCTGAAGACCGGAATACTTGTAACGGGAAATAATATCCTTGGCGCTTTTCAGGACGGTAACCGCTGCAGGATTTTTAAGAATGCTGCCGGCATAAAATTCCAGAATGCTGTCCAGAAGCTTCTCCAGCTCCGCGGCAAAATCCCTGTTTCCGGAAGAGGCAGCTTCAAAGGAGGCTTCTCCCAGCTCACTTAAGCCCTTAAACTCCCGGCCGGCACAGAACACCGACTTCATCTCCGGAGCCAAAGCATACATCGCCCGGTAAAAAACATCCCGGGCTCCGGCATCATCGGGACTGTTCCGAATGCCTTCTTCGGCATCCCGGCAGATCTGTTCCGCCTTGCTGTCAAAGAGTCCGAAATGATGAGTAAGAATGCCCTTCCCGGTTTCCTGCATTCCTTCCGCGGGATTTTTGAGAAGAGCCCGCACGAGAGAGGTTACATCAGTGTGCTTCTCTCCGGCAAAGCTGTAGGGAAGAAAACCTGCGGCGCCGGGAAGATCCGGTGATTCCTGCGGGAGAGGGGCATCTTCACCTGCAAGCCATTTCTTAACCTCGTTATAGCCCCAGCCACTCTCGGAATGACCGGAAATCCCCCCCTGCCGATCTCTGAAGGCGAGTCCGGTAATGAGATCCCGGAGTCCCCGGGGAAAGCTTTCCGGAAAGGCGAGGCGCACCTTCGGAGCCCGGGAAAGCTCTTCCCAGGAA
>DFFT01000170.1 GCA_002372325.1 Succinivibrionaceae bacterium UBA3769 | reverse complement strand
ATATTTTGCAAAATTCAGCGCCTCTTTTGGATTTGCCCTTAAGGTCGTCAAATACCAGAATGATGACAAGATCGCTGAAGTGATTGAGGAGCAGAATTCAGAAAAACCAGATCAGGCCGCCGGAAAACTCATTCAGGGGACGGCCGCGCTTCCGAAAGTCCCTGCTAAACTCAAAACCGGCATTCCAGTCCCGGATCAGCCTCCGGGACCAGCTGATGCGGAAGCTGCTTCTTTTTCCGAACCAGTCCCCTCCGTCAGTCAGATAATAATCAAAGCCGAGCCGGAGTCTCCCCAGATCCTGATGCCTTATTACGGCTCCGGCCGCAAAGTCCAGGGCGGCTCCGGGGCCCCCGGAGGTCACAGCCGCCCTGCCGGACACTGCGGCATAGGGATTGAAAATGCCGTACCCGAAACCGGTGCCGATCCCCAGACTCAGCTCCGGATACAGCGAGGAATGGAGGGCATTCCGATCTCCCCGAAAGGAAATGGCAAAGCCGGTTCCCAGAGCATCCCCGGTTCGGAAATCCGGAATTTTTCCCAGACTGAGCAAATCCAGGCGTCTTAAATATACCCGCTCCCCCAGATACTCCAGTCTGGTTCTTAAAAAGACGCTTTCCGTTATGGCCGGACTCCCCCGGGAGTCATCGCGGAAATCGGTGATCACCGGGGTGAGTTCCAGAAAGCCGCCGGAAAGGCCATGCTTTGCGGAAAAGTTTCGGGAACTCCCGATTTCCCGGTAAAGATATCCTCCGCTGATACGAAAGGGACGGTTTCTTTCCAGAGGATTCCAGGTTCGGCCCTGCTTCAGCAGAGCAGTGTCGCTCCGGGAGGGGCGGAGTCCGATTTCCGTGATAAGGCCGTTCCGGCTGAGATGCTGGGCATACTCCAGCGGCGTCAGATAAAAAGAGTTCCCGGGCCCCTGAAAACGCCCTCCAGCCGCGGTCAGAATCTCCTGGACTCCGGAGGCGCAGTTATGGGAGGAAAAGGAATAGCTAATGGCATGGGCGCGGAGTTCAAACACGTGACGCTGAAGCCAGGCGCGCTCCTCCGGGGTGAGACCGAGCTTATATTCCCAGAGGGAACGGTTTTCTTTGGAAACATAGGTGTAGATAAGATCATCGTAGGGATTCAGCAGAAAACGTCCGGCGATGCTGCCGGTAAAAAAATCCCGGAGAAGCCCCCAGGAGCCCCGCTCCGCCGGAGCCGCAAAGCCAATGCCGTAGTGCTGCGGCACGCCGAGAAGATTCACGCCTCTGGCCATGATCATGAGATGCCCCATGGAGGAAACTGGGGATTCCGCCTGTTCCGTGGCAAAAACCGCAAACACCTCGTCAAAGGATACATGATTCACATAGTCGCGGTAGCCGGCGCAGTATTCCGGAACCTCCTCCCCGGTGATAAAAAAATAGCGGGCCGGGTAATCGCAGAGGAGCGGCGACTCCTCCGCCAGAAGTTTTACGGTGGCCTGATATTCGGCCTCCGGATCCCGAAAGCCCGCCGGACTCAGAAAGAAATCGCTGTCCCCGTTCACCGAACTCTCCCCGCCGGAGTAATGGAGAAGCCGCCGCCAGAGATCCTGTTTTTCCGGAGGAAGAGCGCGGTATTCCGGCGCGGCCGCCGAGGACCCCGCGGCGGCCAGGGACGGAGCCGCCCCCGGCAGAAGACATGAAAATGAAAGGAGGACAATGGCGGAAAAGCGGCTTACGGACAGGACGGTCATAAAAAGGAACCGCCGCAGGAATCCCCGGCAGACCTGAAATAATACGTTCATATGCTGATCCCCCGCAAATGACTGAAAGACCCTGCAGAGAGCATGAGAAAACAGGCGGATCCCCCAGGGGAATCCGCCCCTCTGCTATTCCCGGCGAAACCTCAGCGCTCAGGAAGCCTGAGCCGGATCTTCCGGTACTGCGGGAGCTTCCGCCGGAGCCGCAGGCTCTGCCGTCTTAGCCGGATCTGCCGTTACCACCGGAGCTGCCGAAGAGTTGTGCGTCTCCTGATACTTAGCCCGCAGATCCTGCAGCCATTTCTGACATTCCGGGGTATCACGCACCTTGGGATTAACCAGAGACACATCCCCGTATTTCCAAAGAGCCCCGGTGGAACTGTCAATGGAGGTGCTGAGCAGACTGGTTGCCAGGAAATCCAGCAGCGCCACCGGATTCATGTAGGGCTTGATGCTTTCGGAAGAAGGCAGAATGCACTCGCTTTCCTGAATGTTTACCACAATGGGTGACATGTTTCTCTGAGCATCAATGGTCTCGCCCAGAACCATGGTTCTGGGAGCCCGCCCCTTGTCGGTAAGAGCCACTGCCTTGACATTGCCGTCCAAAGCCGGATCCTGCGAACTGATCTTGATGTAGTCGCTGGTGCCGCTGAAAATCGTGGCGCAGCCGGGAAGAGCAGCCAGCGCAATCAGAACGAAACCCAGACTGAAAGATGAAGTTTTATGCGTTTTCATACGAAATTACCTTTATAAGCAGTTTAAAACCATGCGGAAAAAGAAATAAATCCGCATCCGGAGAGGAGGATCCAGAAGACAATCCCCGTCCGGTTCTTAAATGGTAAGGCTCGTATGAAGCAAATTCGGAATAAAAAAGTGCAAAAAAAAGGGAAGCTTCAGGGATAGGCCCCCGGAGAAGCCATTTGGAAAAACGCCGGTTTTGCAAGGAATCTGATATCAGGAAGGCTTTCCGTAATGTTTTTCCGGCCGGAAATTTAAAACCGGATTCCGTTTCAGCCCCTGAATATCAGTCTCACGTCCCGAAAATCACATCCCACTGCGAACCCCGGAATAAAACTGGTTACAAAATAAACAAAATCCTTTAAATTCGGGACTTTTATGGCATAAGATTGTGTTTTTCTGACTGTTTTTGCAAAAAGTGTTTACATTTCTCCCGATAGCACTACAATTTCTATACCAATCATGAGCAATCGCTCAAAATGTTTTATATTGACATCACTTTAATAAGGAGGACTATCTTGGGAGAAAAAGATACCGCGGCAAAGCTGTACTTTGCCAAGCCACATTTTTTGCTGACGCCTTTAACTTCTTTCTTTTTGACGGCGACAAGGTCATTAAGCCGGAGGAACTCAGCCCTATGGATTCCACAGAGGTGGCCATGATATTCGGGAAAAAGAAAAACACCCCGGTGCAGCAGCATCGCGACCTTCTGAAGCTCTGGAACGCCGGGGAAACCGAAGACGGAGTCTTTGTGCTCCTGGGACTGGAACCGCAAAGCGCAATTCATTACGGCATGACCGTAAGAA
>DFFT01000111.1:24445-36092 GCA_002372325.1 Succinivibrionaceae bacterium UBA3769 | reverse complement strand
GACTAAAAATTATGCCCGTCTTTCACCCCACCGCCTGAGTTTTTCCGGACAGACTGGTGGCAGCCACGGCCGGAGGACTGACGTCACTCCCTCGCTCCAAACCGGAAAGCAACCACTCCGCCAAACCAAAAGCAACCGCTCTGCCAAAACACAAGCAGTCAGTGCAAACAAACTTGAAACAGTTAGTCACGACCAAAAAGCTGGCAGTCGGTAACGTAAAAACACGGGGCAGTTAGGCAGGAAAACGCTGGAGCAGAAAAAAAGACAATTTAGTGAGCAGAATTAGAGACATTTTTCAGAAGCGCTGACAAAAGAAAAGCGCAGGGACAGAAAAAGAAGAGCGCCGTACCGGGACAGAGAAGAAATACTAAAGGAATAAAAGCGGACCCAGCCTCACCTGACGTCCCGGGGAAGCACATTTATCACCACGTATTCGGACTTGGTTCCGGTCTTAAACCTGAGAGCCCAGTCGGAGATCCCGGAGGTAACAATAAAATCGGTTCCGCCGCGTCTCTCGTGGCCGTATACCAGATCCACGGCCCCGAGCCAGCGGCCGACTTCATTGAACGGAAAAAGCTGCCCGCCGTGGGTGTGACCGGAAAGCACCAGATCAAAGCCGGCGGCGCTGTGCCGGTCATATTCAAAGGGCTGATGATCCAGCGCTACGGCATAGGTGTTTGCCAGATCCTGACCCCTGAGAAGCTCCTCCGGGGCGAGCCGGGTTCCGTGAAGCTCCTTGACCACAGAGAGATCCTTCCGTCCGGAAATCAGGATTCCGCCCTCCAGAGACACATTCTCGTCCAGAAGCACCCGAACGCCGTTATTTTCCAGCTCCCGGGTGAAATCCTCGGCGCTGAAGCCCCGGCGGGCGGCGCCGTAATACCCCTTCTCATGATTGCCGTGCACCATGTAGGTGCCGTACCGGGAGGAAAGCCGGCCGAGATCCCGGGAGGCCGCAATCATATCCTCCCTTGCGGTGTCATCGTCCACGATATCCCCGGCGAGAAAGATAATATCGGGGTTTTCCGCCTGGATGGCCTTTAAATGTTCCCGAAAACCCGCGGCATCAAAGGTGGTGCCCAGATGCGCATCCGCAAGGAGAACCGCCTTGAAGGGAGGGATGGGCTTTGCGGTGTAAAGAGTGTACTCCGTGCGCCAGACATGGTGATCGAGATACCACCCGACGGAGAGAACTGTAACGGTGAGAATAGCTGCCGCCGCAAAGCTCGTTCTCCCGATGGAAACTTCGGAAAACCGGGAAATACGGCGGGGAAAAAGCTTTTTCATCAGGAGGCAGACTAAATCCAGGCACGCCAGAATAGCCGCAAGGTGCATCAGACACACCGCCGCATTAACCGTATTCAGAAAAAGCCCCGCGAGAATCAGCGCGGCAAGGGTTATGAGCAGGGACAGAGAAAATATTTTCCGGCGTTCCCGGAGGTTCATCTCCCTCCGGTACCCGAAAAACCCGGCAAATCTCCGCGCGACGTAATAAAGCGACAGCAGAGTAAGCGCTGCCGCGCCGGAGAAGATGCCTAGCCATAGCAGTTTCATTAAGAAGTCTCCCTTTATCCCCGCAAATTTCTGAGAAAGCCCGCAGCGCAGTTCATGGTAACACATCTGCTGCCGGAAAATAACGGGAACGCCGGAAAAACTCCCGGGAAGGAAAAAACACGAGCAGGAATCCGGCCGCCGCTAAAAAAAACAGAAGGGGCTGCCTTCTGGCAGCCCCGGCTGTTAACTGTCCGCCAAATTAATGGTGGTGATGATGAGGATCATCATGCGGGCCGTGATGGGGATCATGACGCGGCGGCTCGTTAGGCGGCAGTCTCGGTCCCGGAGGAGGCGGCGGAGGACAGCGGTGATCATGCTTCCAGGCTCCCGGAGGGCAGCCCTTGGATCCCTTGTGATGATGCTTGTGCTGCGGCTTCGGCGCCGGAGGCGGCGGCGGGCAATGATGTCCCGGACGGCAGTCAGGATGATGAGGCGGCGGAACAGCCAGAGCAGCCCCGGAAGCAGCCAGGCTGAGACTGGCGGCGCCGAGGGCCACGGCCATTATTTTTGCAAGTCTGTTCATATTATCTCCCACATTCCTGTCTCAGAGGAACCGTTTTCCTTCTTCCGGAAAACCGCCGTTCCCGAGTTCATGGTTAAAGTATAATGAAATCGGCCTCCCGCATAATGACAAAACTTAAAAAGATATTACAAAATGTGAGAATACTCCGCATTGCCTGAGTTTCAGAACTTCTGCCGCTGCCGGAGCAGGCGCTATTGCTGATTTTCCCGCCGCCGGGTCCGGGGTTCCGGAAGTTCATCGTACATGGCGGTTACCAGCCTGACCAGAAGATCCTGATCTTCAAGGCTGCTCAGGGCCAGCATTTTACTGGCGCCGGGGTACGGCTCCTCCATAGGGGTATCCGGCAGCAACGCTATGGCGGACGGCACGGGCTTTGCCAGAAAGCGCCCGTCATAAAGCCCCCCGAAAAGCCGCTCCCGGTAATACAAAAGGTACTCCCCCATCATGGGCCGGAAGGTGATCTCCGGAAGATCCCCGAGGAGCTCCAGGGTGTACTCCAGAAATTCTCGGTTAGTTGCCATGGCTGTCTCCTGTTCTTTTGCTCATGTTTCTGTTCCTGCCGTTTTATCTGCTGCTTTTTCCGGTGCTGTTTCCAGGGCGGTTTCCGCGCTCTGAGCCTTTCCTTTGCGGCCCGGGGGACGCCGTATGGCGGGATTTCCGGAGCTCTTCTCCTTTTTGGGATCCGAAGTACGCTCCGGGGGCGGCAGCAGCAGAGGATCCGGAAGCTGCTCCCGAATAGTCCGATACTCCTCCTCCGAAAGACCGTAAAGAGCGGCGATTCTGCCGTCAATGGCCTCATAAAGAGTCCGGGCCTCCTCCGGGGAGGTTCTGCTCGCAATGGTGAGCCGATCCCCCAGAGCGGCGATCTCCTCCTGGACGGCGGGTGGCGCCGGGGGCAGCGGAATGGCTTCGATATGGGAGCGCAGCACTTTAAGGGAATTAAACTTAAGAGAAAAGTAAAACTGAGCCATGCGGGAATTCAGCGCTGCCAGCACGTACTTTACGGAAAGACCGGGAACTCTGGGGATAACGATGTTGGCACTGTTCAGGGACAGGGTCTTCTGATCATCGTAGGCAAAAGCCAGCTCCCGGGAGATAAAGCGGTAAATAAGCTTTTCGGGAGCCCGGTAATACTCCGGGCGGGCGCACTGCTGAAACTCCTCAGGGCGGAACACAATCTGCTTGTCCCGGGGCCGGAAACCGTACCGGAATATCATGGTGCCGCCCAATATTGGCTCGCTGTCCTGCCGGGGCACGGAATGAATGTGCCTTTTGTTATCTCCGGTGACAATCCCCAGGGCAAAATCGGCATTGCCGGCCAGGCGAAGAGCTCCGGGACAGGATTCCAGCCTTTCAATCACCCGGCTTCGGGCATCATTCATTAAAAAGCTGAATTCCTCCCGGGAGACCGGCCGGCTTTCTCTGATAACGAAGCTTTCTCCCGGAGTCTCCACCCGCATGCCGGCGGTATCCAGCGGCTTTCCGGTGTTTTCCAGGGCCAGAATCACGCTGGGGCACTGCACTCCGGGAAAAATATCCCCCAGAGCCGCCAGATACCTGATGGAGGATCTTTCCATGATAAATCCCCGGACGGGAGCATGGCACCGCACATTCAGAACCGCCTCCGGCACAATGAAGGAAAGATAGCCCCCCGGGGCGAGGTGGCGGAAGGAGCATTCCAGAAACAGCGCAAAGGACTCCGTAACGCTCCCGCTGACACAGCGGAAATGCTCCCGGAGATACTGCTGCTCCCCGGCGCTGTAGCGATAGCCCCAGGGGGGATTTCCCAGAATGACCCGGTATTTCCGGGCGGGGGGCTGTCTCAGAAAATCCGCCCTCTCAAAATGCTCCTGCAAAAATGCCGCATCAGTGATCCGGTAACGGAGAGCCATGTTGATTCTCAGAAGAAAAACCGCCGTTTCATCAATGTCCGCGCCGTAAACGTGCTCTGCCGGCACTGTCTCCGGAAGGTTTATCAGAAAATTCCCGGCTCCGGCGCAGGGATCAAGAACAGGGCCGCCCTTAAGGCAGTCCTCCGGCAGACCCGCAATCAGGCGCTTTACCGCATAAACCGGCGTGTAATAGGCTCCGGAGCTTTTGCGGTCTCCGATATTCATTATGGAAAGATACAGGAAGCCCAGGGCATCCTCCCCGGGCTCGTACTCGTAGGGGAGCCCGAAGATGCCGGGACAGCCCTTCCGAAAATCCCGGGCTGCCCGGAGATCCCGCATAAGATCCGGCAGGAGATCCCGAATAAGCGGATACACCTCTTCATGGCTGCCCCGGCTGAACCACTCTCCCAGATCCCGGCATCCGGAAAGTCCCCGGGAATACAGCATTTTTACTGCCGCATCCGCCAGCACCGCCCGGATCTCCGGCAGGGAAAGCCCGTCGGAGTACATGCTGAGCAGGCTGGTTACCATGTTTACGGAGGCGATGTTGGTACTGTTCCGGGTAATGTAGGAGCTGTAGGTTTCCCTGCCGGTTTTGCGGGTTTTATTCCGTCTTCTGGTGAGACTTTCGTTATCGTTTTCCAGATCCTGCCGGAGCGCTCGGAGATCCTGCATCCGAAACCACAGCCGCGATCCCTCGGTCTCCGCAGGGAGGATCCGGCCCAGCTTCACCCAGTTCCTGACAGTGGCATCGCTGATTTCGAGATAGCGGGCGGCCGCGGCGGCGTTCACAAGATCGCTGTCCTGATGGGCGGGATCTCCTGAGGCAGCTTTCGGGGATGCAGCAGATGAGAAATGGGTTTTTCCGGGCACAAAGACTCCGGGATTCCTCAGGGAGGCGGAATGCTTTTTTACCAGGCTCTCCAGAGCAAAGCCCTCCCTCACGGAGGTTACGGCCGGCTTCGGGGAAACCGGTCTCCGGACAGGTTCCGGTGAAGACGAAGTGGCAGGAGCGGAGGGAGACAGCGCAGCGCCGGCCGCGGGCAGATTCCCGACATTGCAGAGGAGATCTATTTCTCCGGAATCCCGGGCTGCCTGTTCATCTTTCATCGCCATTTATCCGCCCTTTCCCTGCATCTCCGAACTCTGTTTCCGCGCTTTTTCCGGGGCTTTTCCAGACTCCCGCCGGAGCCCCGAAACGGCTTTGCATGATAGCACAGCCGCCGGACAATGTCCTCTCCGGGGGAATTGTCCAATACCGGGTTATGCCCCGCTCCCGCAACACAACCCGGGATCCGAAAATAATCATAATCCGGCTAGCAAAATAAACATAAAAAGATTAATAAAACTGCAGAAATGGTTAAAAATTATTATGAGAAGCAGGACTTAAGCCTGCAAAAAATCATCCTGCCCCCCGGAAGCCGTATTTTCCTTAATCCGGGGAAAGCTGCAACCACGCGGAGAAGCTATGACTGGTACCGATAATAACGCCAAAGTTACCCAAACTACAAAGCTGGTAGCCTGGAGAAGGATTTTCTGGATCCATTTTATTCTGGGCTACAGCCAGCCGCAGCAGTATCTGCGCGAGCTAGGAATCAAAGACCGGCGGTACCAGTACAATATCGAACTCTTCAACAACTACTACAGCAACATAAAGGTTACCGGCAAAAAGGATTATGAATGCTACATCGATCCGGGCATCAGCGGCCTTTTGAAAAGAAATCCGTTTTTCGGCATCTTTCTCAGCAAAAACATTACCGGCAGTGAATTCAGTTCATTGTTTTCAATTCTGTTATGCTGCAAAAAAGGCACAAAAAATTTCGTTGTACGCCAATTCACCCATGAAGGTGCTTCGCAGGATGAAGACTCGGATGATGTCAGATCCCTGAGCAACAAAATCAGTCAGCTGGAAGGGAACGGCGTCCTTACCAGAATGAACAGCCAACTAGTAGTCGAGGACGAGCACCCTAATGCTTCTTCCTATTGCCTGCTGTCAGACAAAACCCCCGAAAATGTCTTCTTCATGAACATATTTACCAGTCCGGAAGATTGGGAATCTTGGGTACGGCACTTTAGCGGCTTTCTGGATTTTTTCAGCATGGCAGGCTATTTCGGAGAACTGGGCTTCTATATTAAAAACGCCCTGAACGCGCTCCCGCACCTTGACAGTAACACCGCTCCGGATCCCGGGTATGATGCCATCTCTTTCAAGCATGCCTTCTGCGCCCAAACTCTCAATGACGAAATCGCCTGGTACACCCTGATGGCCATAAAAAACCGGCAGGTGGTGGAGTTTACCGCACTGGAGTCCGAAGAGGCGCTCTATACCTATTCCGACCGGAATAAAATCATTGTGACCATGCTGCCCCTCAAAATCCTCACCTCCTGCTTCAAGGGGCGGCGGTATGTTTTTGGGTATATCATCACCGAAAGACGCTATCTTGCCGGTACTGAAATGTCCTCACCCAGAAGCGGCGTCGCAGACTCCATTCTGTTTGACAGAATCACGGCCATCAAACTCCCGAAAGATGAAATTTCAGCTCCGGATCTCCCGGAAGATCTGTACGAAACCGCCATAAAATGGGGCACCCGGACGGTGATCCGGGATCCTGACGAACGGGAAAATTTCGGTCCCCGGGACAGCGGCCTCATTGAAATTAATTTCAAAATCAAAATTGAAAATGATGCCGACAGGGATCCCGAACGGAATCACTCCATCCGAAGACTCCGCCGGGAGTGCCGGAACGGCACTGTGGAGGTCACCGGACAAACGGGAGATGCTATGTATGCCGTTTACCGAACCGAGGCTCAGGACGAGGACGAGCTCCAAAGCTGGGTTAAAACCTATATCGGGAGGATTTCCGGACTTAAAACCAGCAGAAAGCGGTTCCGGAAGATCTTTTTTGATGATCTCGCTAAAATGCTGCGGCTCTACGGCATTATCGAACCCGAGGAAGAACTCTCCGGAAATTGTGAGGGCATTTACCATCAGAATCCCGAGGATGATTTCCCCAAAGCCGATACCCAAAACCCTAAAAAAACAAAAAAAACTAAAAACACCGAAAGCAACAAACAGTTCAACACTCAAACCACAGATCCGGGGATATTTTCAGAATACTATGGCATCTACATGGAAATTACCCGCCGGATACTGAATGCCTGCCGGAAAAACAGAAATATCATGGTACCGAACCTTTCCAGCCGAACCATGGTGCCCTATCCCCGGAAAAAGGACATTACGGATATTATTTCAGGAACTACGGAATCTCTTGGTCTCACACAGAAATTCAAGATATGGACGCATTACGAAGACACTTTTGCCACAGATCTGTTTCCGGATTATGCAGATACCCGGGACAGCCAGAAACACCTGGATCTTAATCCGGATATCCATCTTAATCATATCATAGAGTTTCCCCTGACATGGGCGGAGCTTTCCTGGCTTTACACCGCCCTGAAAGATCCTCTGGCCGAACTCTTTTTCACCGCAGAGGAGTACCAGAAAATCCAGTCTGAAATGCTGCCTTTCCTTAAGGAGCCAAACAGAAATGGGAATCCTAATACCGGCGCTGAGGAGCTTTGGAAGCCCGGCTCGCTTTTTGACCCGGACATCCTGGATACGCCGTTTATTATCATAGATGCCGAAAAGGAGGGTGATCCCGTGGTGACTCCGGGACACACTCCGGAAGCCCGGCAGAACTACATCAGGAATTTCCGCCTTCTGAGAGAGGCTATCTCGCAGCGGAAGTTTGCCAGCGTCACCTACACCCCCGTCAAGAACGGGGTAAGCCGTAAGATCGATTTGGCCCCGCTCCGGCTGGAGTTCTCCCTGAAAAACGCCAAATTCCGGCTTTTTGCCGTTAACGCCAAAGAAGACGCTCTCCAGAACACCACGATTAATCTGGCCACCGTGTCATCCGTGGAGATCCTGAAGACCTGCCCCTGGAACCACGCCATCGAGGATACCGGAAAGTTTCTGGAAGACCAAAAACGGGACTTCCGCTTCGCCGTGGTGCGGGTAACCCAGGATCGCAACAGCATTGTGCGGTTTTTGACGGAGTTTTCCTTTTACGACAAGCGCGCCTGCTTCGATGAGAAAACCGGCACCTGCCTCGTGAAGCTCCTCTATCCGGAGGCAGACTGGCGGGAAATCGTGATCAGAATTCTGGGCTTCGGGGCTATGGTGAAGCTGGAAAGCGGCGCGGCGTTCCTGGCTCTTCTGAAGCGGAAAGGCATCCGTCCGGAAAAGCTGGACTTTACCGCCGTAACCGTGACCGAGGAGCAGGATGACTATCAGCGTCTCCTTAATGAAATTAATGAGCGTATCCGGCAGCAGCTGGTTCTTTACTCCGCGACTGATGCAAATCTCGAGGATGCTCCGGCCGGACAAGGTTCCGGCTGAAGCCCCGGAATCGGCCCTGTTTCCGGATTGCCAAAACTGTCTTAAGGAGCTCTGAAATGCCCGAAAAAGATACCCCGCCTCTCGGCAAGTGTCCCCGGTGTCAGTCCGAGGATCTGGAGCTGATCCCTGAAATTCCCCTGCCGGATAATCTCCTTTCCCGGATCCTGAAGCCTGTATTAAGGAAGCTCGCCTCCGGAAATCATCCGCCGGCCCGGGGGCATTATCGGATTAAATGCCGGAAGTGCGGCCATGAATCCCTGCTGATGGCAGGATAGCCTTTCCGGGCCTCCATGTTCTTTTATGGGGAGTACCCCGGGCTCTCTTGGTGTTACAATAGCAGCACGGAAAAAAATAATACTAGGGATAAGACTGGTATCGGAGGTTGTGTGAAAGAACTTTCCTGGGAGATGCTGCGTCCGGCTATCGCTGACATCGGCTCTCTTGATGATGAAAAAAAGGTTACCTTTGCCTCTTTTCAGAAAAGAGCCCAAAGCGCCGTTCAGGAACTGGTGTATACGGAAATGCCCAATCCGGTCATGCTGCTTCTGGTATCCCCGGATACCGACGCCGAACAGTGCGTCAGGGATCTCCTGACGAAATGCGCCGGCCGGAAGCATCAGATTTATGACATCGTCTATGCCGAAAACCTGGCCGACGAGCTTTCCCCCATGTGGCTCCATATCAAAAGCGGCACCACGCAGGAATTTTTCAGTCTGGTGCAGGATCTGGTGAAGAAAGCCAAATTCAAGCTGGATCAGGAGGAAATTCTCCTGAAGATCCTGAAAAAGCAGGACAACGATCCCAAGCTTGAAGAATACCTCACGGATCTCTGCAACTACATCATGCAGGACAGGATCAAGGCGGATCAGGTGATCCTGAATCTTATGGTGCAGCATCTGCCAGACCGGCCGCCCCTGCTGTTCGGCCACGATCTCACCTGGAAAAATCTCTTCGGCTGCGTCAACTACCTGACGGAAAACGGCACCACCTACTCCTCCCATGAACTTCTGGAGCCCGGACTCCTGCGCAGCGCCGACGGCGGCTACCTGGTGCTCCGGATCTCGGAGCTGGTGCACAGCCCGGCTCTCTGGTTCAAGCTCCGGCACATTTTGGAAAGCGGCCTTGCCGGCTGGGAAAACCCCAACGAAAGCGTCAGCAGCATTATCCCCTTCTTTGCGCCTGAGCCTACCCCGGTGAACGTCAAGCTCATTCTCACCGGCTCCTATATTGACGTGGCTTCGCTGTACAGCATAGATCCGGAATGCGGCACCGCCTTCTACCTCCGTGCGGATCTCATGAACTGCTTCCCCCTGAAGGACAATACCCACGATCTCGCCCTCTATCTCCGGGATCGCTGCCGTCTCATGGGACTCCTGCCGCCGGATGCCTCCGCCGTCACCATGTTAATAGAAAGAGCCTGCCGTCTGGCGGAAAACCAGACCAAGTTCGCCCTCTCGGAGCAGGAGCTCTGCAACATCATGCGGGAAGCCAGCGGCCGGGGCCTCCGGAAGGAGCTTCAGGCCTTCACCGCCGCCGAGGTCAGAGAAACTCTGGATGCCCGAATGTTCCGCGCCAACACCGCTCTGGAGGAATCCGGGGATATGTTCCGGGACAAGCAGATTATCCTGAAAACCCGGGGCGAGGTCGTGGGCCAGATTAACGGTCTCTCGGTGATTTCCACCTTCGGCGATGACTTTGAGTACGGGGAACCCACCCGCATCACTGCCACCATTCACTCCGGCCCCGAGGGCGGCATCAGCGACGTGGAGCACAAGGCGGATCTGGCCGGGGAAATTCACACCAAGGCCATGATGATCATTAACGGCTACCTGACCCACAAGTTCGGGAACGACTACCAGCTGCCGGTAAGCGCCAATCTGGTATTCGAGCAGTCCTATAACGAAATAGACGGTGACAGCGCCTCCCTCACCGGGCTCTGCGCCATTCTCTCCGCCCTTTCCGAAAAGCCCATCAAGCAGCAGTTCGCCCTGACCGGATCCCTGGATCAGCTGGGGAACGTGCAGCCCGTAGGCGGCATTAACGAAAAAATCGAGGGCTTCTTCCGGGTCTGCAAAATTCAGGGTCTCACCGGGGAACAGGGAGTCATCATTCCGGAAAGCAACGTTACCTCCCTGGTGCTGGATGAAGAGGTGGTAAACGCCGTCAGGGAAGGAAAGTTCCACATTTACCCGGTAAGCATCATCGACGAGGCCGTGGAAATCCTCACCGGAGTCAGAGCGCTCCTGAAGGAGGAAGGCGTCCGGAACAGGGACGACGGCAAAGGCGGCAAGTCCGCCAAAACTCAGGACGCCGCCGAGGAAGAGAATATCTACGACATCATCAGCGACAAGCTGTATGAGATCGATGCCCGGGACAATCCGGTATCCCTGTGGGATCGCATCGGACAGTTTTTTCAGCGGGGAGACTGACTTTTGGCTTTCCGGCCGTGAAAATTGTCCCCCGATACGTTAGAATGTTTTTCATTAAGGGTATCGCCGATGCCCGCAACAGATAAAAGAAGGATTACTGCTTTGGAAAATTCAGCCTCTACTGCCCCGTCCCTGTGCGACAAGGGGGTTAATTCATTCTCCCGCGATGATCTTCTGGCCTGCAGCCGGGGAGAGCTTTTCGGGCCGGGGAACAGTCAGCTGCCGGCTCCCAACATGCTGATGATCGACCGCATTGTGGAAATCAACGACCACGGCGGCGATCACAACCGCGGCATTATCGTGGCAGAATACGACATCAATCCGGATCTGTGGTTTTTCAAATGCCATTTTCCGGGGGATCCGGTAATGCCCGGCTGTCTCGGCCTGGATGCCATGTGGCAGCTGGTGGGCTTTTTCCTGGGCTGGAAAGGCGGCCCCGGCAAAGGACGTGCTCTGGGCGTGGGCGAGGTGAAGTTCACCGGTCAGATCCTCCCTGACACCAAAAAGGTCACCTACACCATCACCATGAAGCGGGTGGTCATGCGGAAGCTCATTATGGGCATCGCTGACGGGGTGGTCAGCGCCGACGGCGTGCCTATCTATCAGGCTACCGATCTCAAGGTGGGACTGTTTACCAACTGAGATTTCAAAGGCTGACCCCCGGAGCGGCTTTGGAAGGTTCCGAGTCTGCGGCAGGGGAATGGCCCTTTCAGTTTAAAGATGCCAGGAACGCCGTCCGGATTTCCGGACGGCGTTTTTGTCTCTCACGGTTTCCCCCGCCTGAAATCCCCCCGTAATGCGAAAAAGCGAGCATTTTTTAAGCAGCATGAGACAGGTTTAAACAGCA
>DFFT01000111.1:23745-24382 GCA_002372325.1 Succinivibrionaceae bacterium UBA3769 | reverse complement strand
GACAGGTTTAAACAGCATGAGACAGCTTTAACAGCAAAAGACGCCTTCCATATGATATAATCAGCGCAGCTAATTTCGGCAACGGTTATTTTTTCCGGTTTTTATTTAATCACTAAGGTTACAGATCATGAGAAAACCTCTTGTAATGGGCAACTGGAAGCTCAACGGCACCAAGGAATCAGTTACTTCTCTCGTTAATGCGCTCAAGGAGCCTGCCGCTCAGTCTCCTTCCGTGGAAGTAGCCGTATGCGCTCCTGCTATTTTTATCGGACTTGTTGAAAGCCTGGCCAAGGATACCGCCATCAAGTACGGTTCCGAAGACGTGGACGTGCACACCAAGGGCGCCTTCACCGGGGAAAACTCTCCTGAAATGATCAAGGAATTCGGCTGCAAGTACGCCATCGTAGGCCACAGCGAACGCCGCGCCTATCACAATGAAACCAATGAGGTTGTTGCCGCCAAGTACAAGGCTGCTCAGGAATCCGGCCTCATTCCGGTGCTCTGCATCGGCGAATCTCTGGAACAGTTCGAAGCCAAGCAGACTGCTGACGTGGTTAAGACCCAGCTTCAGGCTGTTATCGACATGAACGGCATCAAGTCCTTTGAAAACGCCGTTATCGCCTACGAGCCCATCTGG
>DFFT01000111.1:20082-23680 GCA_002372325.1 Succinivibrionaceae bacterium UBA3769 | reverse complement strand
CATCGGCACCGGCAAGACCGCCACCCCTGAAATCGCTCAGGACGTGCATGCCACCATCAGATCCTTCCTGGCTTCCTTCGATGCCGCTGTGGCTGACAAGGTGCAGATCCTCTACGGCGGATCCTGCAATGCCAAGACCGCTCCGGATCTCTTCAAGCAGCCGGACATTGACGGCGGCCTCGTCGGCGGCGCTTCCCTGAAGCCTCTTGACTTTGCTGCCATTATCAAGGCTGCCGAAGTTTAATTAACAGGTTCTGACCACTTATGACGGATGCCGGGCGCATCCGTTTTTTTGCAGATAAAGCTATGATCAAAAGAATCGGGATTCTGACCAGCGGCGGCGACGCCCCTGGCATGAATGCGGCAATCCGGGCGGCCGTACGCACCGCCATTGCCGCTGATGTTGAGATTTACGGGATTCGGGACGGCTATCTGGGACTGCATCAGGATCGCATCTCCCGGATGAACACTCTGGACGTGACCAATATTATCGGCCGCGGCGGTTCCATACTGGGGTCGGCCAGATTCCGGGCTTTCGAAGAGGAATCCGTGCGGCGGGAGGCTATTGAAAACCTCAGAAAACGGGAAATTGATTCCCTGGTGGTTATCGGCGGCGACGGCTCCTATACCGGAGCTCTCCGGCTTACCGAAATGGGTTTTCCGTGCATCGGCGTGCCCGGCACCATTGACAACGACGTGCACGGCACGGACTTTTCCATCGGCTTCGATACCGCCCTGAATACCATTGTGGAATGCATTGACCGGCTTCGGGACACCTCCAACTCCCATAAGCGGGTGAATATCGTGGAGGTCATGGGCCGGCACTGCGGCGATCTCTGCGTCAGCGCCGCCATTGCCGGAGGAGCGGATTTTGCCATAATTCCGGAACAGCCCTTTGATTCCGCGGCGCTGTTCCGTTCTATCAGCCAGGCCTTTGCCGCCGGAAAACGCCACGGCATCGTGGTTCTTTGCGAAAACATCACCAACGCGGAGCTTCTGGCCAATGATATCGAGGGCAACACCGGAATTGAATGCCGGGCTACCGTGCTGGGTCATATTCAGCGAGGCGGCGTGCCGTCAGCGCAGGATCGCATTCTGGGATCCCGGCTGGGGGAACTCGCAGTAAAGCTCCTGATTGACGGCATCGGGGGACAGTGCGTTGGCATTGTTAACGGCGAGCTTACCCATAACGGCATTGCCGAGTCCATTAAAAGCATGCCCCGCAAATTCGATGCCAAGCTGGCGGCTCTGCCTCTGCGTCTGGCCTGAGACTTGTAAAGGGCTTTCTCTCCAAATGAAAACGCCGGATAATGCTTCCGGCGTTTTTTTATCTGCGGGGCTGGGAATGCCTTCAGGTACGGATCATAATCAGCGCCGGATTACGCAATCTTGACTGCAAGGTATGGAAGCATTACGAAAACAATGTTCCGAAAGGCTTTTTCCGGATTATGCAAAAACCGATACCTGAGAACACCTGAATCTTAATCCCGGCATCTTTCTTAATCATGCCATAGAGTTCCTTGCATGGGCGGAACTTTCGAACAGTTCCTAACATCGCTTCAGATTATTTCCTCGATAAAAAACTCCCCGTAGGTGTACATGATCACGTATTTGCGCAGATCGGGAACAGTTTTGAGATAATCGTCGGCGACGTAAAAGTTAAGCTGCTTCACGGCTCTGTTATAAAGGGCTTCCCGTACCTTGTCCTTTGTCATCTCGGAGGTTCTGGTGTTTCTTTTGTACTTGAACTCAAAAATATAGCTGGGCCCTTTGGGATTTGTATTTATGGCAACAAGATCCGCCCGGCCTCTTAAGGTGTCCAGGTCATTAGCTCCCGGCATCAAGCTGCCTTTAACGAATTCCTCAAACTCCCTGGCAGCCTCTGCATCCTCGGGAGACTTCTCCGGCACGGGGTCGCCAGATCCTTTATTCTTAGTATCAGACTCGTCATCCGGCACATCCTCATACTCCTCCTCTGTAAGTCCGTCCTCAAAAACGAACTGGCCATTGTGTTTGATGGCATATTCCTTCGTAAGATCAAAGCTACCTCCGACGGCCACGCTGATGGCGGTGTATACCGTAAGAGCGATCTGGTTTTCTCCTTCCCGGGAGACATCAGTCTGGGTAAAGCCGCCCGCAATCCGGCAAAGCATGTCGCTTAGAACGGAAATGTCATTGGAAACCGCCATCATGCCGAGATCCTTTATGTTCTCGATTGCCCGGAGCGCGGCGGGAGAGCCGGCCAGCAGAAATCTGGAAAAGAGATCCCGGAAATATTCGTTGGGAATAGTGAGGTACTCGACATTGAGACTGCAGTTAGGGGTGCGTTTCTTCTCTTCCTCGCTCATCATGGTGAGAAAGCCCAGATGATAAAGAACAGTGGCTCCTTCACTGTAACTTAATGTTTCGTGTTCCGCAGTCAGCTTCACAGCCATGCCGATATTTGAAGACACGGGTTTTTTGCCGTTAAGATCCTCGATAAGCGCTTTGCGATCCTGTTCGCTCATCAGCATGAAATACCCGCTCAGCTTGTCGTAATCGATGTTGGCATCGGCAAATATTTTAAATTTCGGAATTGCCTGATATTTCTTCTGCAGATCTCTGATGAAGTTCAGACACATGGTGGCATTGTAAACAGTATTTTCAGCGTTATCGGCAAATCTGTAGCCGTCATATCTTTTTTTCATTTCCTCCCTTAACACTTCCGGGGAGAACGGGCATTTATCAAAATCCACCGTTTGCTTAAGCAGATCCAGTACTTCATCATCAGTGAAACCCGCCATCTCGTTAAACTGCGGATCAGAGGTTAAGTTTTCTGAGACAAAACCTGAAATCGTAGTATCCATGGTTATCGGCAGCACGCCGGTTACGTAGATTTTGCCAATAAGATGATCCTGATTTTCGGCTCTCAGAGTCTGGAAAAACGCTGAAAGCTCTCCGCCTTTTCTGTCTATTTCCCGGAATTTCCCGGGATCCCTGTTCAATATGTCATTAGTGAAGTTATCGTATTCGTCAACGATTACCATGAGCTTGTCAGACATGACAATTCCCAGCGCTCCCAGGAAATGCGTTATTACTGATTCCGGAGAAGAAAATCTGGATCGGTTGTCATAAAAGTCAAAAACAATCTGAGTTATTGTCTGATCCGGGTTTTGGGCAGCTTTTTGCATTATTTCCGGAGGAACAAGATTCGGATATCGCTTTGCAAAATTTGCAGCCCCCTTGATAACCCGCCTTGAAAAAGACTCCAGCAGTTCATTGTTATCTGTTTTTATCCCCGAAAAATCAAATTTGAGCACATAATAAGAGTTCTTCAGCGGGGTGGGATGAGAAGCGATGTATTTGCCTTTAAACAGCCGGTCAGCTTCTTCCTTTAAGGCGATATCGTAATAATACATAAGGAGCTCGGTGAACATGGTTTTGCCGAACCGCCGGGGCCTTAAAAACATTGATACAGTAGTGCCGCTTTCTTCATAAACTTTCAGAAAACGGGTTTTGTCTACGAAGGCATAGTTATTCTCAATGATCATCTTAAAGTTTGTCATTGCTGTCGGAATAAGCTTTGGCATTGTCATATACCTCGTTGTTATGAGCTGCT
>DFFT01000111.1:13837-20019 GCA_002372325.1 Succinivibrionaceae bacterium UBA3769 | reverse complement strand
CACAGCTGTTTTTCCTTTGTGATCCCCTGTTAGCGCCAGCCTGTCCTTGCAAGTAATGCGGACATCCATGATGCGCTCCTCCTGCCGCTTGTTTCCGGCTTCAGAGATTATGCTCCCGGAATATCCGTGGTCAGCACTTGTCCCAGCATTCATCCGAAAGGCCCTCTTCCATTTCCCGGGACGGGGTAACCCGGGTGTCCTGAGCCATCAGCTCCCGGGCGGGAATGCCGGCGGCCACGGCGTGCGGGGCAATGTCCTTAAGCACCACGCTGCCGGCGCAGATCCGGGCGCAGTCCCCGATCCGCACATTGCCGATCACCGAGGTGTCCGGGCCGATGAGCACCCCGCTCCCGATGCGGGGATGGCGAACGCCCTCCTGACAGGTGCTGGCATGACAGCCCAGAGTGACATTTTGCAGAATGGAAACGTCATCTCCCACCACCGTGGTTTCCCCCATGATAATGCCGGTGGCATGATCCAGCATAATCCCCTGCCCGATTACCGCTGCAGGGTGGATATCCACATGAAAGGTCTGGGAGATCATGCCCTGGAGAAAAAGAGCCATTTCATGACGGTGGGATTCCCAGAGCCAGTGGCTGCACCGCCAGGCCTCCAAAGCATGGAAGCCCTTGCAGTACAGGAGAACGGACACCCGGGATCCCCCCAGGCCGGGATCTCTTTCCACTGCTGCTTCAATGTCCCGGGCGATCATCTCCAGAGTGTCGGGCCGGCAGTTCAGAAATTCCTGAAAAAGCTCCCGGAGGGTCAGGGCCGGCATCACAAAGGAGGACAGGCGGGAGGCCAGCTGGAGACTGAGAGCCTCCGCCATGGAGCCTTGATTCAGGATATACTCCTGAAAAAAGCTGGACAGCATCTTTTCCCGGGAGACGGTATCCCGGGCCTCGGCGACTATGGCCTGCCATACCTCTGATGATTTCTTCATGGGGTCTCCTTCCGGCTCTCGGATTCTGCTTTGTTCTCTGGTTCTGCGGGCTCTCTCTTTATCCCGGTGATTATACACGTTCCCGGGGCAAAATGGCGGACTCCGGCCCCGGGGCGGCTCCCGGCCACGGCTCGCATTAAAAAAGGCCGCTCCCGGGGAGCAGCCCTTCCGTTTCGTTCTTAAGCGCGGGATAAACCGAATGCGGAATAAATCCCCGCGGGGCTAATCCACCTGCATGAGCTTCATGTTGTTGGTCTTGCCCTGTTCATCGGTATCGCCGTGGGTAATGATGATCCAGTCTCCGTGCGCCAGGTAGCCCTTTTTCTTAAGGGCCTGCAAAGCCTCCCGGGTGGCCTCTACCATGGTGCCGTACTTGGAGGAGTCAAAGGCCAGGGGATAAACGCCCCGGTAAAGAGCGCACCAGTTCAGGGTTCGCTGGGAGGGAGACAATGCGAAAATCGGCAGCGGAGAATGGAGGCGGCTCATGTAAAGCACCGTGCGGCCGGTTTCGGTCAGAGCCACAATGCCCTTGATGCCCGGGAGATGGTTGGCGGCAAACATGGCGGACATGGCAATGGTTTCCTCGCCGCTGGAAAACTTGCTTTCATTGCGGTAGGTGGAGACCACCATTTCCGGATGCTGCTCGGCGCCGCGGCAGACCTGATCCATGGCGCAGACCGTTTCCACCGGGTAATCGCCGGCGGCGGTTTCGGCGGACAGCATCACGGCATCGGTGCTGTCCAGGATGGCATTGGCCACGTCCATAACCTCGGCCCGGGTGGGCATGGGGGACTTAATCATGGATTCCATCATCTGGGTGGCGGTAATTACCGGACGGTTCAGAGCCCGGGCTCTTCTGATAAGACGCTTCTGCACGCCCATGAGCCGGGAATCGCCGATTTCCACCCCCAGATCGCCCCGGGCCACCATAATGGCATCAGCAGCGCTTATCACATCATCCATGCACTCATCGGAGTTTACCACCTCGGCTCTTTCGATCTTGGCCACGATCTTGGCATTGGATCCCGACTGCCGGAGGAGATCCCGGGCGAGCTCGATATCGCTGCCGGTGCGGGGGAAGGAAACCGCCAGAAAATCCACCCCGATCTCGGCGGCGGTCTGGATATCCTTGCGATCCTTGTCAGTCAGAGCCGGCGCGGACAGACCGCCGCCCTGCTTGTTAATGCCCTTGTTGTTGGAAAGGGGCCCCGGTATCAGCACCGAGGTCAGGATCCGGGGGCCCTTTACCGAAACCACGGAAAGCTGCACCCGCCCGTCATCCAGCATGAGCACATCTCCGGTATGGAGATCCTTGGGGAGATTCTTGTAGTCAATGCCCACGGCCTCCTGAGTGCCCTCGCCCTTTTCCATCTCGGCATCCAGAGTAAACAGATCGCCGGTTTTCAGGAAGATCGGGCCGTTCTTGAAGGTGGAAATGCGGATCTTCGGTCCCTGGAGATCGCCCATGATAGCCACGCATCTCCCCAGCCGAGCAGCGATTTCCCGCACTCTCCGGGCCCGTCCGATGTGATCCTCGGCAGTTCCGTGAGAAAAGTTTATCCGCATCACGTTGGCGCCGGCCTTTATCAGTTCTTCAAGAACCCCTTCTCTGTCCAGAGCAGGTCCCATGGTGCAAACAATTTTGGTACGTCTGAACATAAAGTCCCCCTGTATTAGTATTGATAATTCCGGGAAGCATCTCTGTTTCCGTCCGCTTCCTTACATGATACCGCAAAAGAAAAGCCATTGGGCAAATTTCTGAAAACGTATTCAGCTTTTCCCGCCGGCACCCCCTGACAATTATTGTCAATTTGCCCCATATCGCAGGGGGGACATGACCGCCGGGATGTGATAATATTGAGGAAGCGAGAATTAATCACCTCCGGGAACCGCGGCTTCATCATGCTCAGGAAGAGCCCTCTCGGCAAGCCGCATCCCGTAATTTTGGAATCATATATGGCAAAGAAAATTGGTATTTTTTACGGCTCCGACACCGGGCACACCGAGGAAGTCGCCAATCTCATGAAGGAACTTCTGGGCGACGATCTGGCTGACGTGTTTGACGTGCGCAATGTGGAAGACGCTTCCGTTCTTCTTAACTACGATCTGGTGCTTCTGGGCACCTCCACCTGGTATCTGGGCGAGCTCCAGGGGGACATGGACGCCTTCAAGGACAAGCTGGAAGAGCTGGATCTTACCGGCAGAACCATTGCCCTGTTCGGTCTGGGAGATCAGGTGGAATACTCCGACTACTACGTGGACGGCATGGGCCATCTCTATCACCTCCTGCTGAAGAAGGGCGTGAAGTTCATCGGCGCCTGGCCTACTGAGGGTTACGACTTTAACAGCAACCTGGCTCTCATGGAGGGAGACAGCTCCAAATTCGCCGGACTGGCTCTGGACGAGGACAATCAGCCGGACATGACCCCGGAAAGAGTGGCCATCTGGCTGGAACAGGTAAAGGCCGAAGCCGGCATTGCCTGATCCCATAGGCAAGTCTCCGGGCCATCATCCGGTAATCTCCTGATGGCTGGCTATTGAAGCAGGGAACAATAAAAGCAGAAGCGCCGATCTTTAAGAGATCGGCGCCTTTTTATTGCTTCGGGTTAAATTGGCAGGTTGGGAAACCGCTACAGAAGATCCGCGGAATAGCCCAGCCGGAGAATCTCCTCCCGGTGTTCCGTGAGGGAAAGCGGCAACGGCCGCTTTTTGCCTTCATCGTCCACGGCCACATAGGTAAAGCAGGATTCGGCCACCTTGACCCGGGTGGAGCGGGTGCTTATGCCTCTCTTGGTCCAGAACTGGAGCCGCACCTTCAGGGAGGTGTTTCCGATATGGACGCAGCGGGCATACACGCAGACCACATCCCCCACCTTCACCGGGTTCCGGAACACAATCTCATCCACCGCCACGGTAACCACCTTGCCCTGGCACATCTCATAGGCCATCATGGCTCCGCCGGCGTCCATCTGGGACATGATCCATCCCCCGAAAACATCGCCGTTGGGGTTGGCATCCGCCGGCATGGACATGGTTCTCAGCATCAGAATTCCCGCCGGGGTTTCCGGCACCTGAGATCCGGCTTCCGCATTGCATAAATCCGTCATGACACACTCCTGTTAAATTCCTGTCTGATTCAATTCCTGCTGATTCCGGATGCCCGCCTCGATCACCGCCAGAATCCCGGAAAGGGTCTCATTGCGGCACACCTCCCGAAAAAGATCCTGAATCTCCGGCCGGGCCTTCCTGACATAGCCCAGAAACTGCTTGATCCGGGCCTTGATAAAATGTTCCTCCGTTCTCCGGGAAAGGATGGCGGCAAAGCGCAGGCAGGCCTCCAGAGAGGCTCTGACATCAAAGGGCTTGGCATTGCCCCGGAGCACTCGCTCCAGATTGGGCACCGCCACCGCCTGGCGGCCCACCATGACATCCCGGAGGCCGGAAAGCTCCCGGGCCCGGGCACAGGACTCGGGATCGATAATGTCTCCGTTAATGATCATGGGGATACTGGTAAGCTCCCGGAGAGGTTTAACCGCCTCCCATTTCACCGTGCCCGGGGCATAAACATCATGGCGGGTGCGGGCGTGAATGGTTATCAGGCTGACCCCGGCGCGATCCAGATTTCTGATGATTTCCGTAGCCTCCGCCGCATCCGCCCAGCCCAGCCGGATCTTGGCGGATACCGGAATTTCCGGAGGCACCATGTCCCTGACGGCCCGGGCCACATCTCCAACGAGATCCGGCGTCCGGAGCACTGCGGCGCCGCCCAGGGAACGGTTAACCAGTCTGCTGGGGCACCCGAAATTGAGGTCGATGCCGGGAGCTCCCAGCTTTACGGCCACAAGAGCGCTTGCGGCCACGGTATCGGGACGGGATCCCAGAAGCTGCACCCATACCGGAGTGCCCGCCGCAGTTACGCCGCCCTCGCTGAGCTCCGGCGCTTCCTTGAGGATAACCTTTTCAGGAAGAACCACCTCGGACACCCGGACGAACTCGCTCACGCACCAGTCATAGCGGTTAATTTCCGTTAAGAGGCGGCGCATGGCATAATCAAGCACCCCCTCCATGGGAGCCAGCACTAGCCGGCCCTGTTCCATGCCGGAAGCAGTATTTGCAGGCGCGGGAGATCCGTAATTGCCGGGAAGCTTTCTGTCCTGAGCGCTGGTCATCTTATTCATCCTCGCTGTCGCAGCCCTGAAGCATGTTCTGCCGAAGCTCCCGTTCCGAGACGAAGCTTTCAAGTTCTTCGGGTTTCAGAACCATTTCGGCCTCATCGGTATACCAGGAGCGCCGGCTGTCCTGCCGCACTCTGAAGGCCGCGATATTCCCCTTAAGCTCCTTATTGTTCACATGGTGATCATTCCCGGCAAGATCAACGGCTTTTTCCGCCCGGACGAAGGCATTTGTACGGGACTCGATATCTTTTTTGCCGGAATAGACGCTGATTTTAACCCGCTTATCGTGTTTTCGGACAAAGCATTCATATTCCTGATCCGTAATATCGTCAAGGCGGGCGACATACTTGTAAGTAAAATATTCCCGGCTCCCGTCATCTCTGTGCCAATACCAGTCATCGCCCAGAAAACTCCGGACATCATCAGTGCTGTTAAAGCCCGCCAGAACCTGACTGTTCACCTCCAGCACCCGGGCATTGTCATCATAATGAGAAAACTCCCACATGGAAAAGCAAAAAATCGCCAGAAGAAGTCCCGGGATGTAGCCCCAGAGGTTTTCAGACATAAACCTGGGGAGCCAGGGAAAATTTTTCTTAATTTTTCTGGTATAGGAATCCAAAAGGCTTTCATTGGCAGGATTGTCATTGAAAAGCCCGTCATGGGAACTGAAATTATCGTACATTTACAGGGATACCCGCATCCTGAGCCGCGAAGAAAAATCGGCAGTAAAAAAACATTCCGGATCCGCGGCTTTCGGGATCCTGCCATAAGCCTCCGGGAAAAAACCGGCCGGGATCCCGTCCTCAGGATCCGGAGCGTTCTCTCCGCTTTCCGCCGGCGCCTCATTATACCCTTTATTTCCCGCCGGCATTTCAGAAAAAACCGGAGAAAGTGGGACAGAAACTTCGGGCAGCAGCATGGTAACAGCGCCGTGATGCATAACCCCCGGAGAGCCGAAACAAAAATCAAGCCTTTTTTCGGGGCTGTGATCAATTACCGGGGTTATCCACAGGATTATCCTCAAATTTACCGGAGCTGCTAATGCTTAACACCGGCAAAGCCGG
>DFFT01000111.1:0-13739 GCA_002372325.1 Succinivibrionaceae bacterium UBA3769 | reverse complement strand
AAGCTGCCGGGGCGCTCCGAAGACTGCCGAGGGATAAACCGGCATTCCCCCTGAAGAGCCCGGAAACTGACGCTCCTGTCGCAGGCTGCAGCATCACATTTAACAGGTTATGCCTCTTAAACTGTCGAAAATGCCGCTGAAAATCTGTACAATGCCTGCTGACAGAGCAATTCCGAGAGAGCGACAGGCAATATTTTAAGACCGGCCGTACTAACCGCCGGCTTCAGACAATCGGCAGGAGATTCAATATGCTGGTAGCAACCCATAACGGCACCTTTCATGCGGACGAGGTTACCGCATCGGTTATTTTTACTCTTCTGGATCCGGAAACCCGCTTCATCCGCACCCGGGATCCCGCGGCCATGGAGCAGGCGGACTATGTTATTGACGTATCCGGACAGTTTGATCTTGAGAAGCACTTTGATCACCATCCCCGGGAATTCAGCATGTTCCGGGACAACGGCATCAAGTACGCCACGGCCGGGCTTATCTGGCGGAAATTCGGCATGCCCCTCCTGAAAAAGCTGGCTGAAGAGGCCGGAATGGGCGAACTGCCGGAGCTCATCTATGAAAAAGCCTTTGCGGCCATCGACAGAAATGTCATGGAATACACCGATCTTACCGACAACGGCCAGCTGGACAGCTACACCGCCGGCATTGCCAAACCGGAAACCCCGGAGGAAACCGCGGTGTACAGCCGGCTGAACCAGTTCTTTATGCGCACTCCGGTAGTCCCCTATCTGGTAGCCATGCAGAACCTTCATGAAGGCACCGACGACGAGCAGATGGAACGCTTTATGGCCACGGTAAAGGCTCTGGCGACGCTGTACCGGAACGTCTTTATCAAGACCCTCTCCGACACGGTAAAGGAAGAGGAGGTGCTTAATGCCTACGACGGTTCGGAAATCCTCCGGCTGAATCAGAAGCTCCCCTGGTTTGATGCGGTTATGAACAACTGGGATGTCTTCAAAAACTGCAAAATCGCCATCTACCCTGACAAGAAGGGCTTCCGGATCCAGTCACTGCCGGGTTCTCTCTCTTCCCGTTTTGTAAACCGCTGCAATGCGCCCCGGGCCTGGAGAGGCAAGGAGGGAGAGGCTCTCCGGGAGCTTTCCGGCATCGCCACCGTGACCTTTGTGCACAACTCCGGCTTCACAGGAGGCGCGGAAACCCGGGAGGACATCGATCTTATGGCCCGGAAGTGGATCGACGGGTCAGAGGACTGACAGGGCTAAAGGCAGCAGGGGAAGCTTCGGCTTCCCTTTTTTCGGTGCGGAAGACTTCCGGAAAAATGCGGCAAGGCCGCTTCCCGCGCTCTTTATCTCAAAAACTAGGCCTGTTTTCATAATAATCATCAGTTTGTCTCCCGCCCTCCGAAAGCATGCTTTTCCCGCGCCTGTTCCTTGGCTCCGGAAACTCCCGCTGCTAAAATGAAAATGCGGGGCGGCGTACTTTATTTGCAGCAGGCTGTCCGTTTCCCGTCAGAATCAGGATGTTATTCTGCCTGATCCTTACAGCATCATCGTCCTCCATGGAGTTCCTATGAAAACCGCAGCTATGCCCGTACCTCCTTCGCCCTCCGCTCCCGCTTCACCGGCAAATTCTTCTCTCCGGAAGAAAGAAGCCGGTTTTACGCTTATCGAACTCGTGGTAGTCATCGTCATTCTTGGCATCTTGGCCGCCTCGGCTGCTCCGAAATTCATGGATCTGAAAAAGGATGCCTCCGTTGCCGCTCTTAACGGAGCAAAGGGAGCCCTGAAATCAGCTCTGAAGCTGATCGACTCCAAGGCCTATATCAGCGGGGTGTCCACGGGAGCCGTCTGCCTGACCTCCCCCTGTCCGGCCAATCTTTCCTCGTTAACCGAAAACAACTATACCAATTATGAAAACGTCATCTGGCTGGAAAACGGCTTTCCGTACAGCAGCCGGGCCCGTTATTCCATTGGCACAGCCATGAATCTCACTTGTCTGAAAAACGGGGATCAGCTCTGCGAGGACGATGACTGGATTCTGGTAAGTCATCCGGGCCCCACCGGAGCCCTGTGTCTGGGACTCAAAAGATATTACCCGACCTATCAGGATCTCCGCAGCGTCTGTACCTATAGCGCCAGCGGTTCCCGGGATGACACCTCAGACACCAAGGCCTGTTTTTTGGAGATCTGGGCCCAGTCCAGAGGTTCCGCCGTCACCGTGGGCGTTCACAGCGGCGGTTGCTGATAACCGGCTCAGGTCAGTATCCTCTGGCACTCTCCTGAAAACTGATTTTTTGTGACCTTGCTCGTAATAATAGACACCGAACCTGCCGGAAAACGGCACCGGCTCACGGGATTGGAATTATTTCCGGGGGGAATCCCGGGGGGCAGCATATAATCCCGCTGAAGCCGTTTCCCGGGGCCGCAGAAATTCGTAACCGTTAACCCGGAGCTTCGTTTACCAGCCGATACCCGGCACGGAAAAATGATATGGAGGCGCTGCCGCCTGCGATTTTCCATCCGAACCGGCCTGAAAGCAGATAAATTTGACAGAGCAGAGACCATAAAAATGAATACTTTTAGATTAACCGGAATGACCGCCAAACTCGCGCTTCTGGGACTTTTCCTGAGCGGACTTCAGGGCTGCGCAGTCATGTCAGAGGAAGAATGCTATGCCACCAACTGGTATGACAAGGGATACCAGGACGGCACTGAGGGCAAGGGCTCCGGCATGCTGGGCGAGTATGTGGAAGCCTGCAGCAAATACGTTAACGTTGACCGGAATTCCTATAATCAGGGCCGCCGTCAGGGAGCCGAGGTGTTCTGCGATCCCTCCCGGGCTTACAACATCGGTCTTCAGGGCTATACCCTCACCGATATCTGCCGCGGCACCAGATACGAAAGTGAATTTGTGGAGAACTACAAGGCCGGCTACGTGGTATACGACATGGGCCAGCAGATTGAAGAGATCGACAGAAACCTCTCTGACATCCGGGATCTTATGGACAGCGGAAACTTCCGCGGCGATACGTACGATAAGCTCAGGAGCAACTACCGCTACCTGGAGCAGCTGCGCTATCACGCTCAGGATGACTACAGCAAGCTGAGCAACGCAAACGGCAGAAGAGTCACCGTCAGAAACTACCGCAATGAAATCAACAGAATGCCCTATCCCGATGCCATGAGAGATGCCCGGGCCATGAAGGACAACATCGCCAAGGCCAACCGGGAATTCGATGCCATCAGAAGGGATATGGAAGAAGCCAACAGAAGGATGGACAGAGCCAAGGACGATCACGAATATAACAGATACAGAAAGCAGTGGGAGTGCCTCAGACATGCCGAGCAGCGTCTGAAGAGAAAGCTGGATGACTATCAGCATTCCTATCATCCGTCCCGCCACCCTGACCTGAACAGCGACAGACAGAGTTGCATGTATCGTTAACCGGCTGTTTCGGCCAGACCAGAGCCCCGCTTGCGGATTAAGCTCAGGGATTTCGGAAATTACGGCATAGTCGTGCAGCGCGGCTATGCCGTTTTATCTTTGCCTCAGGCTCTCAGCGGCGCAGCAGCGGGAGGGTTATGAGATGACCCCGAACCTGAACCAGGCCCCGGGCTGAACCGGCGCCATAACAGGAAGGCCCGGCTGCGCTTCCTGTTTAATGACAGCCATAGGATTAATCTTACCAGTCATACAGAACCGCAGGATTCCTGGGCATATCAATGCCGGTATCAGCGGAACGGCCGGCAATAAAAACCAGTTCGGCGCCCCCGGAGCGAGCTGCTTCCCAGAAAAAGAACCAGTTCATCCCGTTAGCAAAGGTGCCGCAGCTCGGAATAGTTCTGTATGCAAACAAACCGTCTTCAGGTGATAAACGCACCGGACTGCCGATTTCCCAGTGTTTGCTTTCCAGAACGCTCAGGAGCTTCTGAACATCCTCAATGGAATAGATCTTCTCCAAAGAAAACTCCCCGGAAAGACATTGATTAATTACGCTGCAGGCATGTTCATGATCACGGCATTCATCTCCCTGATACTCGATGCGGTCTTTAGATATTCTCATGAAGGTCTCCCGGTAAAAAAGATCTGGCATGGCTCATTTTACCGTCTTTGCAGTTTAATGGCAAAAAACCTGAATTTTACGAATACCGGGGCTCATGCAGACTCCCGCCTTATCGCGCGGCAGCACTCATTGAAGAAATTTGCCATACAGGGCAAAAATCTTCAATGAGCGTCGCGGAATGGAGATAAAAAGAGAGCTGAACCTGCCTGACCCGGACAGCCTGCTGAGATGAACCTCAGCGAGCCCGGGATAGCCCCGGGCGGCCGGGGGCCGGAATCTTTTCCGGCAAAATCCGGTTCAGCAGGGGCGAGCGTTATTCTGCAAGGCTTTAACGTAAAAGCCCGCTTCGGCTGACCGAAACGGGCTTCTCATTACTTAAGACTTAAGGAACAATCCGGGATTAGTTTTCCTGCTTATCCTGCTGTTCCTGATTCTCAGCGGGGGCGGCTTCAGGCTGCGGAGCAGGCTCGAACACCGGTTCGCTGTCGTCCTGAGCCGGAGCGGCGGGCTCTTCCTGAGGAGCTTCCGGAGCGGGGGCTTCAGCTTCTGCCTGAGGTTCCTGAGCCGGAGCGGCAGCTTCGGCGCCGTCATCCTCGTTTATCATGGCATTGATTTCATCATCGCCGGGAAGCGGAGCTGCGGGAGTCTCAGCCTCTGCCGGAGCTTCAGGAGGCGGGATCAGTTCCTTGATGGAGAGCTTGATTCTGCCCTGTCTGTCCAGAGCCAGCACCTTCACGTCAACCTGCTGACCGACCTGGATGTAGTTGTTAATATCCTCGATTCTTTCCCAGGCAATCTGAGAGATGTGCACCAGACCGTCCTTGTTGGGGAGAATGTTAACGAAGGCGCCGAACTCAGCCACCTTGGTTACGGTGCCATGGTAAACGGCTCCGATTTCCACCTCGGCGGTGAGCTCCTTGATGCGGCGCACAGCTTCCTTGGCGCGGATGCCGTCAGCGGCGGCGATCTTAACCACACCGTCATCGGTAATGTTGATTTCAGTGCCGGTTTCCTCGGTGAGTGCCCGGATTACTGAACCGCCCTTGCCGATAACATCCTTGATCTTGTCAGGGTTAATGGTAATGGTGGTAATGCGGGGAGCGAACTGAGAGATCTCGGCGCGGGGTGCCGGAATAGCCTGATTCATTACTGAAAGCACGTGCATTCTGGCCTCATGAGCCTGCTTGAGAGCAATCTGCATGATTTCGCGGGTAATGCCTTCGATCTTGATGTCCATCTGGAGAGCGGTAACACCGTCGCTGGTGCCTGCCACCTTGAAGTCCATATCGCCCAGATGATCCTCGTCCCCCAGGATATCAGTCAGCACCTGAAATCTGTCGCCTTCCTTTACCAGGCCCATAGCAATGCCGGCTACGGCAGCCTTGCAGGGCACGCCGGCATCAAAGAGAGCCAGGGAACCGCCGCAGACTGAAGCCATGGAGCTGGAGCCGTTGGACTCGGTGATTTCAGAAACCACCCGGATAGTGTAAGGGAAGCTCTCCGGATCCGGGAGCACCGCGGAAAGACCGCGCTTTGCCAGACGGCCGTGGCCGATTTCACGGCGCTTCGGAGAACCGATGCGGCCGGTTTCGCCTACGCAGTAGGGCGGGAAATTGTAGTGCAGCAGGAATCTGTCGGTTCTTTCGCCGCAGAGCTCATCGATAATCTGAGCATCTCTCTCGCTGGCCAGAGTGCAGGTAACCATGGCCTGAGTCTCGCCGCGGGTGAAGAGAGCGGAACCGTGCACCCGGGGCAGAAGTCCGGTGCCCACTGTCAAAGGACGCACCATCTTGGTGTTGCGGCCGTCGATACGAGGTTCGCCGTTAAGAACTCTCTCGCGGACAATGCTCTTTTCCAGAGAGTGGAAATACTGTCCGGCGCGGGCCTTGTTAAGCTCCTCGCCTCTTTCCTGAGCCTCGTTTTCCAGAGCGGCCAGGGTAGTCTCGCGGATCTCCTGCACCTTGTTCTGGCGTTCCAGCTTGTCGGTAATGCGGTAGGCATCACCCAGAGCTGCGCCGGCCAGCTCGCCGATTCTGTTCTTAAGCCCCTCGTCAACCTGAGGAGGCTGCCAGTCCCAGGGCTGCTTGTTAACCTCGGCGGCAAACTCCACAATGGCATCAATGGCGGTCTGCATCTGCTCATGTCCGTACATTACAGCGCCCAGCATGGTATCCTCAGGAAGAATGTCAGCCTCGGATTCCACCATAAGCACGGCCGGCTTGGTGCCTGCCACTACCAGGTCGAGCTTGCTTTCGGGCATTTCGGACTTCAGGGGATTCAGCACATACTGACCATTGATAAAGCCTACCCGGGCAGCTCCCACCGGGCCTCTGAACGGAATGCCGGAGATCTGCAGAGCAGCGCCGGTGCCGATAAGAGAAATGATGTCAGTGGGAATTTCCGGATTGGCGGATACTACGGTGACAATAACCTGAACCTCGTTGGTGAAGCCCTCCGGGAAAAGCGGACGGATGGGTCTGTCAATAAGACGGGCAATGAGAGTTTCTCCTTCGGACGGACGGCCTTCGCGCTTGAAATAACCGCCGGGAATGCGTCCTGCTGCGTAGGAGCGTTCCTGGTAGTCAACGGTAAGCGGGAAAAAGTCCTGATCATCCTTGGCAGGATCCTTTTCCTTTTTGCCTACTACTGTAACAAATACTGAAGTATCATCCATGCTTGCCATAACAGCAGCATCTGCCTGACGGCCCATGGCCCCTGTTTCCAGGGTAATGGTATGGCGACCGTACTTAAACTGTTTTACTATAGGGTTCACTCTGATTACCTTAATGTTTGCAAATTCACGTTTTTTACGTCCGCCATAGTATAGTTTTAACCAGAATTATCAGCAACAAAAAAAGGGAGCTCTCTGGCTCCCTTTGTGCGGATCTTAAAAAAATTTCTTAGCCGCGCAGACCAAGCTTCTTGCAAAGCTCAGTATAACGATTCTCGTCCTTTTTCTTCAGGTAGGAAAGAAGGTTGCGACGCTCAGCAACCATGCGGAGCATGCCGCGGCGGCTGTGGAAATCCTTCTTGTGAACAGCGAAATGGCCCTGCAGATGATTAATCTGAGCGGTAAGAAGAGCAACCTGAACTTCAGGTGAACCGGTATCATCCTTGGAACGAGCGTATTCGGCTACGATCTTGGCCTTGGCTTCAGTGCTTAGTGACATTTTATTAAACCTCATTAAAAAGCTGATTCAAGTACGCCCGCGGCCGATCACTAACTCAGCCGGGGTAACAAAACGTGCAAATTCTAGCAGAAAAATTTTCTTCCTGCAAGAAATCAGTACACTCTCCCCCGGGCATTGCCCTTGGTATTGGAGCAGCCTCCGATGGAAAGTCCGATAAGAGTGCCCACCGTGCTGGCATGACAGATGGCTCCCGCGAGCGCATCGGCGGCATCGGCCTGAGGACAGCCGTTCAGTCGCAGCGTTCTCACCACCATTTCCTGCACCTGGAACTTCTCGGCATTGCCGTAGCCCACCACCGACTTCTTTATCTGTCTTGCGGTGTATTCGTAAACGGGAATGCCGGCGTTTACCGCCGCCACCACGGCGGCGCCCCGGGCCTGCCCCAGCTTCAGGGCGCTGGCGGCATTGTTGGACATAAAGACCTCCTCCACCGCCACATAGTCGGGATGCCACTCGGCAATAACTCCGGTGATGCCCTCATAGATCTGACCGAGCCTGAGAGACAGCTGCTCGCTTTCCATTCTGATGCATCCCGAGTCCAGGTATTTAAGATCCCCGCCCACGGACTCAATGACGCCGAAGCCCGTGATCCGGGAGCCGGGATCAATTCCCATGATTATTGCCATTTCCGTCTGTTCCTGCCGCCTTTATTGCGAATTACCGCTTCTGATCCTCTTTCTTTCCGGCTTCCTCTTCCTTTTTGGCCTTTTCCTTGTCCGCCCTTCTCTGCTCGAAGTAGCTGTCAACTCCGTCCCGCATGCTGTTCCAGCCGGATTCCAGAGCATCGCCGGCTTCGGTCAGAGCATTGTCAATGGACTTTCCGGCCTCATTGAGGGCATTTTCCAGATCCTCTCCGGCCTTGGTCCAGGAATCCCGGAACACCTCGAAATCGGTTTTGTAGCTCCAGTCAATGCCGTTTACCAGATCCGGAGCCAGGAATGCCGTGAATTCGCGGGTGGTCTTATCGCAGAGCTCCTGATCCATGGCGTTCCCCCGGCCGGATTCCATATTTCTGGCCTTAAGACGCTTCTTCACCTCCAGAGAGGCGCTGGGAGAACGGGCCCCCAGATCCCGGAAGATGGCATCCAGGCTCTTCTGATAAAAGTCACCGTAGCGGCAGTCAACCCGGGGCACGGTATAGGTCTTAATGCCATCCTTGCCGATTTCGCTTTTGGGAGCGCCGGAAGCGGTGTTCGGCTTGGCGGGCTTCTGCTGCTCCTTTCCGGCAGCATCATCGTCGTCGCTGAAAAAGTCCTTTACGGCTTTTCCGGCTTCGTCAAGGCTGCTGGAGACGCTGTCCGCAATCTGCTCCATGGTTCCCCTGGCGTTACGTTTTTCCACCAGAGCGGCCAGATGCTCGGCATCCATGTTGCAGACCTCCTGAACCATAGAAGCGTCTTCGGACTTCTCGTGGAGATACTGCCGCACCTGCCGGGACTGTCCCGGATACCGGTCATCGATCTGACCGAGCACATCAGCCAGACTGCGGTCATAGGTCTTCTGACTGGAGCAGTCCACGGCGCCGTATTCGCCGCAGGCCTGAAGAAAAGGAGTCAGAGAGATTACAGCGGCCGCAATGCCGCAGGTTCTGAGTAAGCGCTTCATTTATTTAGCCTCGCAGAAAAAAAGTTGTCCGTGAAACACGGTCTTTTAGCAGGATCCGGCAATTCCGTTCCGGACATGATCCCGGACAGACAGGCCGCCCCTGAAAAATTACCACAGCATCAGCTTAGATTCAAACAAAAACCGGAGGTTCCAAAGACGGATAATAACCGGGGAGAAATCCTCCCTGAGGAGCGGAAAAGGATAATCCCGTCCGTCTGGTGAACGGCAGCTCAAAAATAAAAAAATGCAAAAAAGTGTTGCCAGCGCCGAAAAAAGGAATATAATGCGCACTGTTCTCAGGAACAGCCCTTCTGTAATGGGTCCTTAGCTCAGTTGGTAGAGCAGTTGACTCTTAATCAATTGGTCTACGGTTCGAACCCGTAAGGACCCACCACTCAATGTTTATTTCCCTTCCTTCCCCGTAGTTTTGTTTTTCAGATAGAGAGCGTTTTTGCTTTTGCGGCGTCTGTGATCCCCTTTGTCCGGTTCCGGTATCCTGTCCTGGCGGCGTTTTGCCGGTATCTTGCAGATATCAAGAACAAAACTGCGGCATTCCCCCGGTATTCGTTTCCCAAAAACGCCTGATAAAGCCGGGAGATCCGGAGGTCACAGCGGCGAAGCCCGTCATGAAAGCGTTCTCAGCGAAAAAAGTTCATTTTTTTTCAAAAATCTCTTGCATAATTCCTAAAAAACCGTATCATACACTCATTGCGAAACGCGATGCACTGTTCCGGGTCCTTAGCTCAGTTGGTAGAGCAGTTGACTCTTAATCAATTGGTCTACGGTTCGAACCCGTAAGGACCCACCAGAACAGATTTCCCAGTGGTCGCTTAGCTCAATTGGGAGAGCATCTCCCTTACAAGGAGGAGGTCATAGGTTCGATCCCTATAGCGACCACCACTCAGATTCTCTTCATCTTCCCCATTACACCATTTTAATCCTGCGCTGCTGGCATTGTTTCCGTATTTGCTTTGCTATTTTGGACGGTGTGCTCCAGTTTTTGGCTGTTATCCGGGACATTCTGTTAAGCCGGTTTCCGGCTTAACAGAACTAACCCACTCATTTACGCCGCGGAGCCGCATTCCTCACTCTGCGGCAGCGGGTTCCAGCTTTTCCAGAAGAGCCTGAAGCTCCGGGGGCAGCGGAGCCGTGACGGTAACCGTCTTTCCGACTGCCGGATCCTGAAACGTTATCTTCTCGGCATGGAGAAACATCCGGGAAAGTCCCAGAGAAACAAAGGGAGCATCGTTTTCCCGCCGGCCGTACTTCTCGTCCCCCAGGATCGGGAAACCCAGATGCGCGAGGTGGACTCTTATCTGATGGGTGCGGCCGGTTTTCGGGAAGCATTCCAGGAGCGTGGCGTCCCGGAAGGCCTGACGCACCCGGAATTCCGTAACCGAAGGCTTGCCCGCATTCTCGTTAACCCGGACAATCCGTTCTCCCGTGGCCAGGGTGATGCGCTCCAAAGGAGCTCTGACTGTGCAGCCTCTTTTATTGAATACTCCCGGAACCAGAGCCAGATACTGCTTGCTGAGTTCCTTCTCCCGGAACTCCTCATGCAAAAACCGGAGGGCGCTTCTCTTCTTGGCGATAATCAGACATCCTGAAGTTTCCCGATCCAGCCGGTGGGCCAGTTCCAAATATCTGAGTTCCGGCCGGAGCGCTCTCAGAGCCTCGATAACGCCGTATTCCACACCGCTCCCGCCATGCACCGCTATATGGGCCGGCTTGTTTAGCACCAGAAGGCCGTCATTCTCGTAAACCACGGCGTTTTCCAGAGCCGCCACCTTGTCAAGCCGGGGGGACGGCAGCGCCACCGGGGCATCCGAAACCCTCACCGGCGGGATGCGGATGCGATCTCCGGCCATGACCTTGTATTCCGGCTTGGTTCTTCCGCCGTTTACCCGCACCTCGCCCTTCCGGATAATGCGGTAGACCATGCTTTTGGGGACTCCCTTGAGCTCCCTGATAAGATAATTGTCGAGACGGCCTCCCGCCTCCTCCGGAGTAACCTCTTTGAAGGTAACCTCTTTTCTGATTTCAGTAATTTCCTTCATATTTCTGTCCGCTGTTCATTGCAATACCGGTATGATAACCCATAATCACCCCGGTGCTGTCCTTCTTCTCCTTTTCTTTATTCCTGTTGCTATTTGCCAAATTAAACTGTTAACATATGTCATAACCTTTCTGACGGACTGACGGGAACATCACCAATATACTTGCGAAGGAGAGCGCCTGAGCGGCGCCGGGCTTTTGCGCAGCGGATGCGGCTTGATCATTTCCCTGTCAGAAACACCGGTGCCTTCCCATAGATAACATAACCTGAAAACAAAGACGGCGAGGAGACCATGACAGCAATGATAAACAGCGTTTTGGAGATTGACGGCGCCTCCTATCGGATTATCCGTCGGAGTGGCAGTGAATTCATTCTTTTTCCGCTGCATCAGGATGCTCTGGCGCTGGAGAGTTATCCTGCCGATAAGCTTGATGAAGCCCTCAAAAACGGAACGGTAAAACATATGCCGGATCCCTATGAGAAGCTCAGACTGTCCAGCCCTCCGCCAAAAATCATGGCACGGGCGCAGAGCAGATTTGACTCGATTAAGGAACTTATCAGCGATCCCCGGCTTTACGACCCGCTTACCAGAAGAGCGGCCTTCAGAGATGCTTCAGGCGGCGATAAAAAACTGCTTATCAAGCTGAGAAGAAACCTGGCGGCCTACTGGAAGAAAGGTCTCACTGTAACCGCCCTTATTCCGGAAAGCGGCCGGGCAACTGGATGCAGTACCTCCGGACGCAAGGGACAATGCCCGCGTTCCCCGGAAATGAATGCGCATCTGGAAATGATCTGCCAGAAATACCTGCTGACCCAGAATCATTTATCTCTGGAAAAGGCGTACATGCGCAGTCTTGAGGAGTGGAAAAAGAAATATCCTGATGCGCCGGCGCCCAGCAGAACGCAGCTCCGCTACTACTTTGAGCACCATTACAGAAAACCCGTGAACACCATAAAACCGGAATCCGTGATCATCTCTTCCCTGGATGCTGATAATCAAAAGAGCAGCGCACGCAAGGATCCGATCACTCCGGAACCGGTTTTGCCTGCCGGCCTGAAACAATCACCGGCCGGGAACGCCGCATCCGCCGGGCAAACTGGCAGCGCTCCTGATGCGGCGCCCGATCTGGCACCCAATTTAGCAACCGAGGATGATATTATCAGTTTCTGTCTGGGGATCGCTGCCGGCTTCGATTATGATCTGTCCAGCATGAAGCTTCTGGACATGCTGAACGTGATAATAAGAGAGCAGAAGGCAGCTGACACCAGTGTCATCTGGAGCAAGGCAATTTCTGAGATCAGCCGTCGTTTCAAAGAAATGCTGGCTGCCAGCGCCGCAGAAAACGATGAAGCCTAGATGAAGCGGCGCTTAACAGGTCTGACCGTACTTATAGATGGTGCATCAAGGAACAGTTTTATTCAGTAAAACACGCCTGTTTTTACCGTGTCTTGGGCCGTTATTCTCTGCTTCTTTCTTATCCTATTAGTCTTTTCCATGAAAAGCCCGGAGAGCCCGGCTTCCCGGGATTCCGGCCGGAATCTCACGGGGAGAGTATCCTGAAAGCCTGTAACCGTCATATTTTTTTCGGGCGGGCGGCACAAAAGTGCAAAAACAACGCAAAACTCAAAGTTAAATTATTGAAAAGCTGCTAGACTCAGAGATGGCGGCCGTATTACCGGCAGGTTTGCAGGCTGCCTTGCGGATATCCGTTCTTCTCCGCGGCTTCGGAAATCAGATCAGGAGCCCGGATATTATCCTGGTGAACGCTTTTAGGAATTTTGCAGAATCGAGGTGAGTCATGCGTAGCTTTCCCTGTTATTTAATACTGCTGATACCGCTCTTAATTAATGAAGCCATGGCTGATCCCCAGGATTGCGAATCAAAGCTTAAAGCGCTGTCTTTTCGTAACAAAAACGCAGATAATTTCGTTGGAAAACCCGCTGCCCGGGAAAAGTATGTACATGATGTTTACGATGCCTGTTTCAGTCAGACACTGCAGGGAAGCACCAGTGACCATTTTAAAGACCCTACGTTTTATGTCAATATTCCGGTGCTGACGGAAATCAAAGCCGGAAACATCCGCTACGTATATAACTGGCATCAGGAAACAGAATCGGCCAATGTCGATGAATTTAATCCCTGGCATTTCAAAAAACTAGAATATACCAAAATCAACAGATCCGGCAACAATTCACTCATACATTTTCCCCGGAATGATCAGCGTATACAAGGCCCCATTTTATTCAATATACAAGGCCCCGATTTAATCGACATCTTGGGGAGCAACTTATGGCTCCCCAACACCATGTTTGAAGACTGGCAAGATCCAGATGATCAGAAAAATTCTGTTGAACGAATCTACGGTGGTCTCTTACATGCCAACCACACCGTCAAGATTAATTTCAACGGTCATCCGGAAATCACCATCGCCAATCATGACCTAAACTACAGTGCCACGATTCCGGTTTCCGGAAACGAAGATATCATCGACAATGAACGCCGGCTGGTTTTCAGCACCGCCGATGTGTCTTACACGCTCACTCTGGATATTTCACATCTTGACGAGGACAAATTCCTGGAAAAACGGGATATTTATATCGGTACCGCTGTAAATGCCCATAACTTTAGATTTACTTTAAACTGTAAGGACGCCAAAGGAAAGGATCGCTGTAATAATCTCAAAATCGGCAAGGTGCACTTCATAAACAAATACAATGATGAAGGCAACGAAGACGAATATTTCAGGATTTCCGCAGACACCGGGAGCGGCTGCGTTCCGGCAAAGTTCCAGTTTAAATCCTGCTCTGACAAATTCTGCTCCCCAGAGTCGTTGTCCCCCTACACCGGCTC
>DFFT01000102.1 GCA_002372325.1 Succinivibrionaceae bacterium UBA3769 | reverse complement strand
TCTGAAAACACCTTAAACCCGTCCAGCAAATCGGTATTGGTGGGAGTCATGGTAATCGCAAGATCTATAAGGCCGGCCTTCAGGCGGTCTGTCAGATCATCCACATTGCCGCACCACAGGTTGTACGTCACATTGGGATAGAGCTTTTTAAAGGATTCGATCCACTCCGCCACCAGGGTGGGGCCGTTGCTGTCAACATGACCGATATAAAGCGTGCCGCTGATGCCGTTTTGCATTTCGGATATTTCCGCCTTGGTCATGTCCACCAGGGTTAACAGCTGCTCTCCTCTTCTCTTAAAAGCCAGACCTTCGGCAGTCAATGTGAGATGCCGCTTGCCTCTGATAAAGAGAACGCAGCCCAGCTCATCCTCAAGCTCCATGAGAGCTCTGCTTAACGGGGGCTGGGACAAATGGAGCTTTTCTGCGGCTCTGGTGATATTAAGCTCTTCCGCTGCCGTTATAAAATAGCGAATGTGTCTTAGATCCATAAGTGCCGCCTTTCTGTTTTCCCTGCTGCCATGCAATTATAGCATTTTGGAAGGCAGGGCCTGATGCTGAGAACAGGAGACGGGGATAAGGAGGAGACGGCGGTAAATACCGGAAAACAGAGGACGGCAAGTAAGAAAGGTGGCGGAGCCAGTAAGGGAAGCTGGAAGCCAGGGGAATCAATGCGTAACAGGATTTTCCGGAAGGGGCTTTGCTGAATCCCCATAAGGAGCGCATAACAATGAAGGCCACGTGGATATCCCCCGTAGCCGGTATTTCCGGGCGGGGAATTTAAGTAAAAATCAGCGCTGCTTTATCTGTCAGCCAGCATTTCTGGCAGCGCAGATTTCCTTGTCAGAGCATCCGGTTCCTGTAACGCGCCTTTGCGTTTCTGCGCATTCAGCGCATACATACGCTGTCAGATCGCCTTTGGCAGCAGCAGAGCTACAGAGTCTTAATTCTCCTTATTGCTTCCACGCTGTTTTCATAAGTCCCAAAGGCCGTGAGTCTGAAGAATCCCTCCCCGTTAGGCCCGAAGCCCGAACCCGGAGTGCCCACGATGCCGACCTTGTTAAGAAGAAGATCAAAGAAGTCCCAGCTCGACAATCCGTCAGGAGTCTTTAACCAGATGTAGGGCGCGTTTTCTCCGCCGTAAACGGTGTAGCCGGCATCATGAAGAGATGTCTTAAGATACCGGGCATTATTCATATAGGTGGCGATCTGGGCCTGTATCTGCTGAGCTCCCTCCTCTGAATAAACCGCTTCTCCCGCTCTCTGGATAATGTACGGAGCGCCGTTGTATTTGGTGCCGTGTCTTCTGGCCCACAGAGCATGCACAGACTTATCGTGCAGCTTAAGCTTCTTGGAGATCACGGTAAAGCCCAGTCTTAAACCGGTAAAGCCGGCCTTTTTGGAAAACGATCTGAACTCAATGGCGCAGTATTCCGCGCCGCTGCATTCATAGATGCTATGGGGCAGGGCGTCATCGCTGATATAGGCTTCATAGGCGGCGTCATAAAGAATGACCGCGCCGACCTTCAGGGCATAGTCTACCCAGGCCTGCAGCCTGTCCCTGGTAATGGCAACACCGGTGGGGTTGTTCGGAAAGCACAGGTAAATCAGATCCGGCTTCTTTTCCGGAAAATCCGGGACAAACCCGTTTGCCTCGGTGCAGGGCATGTAAATCAGCTTGCTGTAGAGCTTCTTTTCGGGATCAAAGGCACCTGACCGTCCGGCCATGACATTGGAATCCACATATACCGGATAAACAGGATCGCAGACGGCCACTAAGTCATTTTGAGCGAAGATTTCCTGGATATTGGAGCAGTCGCTCTTGGCGCCGTCAGAGACAAAGATTTCATCCGCCTCAATATCGATGCCTCTCTTCTTATACTCGTTTTCGACAATGGCGGTTCTCAGAAAGTCATAGCCGAGATCCGGAGCGTAGCCCCGGAAGGTACCGGCATCCCCCATTTCATCGACAGCCTTGTGCATGGCCTTTAATACCGCAGGAGCAATGGGCTGGGTAACGTCGCCGATGCCGAGCTTGATAAGCTTAGACTCCGGATTGGCGGCTTCAAATTCCCGCACCTTCCGCGCCACTGTCTGAAAAAGATAGGATCCCTGCAAATTGAGGTAATTTTCATTTATCGCTGCCATGTTGATTCCGCCCTTATCCTTGTTAACTATTCTTAAATAGTCCCTTAATTGTTCCTTAAACTGTTCCCGGCCGGATTTTTCCGGTCTGCCATTCCAGACCTGCTGTCCCGGATCGGCTGTTTCTGCCATTAACCGGAGTTTTCCGGCCGGCTGTTCCTGCTATTTCCCGGCTGTTTCCCAGCCGGTTAGTCCTGTTTTCTGCCGTTTCCCTGCGGTTTCCCGGCCATTCCGGTAAATCCCCGGACTTCTCCCGGCGCTTTACACTGCCACTTCGCCTTCAAAGACGAATTCGGCAGGGCCGGTCATATACACGGGATGCCCCGGGCCGTCCCAGCGGATTTTTAACTTGCCGCCCAGCAAATGAACCGTGATTTCATTGTCGGTGCAGCCGTTAAGAACCCCGGCTGCTGCCGTGGCGCAGGCTCCGGTGCCGCAGGCCAGGGTTTCCCCGGTGCCCCGCTCCCAGACGCGCATTTTGACATTCTTACGATCAATGATCTGAATGAACTCCGTGTTCACCCGCTTCGGGAAGGAGGGATGGTTTTCAAAAAGGGGGCCTAAGCTTTCCAGAGGGAAGTTATCCGTATCAGCCACATAGATGACGGCATGAGGATTTCCCATGGAGACGCAGGTATGATGATAAACCTTGCCTGCGACTTCAATAGGTTCATTTACCACCGTCTTTTTGTCGCTTATTACAGGGACGTCCGCAGCTTCCAGAATGGGGAGCCCCATGTCAACGGAAACGCTGTTAACTTTTCTTTCCGGACTTGATTCGTCGACATCCAGCCGGATTTTTTTGAGCTTGCCGGCGGAAACAACGTTAAATTCCTTTTTGTCAGTTAATCCTTTGCAGTAAACGTATACAGCCACACAGCGCATGCCGTTTCCGCACATCTCGCCTCTGCTGCCGTCGGCATTGTACATTTCCATCTCAAAATCGGCTTCCTGGGAGGGATTTATAAAAATCACCCCGTCCCCGCCCACTCCGAAATGCCGGTCGGAGAGCTTTTTCGCAATCTCGGATTTCTTTTCCGGAGAAAAGTTTACCTCGGCTCCGTTGACATAAACATAGTCGTTTCCGCAGCCCTGCATCTTGGTAAATTTCATACTTGTCGTCTCTTGTATAGCTTTTTAATGGCTTTTCCCTTGGTGTCCCCAGGGTTGTCCGGTGTCCGGGCAGCGCAATTCACAGCGTTGCCGCAGCGTTACAGCATCACAGTATCGCGGTGGCAATGTATCACTGTACCACTGTACCACTGTATCACCGGGTTTCCGGTTCAGGGGGCAGTAAGCAATTACAGCTGTAATCAGTTATCCCGTATCTGAAAGCCCGGGCGCCCCGGAAGCCCGTGTTATCCCGGGGGCCGGCCTCAGATCCTGCAAGAAGGAAAGGCTCAGATTACCGCGGCAGAGATTATCATTTGCCGTTTTTTCTGATATTTCCCGCTTCTGTTATTGCCTGCTGCTGTGATTTCCAGTCCCGGTTTCAGTTATTTCCTGACTGTTACTTCCCGCTGTTTCCGTAGTTAGATAACACCCGGGCCGAGGGATCGTTCACATTGCAGCCTTCCCATTCCTTGTTGGGCATCCAGAAGTCCGCGATCATGTGAGACTGCCCCGGGTAATATTTTTCAAAAATTTCCCGATACAGCAACGATTCTTTGGTAAAAGGCATGGCGTGCTTATATTTCCGGCGTTTTTCCTCAAACTCCTGCGCATCATACTGCTCTTCCGCATAAGCCTTGAGGTGATCCACCATGGAGTGGCCTACCGCATCGGAAAACGCCGCCTTTTCCCGCCAGAGAATTTCCGGGGGGAGATAGTCAAGGCCTTCAAAGGCATGACGGAGGAGGTATTTGCCCTTGTTATAGCGGTTAAGCTTCATCTCGGGATCAATGGACATCACGTAATGCACGAAATCCAGATCTCCGAAGGGAACCCTTGCTTCTAAGGAGTTTGCCGAAATGCATCTGTCTGCCCGGAGCACATCGTACATGTGAAGCTCTCTGACCCGCTTTTCCGCTTCCTTCTGGAACGCAGCGGCCGAGGGGGCAAAATCGGTGTACTTGTACCCGAAAAGCTCATCCGAAACCTCACCGGTGAGAATCACTCTTAAGTCGGTGTTTTCATGTATGGCCTTGCAAAGAAGGTACATGCCCATGCTGGCCCGGATGGTGGTGATATCATAGGTGCCGAGAAGACAGATGACATGCTCCAGAGAGTTTATCACATCGTCTCTGGTAATAATGACCTCGGTATGATCGGCCTTCAGGTACTCGGCGGTCTGCTTGGCGTATTTGAGGTCAATGGCGTCCTCTCTCATGCCGATGGCAAAGGTCTTAATGGGATGCTCGCTCTTTCTTGCGGCGATGCTGCACACGAGAGAGGAATCCAGCCCTCCGGAAAGGAGGAAGCCCACCTTGGCATCGGCCACGAGGCGCTTTTCCACTCCGGCAATAAGGAGATCTCTGATTTTGGCGCATACGGTGTCAAGCTCCGAATCCCGGAGGCTTTCATCCGGCCTGGCGATATCTGAGTAGCTCACAAATTTGCCGTCTTCATAATAGTGTCCCGGCGGGAACGGGAAAATTTTCCCTTCGGTAAGATCCGTGAGGCACTTGGGCTCGCTGGCAAACACGATGTCATGAGCCTTGGTATAGCCGTAATACAAAGGCCGAATCCCGATGGGATCCCGGGCGGCGATCCACTTGTTATTCTTTGCATCATAAATGACGCAGGCAAACTCGGCGTCCAGCATGGCGAACATTTTTACGCCATACTCCTGGTACATGGGGAGGAGCACCTCGCAGTCGCTGTCGCTCGCAAACTGATAACCCAGCTTTATGAGCTCCTTTTTGATTTTGGCAAAGCCGTAGATCTCGCCGTTGCACACAGAGTAGCTTCCCTTAAGCTCAAAGGGCTGCATGCCTTCGGGAGTGAGTCCCATGATGGAAAGCCGCTGAAAGCCCATAAGGCCGTCCCCGGCCTTGATGGCTCTGGCGTCATCCGGGCCCCGGGACACGCTTTTCAGCATGGCTTTTTTCAGCTCTTCAAGATCCAGGGAAGGGCCGCAAACTGAAAATATACAACACATATAGAATCCCTCAAAAATATGGGAATTTGATTCAGCGTCTGACGCCCCGGGTCTGCTTTCCCGGGCAGCGATTCCCCGCGCCTCAAATTCCCAATGCTTTTTCTGCTGTTTCTTCCGCTTTTTATTCCGCTTATCGGAAGAAAACAGACTTTTCCTTGCCGAGCCGGTTTACTTCGCCGGACGGTTTCCCTGCCGCAGCGGTTTACTTCACCGAGAACAGCATTTCGCCATAGGACGGGAGCGGCCAGTAATCTCTTGCCACATAGAGCTCGGCCTTGTCAGCGAGACTGCGGAGATCCTGCATCTTCGGAAGAATTTCATCGCGGATAAGCTGACTTTCCCTGATGACATCCTCGGTGCCGTTAATGCTTTCGGCAGCCTTTTCCAGCTCCTCGGCCTTCATAAAGATGAGATCGGCCAGATTGGAAAGGGTGTCCACAACGGACTTCTCGTACTTGCATTCCAGAGAGCCGTTAAGAGCCTTCTTCTTCTCGGCGGTGCCTGAAAGCTTGTCCGCATAGCCGGAAATTGCCGGGAGAATCATGCGGCGGGCCATCATCAGCTCGGTGTTTACTTCGATCCACACCTGCTTGCAGTAGTTTTCCAGCATGATCTCGCATCTGGAATGGAGCTCGGCTTCGTTAAACACCTTATGAGAGATCAGCATCTTCACGTTCTTTTCATCCAGGAGGTGCGGCATGCAGTCCGGGGTGGTGGGGTAGTTCAGAAGCTTTCTTACTTCGGTGGCTTCCTTGACCCAGGCAGCGTCATAGCCGTTGCCGTTGAAGATGATTCTCTTATGATCATGAATGGTCTTCTTAATCATGTCATGAAGAGCCTTTTCGAAGTCTTCGGCCTGATCCAGTCTGTCGGCATAGATCTTGAGAGATTCGGCCACGGCGCTGTTCAGCATCATGTTGGCGCAGGCGATGCTGTTGGAGGAACCCAGGCTGCGGAACTCGAACTTATTCCCGGTAAAGGCGAACGGAGAGGTGCGGTTTCTGTCGGTGGTATCCCGGGCAAATCTCGGCAGCACGTCAACGCCCAGCTTAATCAGCTTTTTTTCCTTGTCGTGATACGGGGTATCAGACTCAATGGCTTCCAGGATGGCGTTAAGTTCATCCCCCAGGAAGATGGAGATGATGGCCGGAGGAGCCTCGTTGGCGCCCAGTCTGTGGTCGTTGCCGGCAGTGGCTACGGAAAGTCTCAGGAGATCCTGATA
>DFFT01000164.1 GCA_002372325.1 Succinivibrionaceae bacterium UBA3769 | reverse complement strand
TCAAAAGGGTTGGGAAAGTTGTACTTAATAACAGACCGATGATGCCAATTATCTCCCGCTCCTAAAAATATCCTGCGCCTTTTCAATCACGCGCTGATGCTCTTTGCGCTTGCCATGCTTAATTAGGTTGCGGCCCTGCAGCTTTAACAGTTTGTTCGTATTCAGCCAGGGCTTCTCTCTTTGCCTTAGCAAGGATCTCTTTGGCCATTTCCAGTTTTTTTTCGCAGGCTTTTCTGGCGGCGTCTGTCATGTCCGCCATCTCTGCCATCACCTTATCGCAATCCTTTGCAGCAACCTCTTTGCGGTCATAGCTGTCCCGCAGTTTCGCAATCCTTTCCTGCGCTGTTTTCAGAGCCTTGTCACGGGCGGCCCGGGCCTTTTCTTCAGCCTTGAGAAATTGCTTCTCCGCTTTCGCAACCGCCTTTTTCATGGTGTTTTCGGCGTTTTTTATCAGAAGGTTCCGGTTTTCCATTTCCTGAATTTCCCGCTGCGCTTCAGGAGACAGAGCGCGGGATTCTTTTGCCGTATACCGCTTTTTGCGCTGTGTTACCGGAATTTTGCTCATGGGAATGCCTGCAAAGATCGCCTGACGCAGATCTTCTGAATCGATGCGGCCCGGAATGACATAGCCCAGTCTGTAAAGAGCCTCCTCTGCCCGAAAACCTGGAGTGTCCAGCTCCAGCAGGGTATCTGCTGCTTTCCGGAGGCAGCCCCAGCCTCCCAGATTGGCATTCAGTTCTGACATAGTCATATTGGCGGGAGCAACGCTCTTTTCAAAGGCGCGGTACATTATGGTTTCAATGACGTCATGAAAGATCTTGCCTTTCACGGTCTCTTTATTCCATTGCTCCGGAGGAAGCGTTTTAAGATAAGCCCTTGTATCATGAAGATAGCTCTCTGTGCGAACCCGGTTACGGTAATCTCTTAGAGCTTCTTTCGGAGGAGCTTCCCGGTTTCCGATGAGTACGAAGAAACCATGCATAACCTGATACCATTCCTTTTGGGAATATGTTAAACCAGTCCATTCCTCCCAATGATCCTCCCTCCAGTTTCGAATCAGATTATCCGCCTGGGTTTTGTCAACATAAACATAGGCGTACTCAGGCTGATCAAACAGAGTGATTGCAACACGTTTTCCGAAGAAGGTATGATGCTCATGGTCAAAAAGGTACTCGACATTGCTGATATCAGGTTTGCAGGTTTCATAGAGTTCGTGATGGGGATAAGGGGCGGAAGCCGGCATTCCCGCCAGAAGAGTTCTCTCCCGGATAATGCCGTTTTTGTCCTTTGCCGCGAAGCTGTTCCGGTTAAATTCCTGAAAGAGCTCCTTCCGCGCATATCCGGCCCCCAGGGCATATGGGGCGATCTCGGGACGGTACGCCAGACCGCTCCTTCCGCGCATATCCGGCCCCCAGGGCAAACCTGGAAATGGTAACATCCAAGGCTTCCTTGACCTTGCTGCTGACAGACTGAAGAATGCGTTCATCCAGGGAATTGGCCGGGATAATCTCGAACCACAGCGGAATGTTTGTCCGGATATCAAGAACCAGCGCCAGTCTTGCCGGTATCTGAACGCCGTCGGTTCCCTGAGCGCTCAGGGCATTAAAGGGGTTATCAGAAGATCCGTCGGGCAGGGGCAGGGAATCAGCATAGCAGCCCTGGCCAAATTCCGGATCTTTCTTTCTCATCTCTGTTACCAGAGCTTTGAAGAAGCGCGTCCTGAGATCGTCAGCGGCCATTTCCTGAAAATAGGGATAATCAGCATTGAGCTCGTTACAGCTGAGATCCGCAAGAATGCCGGAAAGCATATCCTGCTTCAGAAAATCCCCGCATTTAATGCTGTCATTGATTTTGAGGCAATCGTGAGCCACGTGGGCCAGAACCTTCTGATACAGGCGGTTATTTTCTCCGAAGGATTGGCGGAGCACTGACATGAGAGGCGTTTTGCAAAGCTCGGAAAAAAACAGGTAGGTGCTGCCGAAGCTGGCATGAAGACAGATTTCTTCTTTCTTAATCCGGACACCGGCAAGTCTTTCATCATTCGGGGACACCTCGGTGAAGCAGTCCCGGCTTAAATCGTAGTGCACAAGCCCCCGGGCGGGAGAGTTAAAAATCCCCTTCATTTGGTCTTCGGGATCAATCCAGAGCACCTTGCCGAGACGTTCCACCACCTCCTGTCTGGAATGATTCCCCTTGCGGTTGCCTTGCGGATTTGGTTTGTAGAAATTTTCAACCAAAAAGGCAGTTCCGGAGACAATAACATTATTTTCATTTCTCACAATTCTGCGATATTTAATTCTCATGTTTGGTCTCCGGGGCTAATGGGAAATTTATGATGGTGTTGCAGCAAATCGTATTTTACCAAAAATCAAGGAAACGAAGCCTTTAGTTTAGTCATGCGGTTTTCGCAAAGCTCCATGCCATGATCAGGTTTAATGAGGATCGCGATAACCTGCTTGATAAAGATTTAAAAAATACCAAAAATGGATGAACCCCTTGCGGCTTTGAGCGGTTAGAACTGAGCCGGGCAGAACAGGACGAAGATTGACGGCGGGGAGAATTACGGAAAATAACGGAGCAGGAAGGAGGATGGTTTCCGACAGGCTGGCAGAGTCCGCGTTTGAGAGAGGGATCTTATGAATCTGAAATGAAGTACAATCTCATTCTGCGGCGAGCATATGAATGGCGGATAAAACGCCGCCGGTATGATTATGAAGGGGGCGAGGAAACCAGAATGCTTTCTTTCGGTAAAAATTTCTTTCTCTTAAAAGGCCTTAAAAGCCTTATTTCACGGAGAACCCCGGCTATATTTCTGCTGCCGGCGCTGCTGTTCTGGGGGACAGATCCGGCCTCCGCTGTTCCGATCTCCGCCTCCGCCGTCTTCAGGGATGCCGCCCCCCACAAAGCGCTCTTCGTTATGGAAAAGTATCTTCCCGGTCCCCGGAAATCGGTGTTTTCCGAAGGGGAGGCTCTGGTATTTCCCGGACAGGGGATCTGCTGGACGGTGATAAAGCCCCGGCCGCAGACCTGGCTCATCACCCCCGCCGGCATCAGGGATCCTGACCGTTATGCGGTGCCGGAATCGGTGCGAAGCGCTCCGCCCCATCCCTTTTTCGCCAAAAGCATGCAGGCCTTTATGGGGCTTCTTTCCGGAAATGAGGCCGCTCTGGAAAGCGAGTATGAGATCCGTGTTGCTCCGGAAGGCGCGCCCCCTGATGCTGCCGAAGGGGAGACGGGTGCTTCGGAGGGCTCATCTTCTGGAGACCCTCGCATTATCACCCTTATTCCCCGGGATCCCGGCATTTCCCGGATAGTAAAAGAGATTGCCATTACGGCGGAGCAGTCCCGGATTACCGGCATCAGCATTGCCGAGGAGGGGGGCGGCTATACCAGAATAACCTTCGGAGCAGCTGCTTCCGGAACGGCTGCTGCGGAGACCCTGGCTTCTCCTTCCTCTGCTGCAGCTGATCTTCCGAAAAAGCTGTCAGATCATTCTCTGGAAGCTCTCTGCCATGGCCGCTGATATCGGATTTGCCAGCAAAAGGGCGGTGGCGCGGGCCGCGGGGGTGATCCTGCTGGCTCTTATTCTGACAATGCTGGGATTTACCGCCTCCCTTATGAAACCGGAGATCATCACTGCTGATTTGGCAGCGCTGCTCCCGGAGGAGCAGGGCCCGGGAGATCTCGGGGTACCGGAGGCTCTTTCCCGGGAAATCATTGTTATGGCGGATAGCATTCCTGATTTCGGGGAGACTCCGGAAGCGGGCGGGAGTTCTCCGGAGAGGGATTATGCGCCGTTACGGCAGGCTCTCTCCCGGACGCAGGAGATCCTGCGGCAGTATCCGGAAATCGTCCTGGAGGATGCCGCTGTTCTCGAAGCTGCCGGCAAATATTTCTTTGATAATCGTTATCGCTATCCTCCCTATTTCAAAAATGACACGGAACTCAGGGAAGCGGTGTTCGAGGCCGTATACAGTCCCTTCGGCGGTCTTACGGATCTGGAATACCGGCGGGATCCCTTTCTTATTATGCGGCATCTTTCAGGACAGTTTTCGGGAAGCTTTCTCGGGGACGTGAGCCGGGACAAACAGGGATTTCTTTATTTAGAGCGGGAGAGGCAGAAGCATTTCCTTCTTTCCGGGAGCATCGCCCCGGGACAGCGGATCTCCCGAGAGCGGGGGAAACGGCTTCTGGAGGAGCTTTTTCAGGAGAAGGAGAGGCTCCGGGAGCAGGGTATTCGTCTCTCTTTTCTGTCAGGTTTTTTCTACGAGACCCGCGCTTACGAAAATTCCGTTTCCGACATGAGCCGTATCGGAGGATTTTCCGTAATTGTTCTTGTCATTATTTTCATTTGCCTTTTCCGGGGGATCCGGGAGCTTCTGGGCACCGTGTTTTTTCTGGCGCTGTTTCTGGGGGGCGGCCTCGGCGCCGTTCTGCTCTTTCTGGGCCATCTTCATGTCATCGCCCTGGGGATGGGCGCCGCCCTTATCGGCATATGCGCTGATTATCTTATTCATTCGTTTATGTTCCGGGAGCCGGGGAACCCGGCGGCCCGGAACCAGCTCGCAAGAGCTCTTATCGCTTCGGGGATTACCAGTATCTTGGCTTATCTTGCCATGACCCTGACCGCGCTTTCGGCGCTCCGGGAGGTGGCTCTCATGGCGGCGGTTTCTCTTTCCCTGGCGGTTTTGACGGCGATCTTTGTGATTATTCCCTTCTGGTCTTCCCGGGCGCGGACTCCGGCTTCCGGACAGGATAAGGGATGGTTTCCGGAAATGTCCCGGAGGCTCCGCCGCCATCTTGGGCTTTCCGGCGGCATTATGCTCATTCTGGCCGGGATTTATGCCGCCGCCGAAATTACCCCGGATGACCGGGTGTCCCGCCTGCAGGATCGGGACGGCGTTCTCACGGAGATGGACAGTCAGATAAGAGAGCTTATGGTGCATTCCGGGGAGGTGTCCTGGTACCTTATAAGCGGCCGGGATCTCGAAGCGGCTCTGGAGACCTGCGAGGAGATCCGGGACAGTCTGCCTCAGGATCTCAAAAAAGCCGCGCTTTTCCCCTGCGCTGCCGTGCCCTCCCGGAGCACTGCGGAAGAGAGCATTCTGAGGTACCGGGCGGCCCTTCCGGCGCTTCTGGAAGCCTACAGCGAGCAGGGGATCCCCCTGGAGACTGCTTCCGATATTGCGGCGGAGCTTGCTGCCGCGCGGGGAGATCCTGTAATTCCCGCAGTGTTTTCCCGGCTGTTCCCCGCTGATGCCGCACTTTTGCGAACATCAGGCGATCCTGAAATCAGGCCTGTTCTCGAGAGGGAGTTTCTGGCCCGGGGAAATGTGAAACGACTAGATAAAAAGACAGAGTGGAATAATGCTTTTCGGGATTTTAGGATACAATTGACCCGGGTTTTGCTGGGGGCGTTTCTGGTTGCGCTGACCGTTCTCACGTTTTTTATGGGCCGGAGAGTGGTTACCGGTTTTCTGATTCCGGTGCTGGGCGGACTTTCCGGAGGGCTGATAGCGGCGCGGTTCCTTTCCGGAGGCTATTTCTGCCTTTTTTCCGCGCTGGCTCTTTTTATGATTCTGGGGCTGGGGGCGGATTACTGCATCTTTATGCATTCGGCCTCTCCCGCCGCCATCCGGGAACGGCGGCGGGCGCTTCTGGCTTCCTGGCTTACCACCGAGGCCGCCTTCGGGGCTTTGGCGTTTTCAGGCACCCGGGCACTGGCCGCCTTCGGGAGCGCGCTGGCTCTGGGGCTTCTGGCGGTATTTGTTCTGGCGCTTTTGCTCAGCTATCAGGAACCGGCGGAGGAAGGAGCGGAACAGCAGGGGAATGCGGTGTAGCTGCGGTGTAAATGGCGGAAAGCGGGAATTGATTTCACAGGGATGAGCGCGGATGATTTATCTAAACGGTCTTACTGCTATTTCGGCTCTGGGGCGGGATCGGGAGGAAGCGGAAAGGTCTCTCAGAGATAACCGCGCTCCCGGTTTCACAAGACTTAAGGGCTATCTTCCCGGAGATCTGGCCGCTGATTTCGGGGAGATCTCCTTTCCTTTGGACTCTCCTGAAGAGCCTGACTGCCGGAACAGCCTTCTTCTCATGCATTGCCTTAATCAGATCCGGGATCTCACGGATACGGCGTTCCGGCGTTACGGGGCCTCCCGCATCGGCGTGGTGCTGGGCACCTCCACCTCGGCCATCAGCGATGTGGAAAAGGCGGGCCGGGCTGATATGGCCGCCGGAAGGCCGGTGAAATTCAGCTCTCTTTCCTACGAGGTGGGCAATGTGTCCGCCTTAATCGGCCGCTTTCTGGGGGCTAAGGGCCCCTGCTACACCGTGGCCACAGCCTGCTCCTCCTCCGCCCGGGCCCTTATCAGCGCCCGGGATCTTCTTAAGGCCGGGATCTGCGATGCGGTTATTGCCGGAGGCGCGGATTCTCTCAGCGCCATCAGCATTTCGGGATTCTATGCTCTGGGAGCTTTGTCCCTGCAGCATACCCGGCCCTTTCATCGGGAGCGGGATGGCATCAATATCGGGGAGGGCGCCGGCATTGCTCTTCTGACCCGGGAGCCTCTGGAGGAGAAGCCCCTCCGGCTTCTGGGCTGCGGAGCCACCTCCGATGCCCATCACATTTCCGCACCGGAGCCCACGGGAACCATGGCCCGGGCGGCTATGACGAAGGCCCTTAACATGGCCGGAATTCAACCGGAGGATCTCGGGTATCTTCACTTTCATGGCACCGGCACCCGCCTCAATGACGCCATGGAGGGCCGGGTGGCCCGAGATCTTCTGGGGGGCCGGGTGCCGGTATCCTCCGCCAAGCATCTCTGCGGCCATACCCTTGGCGCTGCCGGCATTATGGGAGCCTTTGTGTCCTCTCTCGTGCTCCGGGGAGCCATGCTGCCCCGGCATGACTACCGGGAGGAGGATTACCGGGAGGAGTTCCCGGATATCGATCTCGTGACCGTTCCCGGACGGTATGCGGAAAGACCTTACGTCATGTCGAATTCCCTTGCTTTCGGCGGCAACAATGTTTCTCTGGTGTTTTCCCTATGAAAAAATCGCATTTCACTCCCGCGGAATTCGGCAGCTATATTCCCCACCGGCCTCCCATGCTGATGATCGACGAAGTCATCTTTGCGGATCCCGAGCTGGAATCCGGCGAGGCCTTCTATGTGCCCGGGGATCGTCCCATGGCCGGACTCAATCCCGATGGCTCCCTGCCGTCTCATGTTATTATGGAGGTCATGGCTCAGGGCTGCGCCGCGGTTTTGGGAGTCTGCCGGATGCTTCGGGGGGAGCCCCCTATGACCCGGGCGCTTCTGCTTTCGGTGCGGGGTTTTCAGATCAGGCGCCGGGGAGCCTTCCCGGCGGGGCAGCGCCTTCTGATTTCCGTCTCCCGGGAGCTTAAGGATGAGAACTTTGTGATTATGAATGTCGAGGTCTTTGCCTCAGCCGGGGCTCCTGAGGACAGCTGGGCCGCAGATGACGGCGTGGCTGTGCATGACAACAGGCAAATCGTGGCCTCCGGACGGATTTCCGTAATCGGTGCCGGGGATGCCGGGGAGACAGATCCGGAGAAGCCTTCAGGAGGGGCAGAAAAATGAATACCGCTTTTGAGGAAAACAGGAATCGGACGATTCTCATTACCGGAGCCGGCACCGGAATCGGAGCCGCCGCAGCAAGGCGGCTTTCGGGGGCCGGCTTTTCAGTGGTTTTGCACTGCCGGACGCACCGGGAAAACGCGGAAAACCTGGCCCGGGAGATCCGGGAGCAGGGGCGGGAGGCCCGGGTGATTTCCTTCGACGTGGCGGACACTCAGGCGTGCGAAACTGCTCTTAACGAAGACATTCAGGCTCACGGAGCCTACTGGGGAGTGGTGCTTAATGCGGGCATTGCCCGGGATGCCGCCTTTCCGGCCATGGAGCATGAGGCCTGGCAGCAGGTTCTGGATACCGATCTGGGCTCCTTTTACAATGTCCTCCGCCCCTGCATTATGCCTATGATTCATCTCCGGGACGGCGGGCGCATTGTGGTGGTGTCCTCGGTTTCCGGAATTACCGGAAACCGAGGCCAGGTGAATTACAGCGCGGCCAAGGCAGGGCTTATTGCGGCGGCCAAGTCTCTGGCCGTGGAATTAGGCAAAAGAAAAATTACCGTGAACGCCGTGGCTCCGGGAGTTATTGATACCGGCATGGTAAGCGAGGAGGTGCGGGAACATGCTCTCCCGCTGGTGCCCCTGGGCCGGCTGGGGGATCCGGAGGAGGTGGCCGGAACCATCGCCTTCCTCTGCTCCCGGGATGCGGCATATATTACGAGACAGGTTATCAGTGTGAACGGAGGAATGTGCTGATGGGGATGCTGACGGACGGGCTTGAGAGCGGAAGATCGGGAGCGGAAATGCGCCGGGTTGCGGTAACCGGAATCGGAATGATTTCTCCTCTGGGACAGGATCCCGAAGAGGTGCTTCAGTTTCTCCGCTCCGGCAAGAACGCTGTCCGGGTACTTCCGGAGCTTTCGGAATACCGGAACATGACCTGCGTTCTCGGGGCCCCGGTAACGCAGGAGCTCCCGCATTATCCCCGGAAGAAAACCCGTTCCATGGGACGGATCGGCATTATGGCGGTGGCCGCTTCCGAAAAGGCCCTCTCCGATGCCGGACTTCTGGACAGTCCCGAGCTTACCGACGGCACTATGGGGGTTGCTGCCGGAAGCTCCGCGGGAACCATATCCGGCCTTAAGGACGTAGCGGCCTTTGTTTCTGAAAAGGATACGGTAAATCTGAATGCCACTACCTATGTGCAGATCATGCCCCATACCTGCGCCGTGAATATTTCGCTGTTTTTCGGGATCACGGGCCGCATCATTGCCGCCAGCACCGCCTGCACTTCGGGATCTCAGGCTCTGGGTTATGCTTACGAAGCCATTAAATGCGGCGCTCAGGATATCATGCTGGCCGGAGGGGCCGAGGAGCTTAATCCTCTCACCGTGGGGGTCTTTGATGCTCTCTTTGCCACCTCGAGCACTCGGGATCCGGAACGCGCCCCCCGGCCCTTTGATGTATCCCGGGACGGTATTGTGGCAGGCGAAGGCGCCGGCATGCTGGTTCTGGAGGAGTACGAACATGCCCGGAGGCGGGGCGCCCGGATCTATGCGGAATTATGCGGCTTTGCCACCAATGCGGATGCCACCCATGTTACCAGTCCTTCATCTCCGGGGATGGAGAAGTGCATGCGGCTGGCCCTTAAAAACACCGGCCTTTCTCCTGGGGATATCGGCTATGTGAACGCGCACGGCACCGGCACCGAGCAGGGGGATCTCGCCGAGGGATCTGCCACCTTCCGGGTGTTCGGGAGCCATATCCCGGTAGCTACCCTCAAGAGCTATATGGGGCATACTCTGGGGGCGGCCGGAGCTCTGGAGGCAGCCATGACGATTCTCATGCAGCGGGAAGGGTGGTTTGCCCCGAATCTCAATCTCAGTAATCCCGATCCCGCCATCGGAGATCTCTGCTATATCCGGGGGAGCGGACTTGATCTCCGGACGGAATATGTTATGAGCAACAATTTTGCCTTCGGCGGGGTTAATACCTCTCTCATCTTCAGAAACCCGGAAGGCGCGGGATCATGACCGTGACTCAGGAGGGGGAGTCTGCCAAAGCAGATCCGAATCGGGATTCGGATCGGAGGCATGGGAAAGCCCTCAGGATCTTTCTCAGGATTATCTTCTGGTGCGGCTCTCTCTGCTATCCCTTTTATGTTTATTACGGCCTGAAAATCCAGGACAGACTGGGGCCGGCGTTGCTCCTGCTCCTTCTGGCGGGGATCAGAGTTTTTCTGAGCGGCCGGGATTCCCGGGATATCAATACCGTAATTCTGGCGGCGGCGCTGTTCATGGGAGCGGCCTCCCTTCTCCGGATGTCCCAGGAGCTCATGCTGTTTTACCCCGCTCTCGTGAGCTTCGGGCTTTTATGGTTTTTCGGGAGAACATTGAAAGGGGGCCGGACGCCTCTGGTGGAAAAGATCGCCTCCCTGAAAACACCGCCGGAGGAACGCACGGAATTTTTCCGGAGGTACTGCAGGAGAGTTACAGAGGCCTGGTGCGTTTACTTTGCGCTTAACGGGGTAACGGCGATTTTGCTGACGATTCCGGAGGATCGGAAGTACTGGATGATTTATACCGGCATTATTATCTATGTGATTATGGGCCTTATGTTCGCCGGGGAGTTTGCAATACGCATGATTTGTTTCAGAATTCAGCAGGGACGGGAGTTTAATGGCCACAAGGAAGTTTAACGATATGTCAGCCATGGAGGCTCTCAGGCGGGCTCAGGCCATCAGCGTGGGGCCTTTTGTCTTTCAGGCGGTGGCAGCCATGGAGGATCTGGGCCTTCTCAGAATTCTCGGGGATCTCGGGCCCGGAGAGAGCATTACCCGGGAGGAACTCTCCCGGAGATCCGGGGTTTCCCTTTACGGGGTTTCGGTGCTTTTGGATCTGGCCGTTACCGCGGACATCGTTATTGAAAACCCGGAAAACGGCGGTCTCACCCTGTCCAAGGTGGGAATATATCTCACGAGCGATCCCATGACCCGGGTGAATCTGGCCTTTACCCGCCACGTCTGCTATCAGGGACTGGAAAAGCTGACGGACTCCCTGAAAACCGGCCGTCCGGAGGGACTTAGGGTATTTACCAATGATCACGACACCATTTATCCCTTTCTTAAGGATCTTCCGGAAAAGGCCCGGGAGGCCTGGTTCGGCTTTGACCACTTTTATTCGGATCGCCTTTTTCCGAAAGCCCTGCCGGAGCTTTTCGGGAGGTTTCATCCCCGGTTAATCTACGATGTAGGGGGAAACACCGGCAAGTTCGCCTTGGCGGCCACGGATTATGATCCCGAGGTTAAGGTTACCGTAATTGATCTCCCGGAACAGTGCGAGAAAGCCCGGGAAAATTTCCAAAAAGCCGGAAGAGCGGATCGGGCCCGGGTATTTCCCGCCGATATTCTCCTGGAGGAGCCCGCTCTTCCCGGAGATGCGGATATCTGGTGGCTCAGCCAGTTTCTTGATTGCTTCAGCGCCAGTGATATTTCCGGTATAATTTCCCGGATTTATCGTGCCGCTAAGCCTGATGCAGTGCTGGCGGTGAACGAGATTCTGGGAGACCGCCAGAAAAACGAGGTAGCCTCGCTGGTGGTGGATGCTACCTCCCTGTACTTTACCGCCCTGGCTAACGGCCGGAGCCGCTTCTATCATGCCCGGGAGCTTATTTCCCTGATAGAAGGGGCGGGCTTTACGCTCTTTGACGAGATCGATCATCTGGGCATGGGGCATACAGTGATGTTTTTCCGGAAAAAATCCGGAAGCTGAATATGAGGAACGCCGGAGAGGATCCGGCCATGAAGGATAGCTATGAGTGATAATGCTGATAAGAATTCCGCTGCCATTCGGGAACGGCGTCTTGAAAGAGTGAAGAAGCTGTTAAATCTGAGCAAGTCGGGGAATCCCAACGAAGCGGCTCTTGCCATGAACATGGCGGTCAGAATCCTGCAGGAATCCGGTCTTACCATGGAGGATGTGGGGCTTTCGGAGATCAAGAGCGTCAAGCTCAAAAAGGTGCTGTCTGCCGGTTTTAACAGAGTGCCGAATTATGAAACCAGATTTTTGCGGCTGATAGAAAAGGCCTTTGGCATCAAGGTTATTTACTCCAAGGATTACGGGGTAAAGTTCTATGAATTTTACGGCCCCGGGGATCGGGTGGATATGGGGGTTTATGTCTGCGAGGTGCTGGTAAGACAGCTTTCCGCCGCTCGGAGGAGATATCTTAAGGAGGATTGCAACTTCGGAAACTGGAGCGTATTCAGGAACCTCAAGCGGGATATGGCCGACAGCTACTGCTCCGGGTGGGTTTCCGGGGTTACTGATTTGGTGAACACCTTTGTGGATATCACCCCGGAGGAGCAGAAGCTTATTGAGAGATTTGAAACGATTAATTACCCGAATCTGACTGCAACAAAATCCCGCTCGGGAGCATCATGGAATGCCCAGGGCTATAACAAAGGCATTTCCGATGGCCGGAATGCCACCCTTAACAGACCGGTTAACGGCAGCGGAGCCCGGGAGCTTCTTTTGGGGTATTAGCCGGGGCGGCCAGAGGCGGGTTCCGGGGAAAGGTTTTTTCCGGGGTTTGTTAACCTCAGGGCCGCAGGCAAACAAGGCAAACGGACAAACAAACAGCTGCGTTCACAAGCAGCTTTGTCAGACAGCGAGGCCATTGAGATGACAGATAAGGCGCATCCCTTTGATTTAATGATTATCCAGAATAGCGACAAAAGCCGGGTGCTGACAATTTTTGATAACAGATGGGGGATGTTTCTCTTTCCTTATCGAAAAATGACCGTTATTGACCAAGGCCCGGAGGCAGATCAAAAGGAGCTTTCTTACGTTACCGGATGCCTTGCAGAGCTGCTGCACACGCCTGCTCACAGCATTCATGCTGAAATGTCCTTGCGGGCCTTAACTGAGAAGTACTCGGTGTCCGATAAAGTCAGCAAGCTTTACGATCACCGGTTTTTTAAGGTTTCCGTTGACAATCTTAATGAAGAGGAACAGTTTGAGTTAGCCGGGACTAAATTTAAGTGGTGGCGTATTTCGGATCTGGAAGCAGATCCGGATACAATAGCTCATAACTCTGAAATTGTCGCTATGGTAAAGAATGAGGTTCTGTAGCTGTTTTCAAAATTCGGCTGACATCCGTCGATTTTTAAACAAACTTAATTAACACAATTATAGTTTTTGTTGAATTGATACCTCTGATTATGGTTTAGTAGTATCCGAATAATATGTGCTAAGTATTAGGTGGATGATATTATGAGCTTGAAACAAGGGCAATTAAGCAAAGTCATTATTAAGGGTTATAAATCTATTAAAAAATGTGAACTTTCGCTTAATAATATTAATGTTTTGATAGGCTGTAACGGGGCGGGGAAATCAAATTTTATATCTGCTTTTGCAATGTTGCAAGATGTTTTGAAAAAAAATCTTCAGCTTTTTACGGGGAGAAGTGGTATTAATTCTCTATTTTATAATGGAATCAAAGAAACAGAATGTATTTCATTTGAATATATTTTTGATGAAAATTCATATGGCTATGACTTGATTCCAACCGATGATAATCGTATGATTTTTAAAAATGAATTTTTGGGGTGTTATGAAGATCATCGTCACCATGAAATCAATATAGCAAGTGGTCATGCTGAATCATTATGGGAAAAATACACAAGTAATAATATAGAAGATTGTGTTATTCCTATTTTGAAAAACCAAAGTTGGCGGGTATACCATTTCCATGATACAGGCCGTACTGCTAAAGTGAAACAGGAACATAATATTGAAAATAATAAGTGGCTGATGTTTGATGCTTCAAATTTAGCTGCTTTTTTATATAGGTTAAAGCATAACTACGAAAAAAAATATAACGAGATTATTGAAACCATAAGACTGATTACTCCTTTATTTGATGATTTTGTGCTGGAACCAAAAGAAGGAAATAATGAATTAATCGTTCTTAAGTGGCATCAGAAAGGCTGTGAAGATATTTTTAATGCATCTCAATTGTCTGACG
>DFFT01000116.1 GCA_002372325.1 Succinivibrionaceae bacterium UBA3769 | reverse complement strand
GTCTGTTTTCTCCCGCCGGAGCAAAGGAGTTTCCGCCGGGGTTAATAAAGGAATCCTGCCGTCCTGTTCCGGAACTGCCGGAAAAGGGATCCCGCCCCGCGCTGCCGTCTCCCTGATAGCTGCCGCGATTCGGCGCATAGTCATAGCGGCTTTCTGCGGATGACATGGCGCCGGAGCGCTGCCGTCCGTACGGGCTGTCGGTTTCAGCGGGATCGCCTCCCTCGTCTGACAGGCTGCCGCTGCCTCCCGGGGTTTCCTCATCCCGTTTTCCGGAGAGAGCCTCCCGGAAGCGGGCAATGCTTTCGGGAGAAGCGTTTTTCAGCTTTTCAGGGAGATCGCCTTTCGCGGCGAATTCCATAGTGTCCGCTGCCGGGACGAAATCTGCGGAGGGATTCTGTATCATGGGCCGTTCTCCTTGCTTGCGGTTATTATTCATGCGTCTTTCTGCCCGTCAGGGCCAGAGATGCTTTCCGGTTCCTGCGCCGGCTTAATTTCAGATCCGGCAGGAAGGGCTCCGGCGAGAACGTCCGGAGGGAACGGCTTTTTTCTCAAAAGCCGTTCCCTGAATTCTATCATTGATGACGCTCTTCATTCTGTATACGTTTTCACGCATTTGCGGTTACGGCTGATTTTTTGCCGGAGTTCACATTTGAAAACCTTTAAAAAGCTGTAAAAACATGTAAAACCTTAGTATGAAAGCTTTGGGAAGCTTTTCGGAAACCGGCTGCCGCGCTTGATCCCCCGCATCCTGAAGCCCGCGGGTTTCCGGCGAGACTGTCTTTCGCGGGGCGGCGCCGCGCAGTTCGCGGTTTTTTTCCGGGCGCGGAGTCCGGGAATCCCGGCGGATCATTTTGAGATTCCGGTAAGGTTTCTTAAAATTTTTCCCGGTTTTCTGAAACCAGTTCCCGGTTCATGCGTTTTCAGTTCGCATGACGGTTATTCCTTCCTGAAAGAAGCTTCGGCCGAAGCCGCCCGGAGAGCGGCAGGAAGACCGTTTAAACAGATTTATACGTAAATTTTCCCAAAATTCCTACTAAAATCCCCACCCAAAAAAATTAATGAATTCATTGTCACATAAGCGTTTGTGAAGATCAATTTATTCTTTACTACCCCCGAAAATTGACATATAATTTTAGTAGGATTCCTACTAAAGGAATTTGTGGCGGCAGTAAGGGGATCAGGGTATGCCAATTTACCGGAATATTGTTGTTGACATTCCATCTAAAAGCTATATCGAGAAAAAGGATCAAAGTGTATTTGTAAAGGACAGGAATGAATATGATCCTGCCGTGAAATATAATCGGGTAAGCCATGTAATTATCGGCAGAGCAATTGACAAGACAAGGATGTACCCCAACCATAATTTCCGCATGAGATATCCTGAAGCTTTTCAGCAAGCGGCGGGAGAACCGCAGCTGAAATCCATAAAGAGGATGGGGATGTATGCCGTTGTCCTGGCTCTTCTGGAAAAGAACTCCATGTACCGGTGCCTGCACGAAACCATGGGAATTGAGTCGGCAAACCTGATTCTTGATTTTTGCATGTATTCCATACTCCATCATTCAGCTGTTTCCGATCACTTCAGAACAGCCATGTCTGAACAGCTGCTGTTCTCTCGCAATCTCAAATCCGGAAAGGATTTATCTTCGTTTTTTAATCAGGAAGAGAATATTGAAAGGCTGGAAAGGCTCAAGACAGAATGGGCAGGTGCCTGCAAAAAACGCGGGATAAAGGATGTCTGGCTGGCAATTGACGGCTCAAATAATGATTGCGCCGCGGATGTTGATATTGCCGAGCGGGGGTACGCAAAATCCAAAAAGGATGTTCCGGTCGTGAGTTATCTTTATGCCGTTGACAGCAGTGACGGAACCCCGATAAGCTTTGATGTTTACCGGGGCAGCCGAGTTGACAGCAAAGCTGTCATGAAAATGATCGGATGGCTGAAAGCATATGAGATGAATGTTAAAGGGGTGGTGGTTGACCGGGGCTTTGCAACCAAAGATGTTCTTGAGATGCTCGACAGCAATGAACTTCAATATGTTGCCATGCTCAAGGGAGATACAAACGCTCATAAGACAATGCTTGCCGAGTATGCATCCAAAATCAGCAGGCAATTTGAATTCATGCTGGGCAGGTATGATAACAGCGGAAAAACTGACAATGTCAGCGTCTTCAGCAGTAATGACAATGTTTACTATGGGATATCATCAGAGGATAAGGTTAAGCTGTTTAAGCAGCATAAGTATAAGGCTTATGTTTCCCTGATTTTTGACGGACAGAACGGTGAGGAGCACCAGCAGAACTGGTTTAAAAAGGTCTCTAATGCTGCGGTGGATTTGCAGAACAGACTGAATTCAGGAGAAGATGCCAAAGTTCCGAAGGAATTTGAAAAAAGCATGGAAATCCAGCAAAATGAAGGCAGGAAAACAGTCCTGATAAATATGGAAAAAGTACAGATCTGCGGCGATCAAAAAGGATTCAGTTCTCTTGCAACTTCCGAAAAGATGAGTGCCGGAAGAGTCAATGAAATTTACACCATGCGAAGCTCTGTTGAAGCTGATTTTGCGATAGTTAAAACTCAGCTTGGTTACGGCAAGACCGGAGTACACAGTGAAACAGGGATAAAAACCAAGATTTCCATTGGTTTCATCGCCTCTGTGATTCGAAATGAACTGCTGAAAGCTGCAAAAAAGGCGGGACTTCCTACCAATAAAATAGCAAAGGAAATCAACTGCATTACGATGGGGCTCAATCAAAGCGACCGGTATTTTGTCTCTCATACCGAAAGTAAGAAACAAAAAGAGTTCCTTAAGGAATGCGGTGTTCTCCCTGCAGATCTGGATCGTATAGCCGAGGCTGAAAATAAGAGAATTTCCAGTAAAGAACCGAACCCGTTCCACAAATTCCCTAAAGCTAACACAAAGGAAAAAAAGTCAAAGAGCGGACAGTCAAAAGCTGACAATTCCTCCGTCAGCGGGACATCATCTGTTACTGTTGGCAAAGAGGAATAAGCCCACAATTTTGACAAGCTAAAAAGGACTTTTGCTTCTGGTCTGGATTGAGGGTTTTAGTAGGATTTTTGGGAAAATTTACGTTTATAAAGCCCCGGAGGCGCCTCATGACCGCAAACATCCATAACAGCATAAATAACAATATAAGCAGTATAGCAGCCGTCAGCGGCAGCGGCCCGGCAAATCCCGCCGCAAACCGGCAGGCTGCTATCGGGAGCGGCAGCGCTTCCGGAAGCATTGCCGGAAACCGGATTAATGCCGGGGGAGCCCCGAACCCGGTGCTTTCTCCCAGAATGTCCCTGAAATTCGCCGAAATCAAAAGCTTTTTCGCCCAGAACAAAAACGAACTGGATATGAACGGTCTGGTTAAGGAGTTTCTCAGCCATACCGAAAACACCGAAGAAGGCGACAAAAAATGCCTGTTCCGCAGAACCGAGGATCTCAGACATTCCGAAACTCTCCTTAATAATCTCACGGTAAGGATGGCGGTTCTGCAGGTGTTTGGGAAGGAGCCCCGGAATCTCGCCGGAGGCCAGAAGGCTCTCGCCGAAGATCTTAACCGGACGCTTACGGCCGTTATCAGGGGAGAATACGCCAAAAATCCCGCCGCTGGCCGGGCGGAGCTGGATCGGGTCTTTGCCGATCTGGCCCGGAAGGCCCCCGGGGGAGCGCTGTCAGAGAAGCAGGAGTCTCTCCTGAACGGGATAAAGAGCTTTTATGCCGGCATGACGGACACCCAGTCCCGGGTGGCTGTCCTGATGCAGTACCGCAATAGCGGCAGCCCGAAGATCACTCTGGAAAACCCGGGGAATATTTTCGGGCTGGGACACGTTCTCCCCTCTCAGGAGGAGGATATCGGCAAGCTGATTAACGGCTCACCGGTATCTCCGGAGGATCTGGCCCGCAAAATTGATTCCGGCGAAGCCTCTGTCAGGTGCCAAGCTCACCCCCGAGGATCAG
>DFFT01000085.1 GCA_002372325.1 Succinivibrionaceae bacterium UBA3769 | reverse complement strand
TTTAATGCATCTCAATTGTCTGACGGTACGCTTCGTTTTATTTGTCTTGCAACACTGCTGTTGCAGCCTCTTGAACTGCAGCCCGCCACGATCATTATAGATGAGCCGGAACTGGGGCTCCATCCTTATGCGATAACGATGTTTGTTGATATGGTAAAACAGATTTCTGTAAATAAGCAGATTATAATTACAACGCAATCTGTTGAACTGCTCAATGAATTCAATATGGATGATGTTATTGTTGTTGACAAAGATGATAACGGTGCTTCGGTATTTAAACGTTTGGATGAAAAAGAACTAAGAGTCTGGCTGGAAGATTATTCGTTAGGGGATCTTTGGCAAAAAAATCTATTGGGAGGCAGACTCTCAAGATGAAGAATATTTATATTTACTGTGAAGGACAAACAGAAGAAAGCTTTGTAAATGGTGTGTTATATCCATATTTCAGAAAAATAGATATTTATGTAACACCAATTATTCATAAAACAAAACGTACCTCCATAAAGTCATATAAAGGTGGTGTTGGTGATTATAAACATATAAAAGGTGAACTTTTAAAACTCTGTAAAAATCCTAACATGTTTGTAACAACTATGTTTGATTATTATGGAATGCCATCAGATACGCCATTTATTGATTACGTTGACGTTGATTTATATAAGCAAATTGAATATATTGAACAAAAAATAACGGATGATATTGGATGTAAAAATTTTAAATTTAATTTTGTTTTGCATGAGTTTGAAGGCTTGCTTTTTTCTGATGTCTGTGCATTTAAGGTAATTGCTAATGATAGTGTGGTTAATAAGTTAAATAAAATCAGGGAGAAGTATCAAACTCCGGAGCATATTAATAATTCTGTGCATACAGCTCCTTCTAAAAGAATAGAAAGTGTTATTAGTGATTATTTAAAAGTAAGACAGGGAATTCTTGTTGCCAAGAATATAGGAATAGATAAGATTATTTCAGAGTGTAAGCATTTTTCGAAATGGATAAATATGATCAAAGATGTTTAAGAGGTAAAAATGTGATCAAATGTCCTCTGTAACATAGGTTTTGCAAAAACTTTCCATAGGTGTACGGGAGGCCATAACCGAGGAGTTCCTTGAAATCATCATAAGAAGATTTATGTCATCGCTTAACAACTTTTACCGCCCCGGGTTTTGGTATCCTCTCGGGCAGGAACCTCGGCATCTTTAACCTCAAAGAGGTAGCTAGGTTCTTCACTGATTCTGTTCTCAGCCACGAGATCTGCTTGGCCCGATCTGGGTGTTCACTTTTAAAGCGGCGGCAGTATTGTCATCATAAGTGGTCGCAAAATCCTGCATGCGAAATTTGCCGCATCTCTGTACCTGAAGGGCTGAGATCAGGGAAAAGCCGGGAGAGGTTCCGGAATCTCACTGGAGCTCCAGCTTATCGCCGGCGTGCAGGTAATGGAGCCGGTCTCCCAAAATCTTCTTCATGATTTCATACTGATGGATTCCGGTGCAGTGGCAGGTATAGTAGCGGGAGCGGAATTTCATAAGCTCCTCTGCAATGCCTGTGATTACGGCGCTGTCCTTATCGCTGGGGGCAGTCTTCTGCTTAAGGTGGAAGCCGGAAACCACGATGTCAGGATCCCGGTTAAAGAGCTTACGGGAGTGCCGCATGATATTGACAATGCCGTTATGGGCGCATCCGGAAAACAGTACCTCTAGCCCGTTTTCCGAAACCAAAAGACACTGTTCATGCCGGAAGTCATCTCGGATAAGCCCGGCGGCGGTTTTTATCATCAGGGGATGCCCGAATTCCGGAGCCGGGGTCTCCTTTTTTATGCCGCTCATAAGATAAAGCTCATCATCAAGACGGAGATCCTCCGTAAGGAGTTCAGCGCGGGGAGGCAGCCGGAGATCCTGAGGAAGACCGATATAGACAGGCTTTTCATGAAGGGAGTAAAAGCTTTCAAGAGCATTCTTTTGGATCAGGATCCGGGCATGGGAGTTATGCCGGAGCAGGTACCCAAGGCCGCCTCCGTGATCATAGTGGCCGTGGCTCAGGATCACGGTGTCCGCTTGGGAGAGATCGATGCCGGCCCGGGCGGCATTCCGGATCATCAAATCAGAGGCTCCGGTATCAAAAATAACGGCATGATGTTTGGTTTCGATCCACAGGGAAAGTCCGTGCTCGGTTTCCGCTCCGGAAAATGCCGGCAGGGGAGAACCGGGAGCGCTGGCCGTTTCCGTATCTCTGCGGCAGGTGTTTTCAGAAAGAACTATGATTTTCATGGGGACTCCTGTAAGGCGGTGAACATGACGGGGCGGAGGAGGATGGGGCTGATATTAACGGAGCGATCCGGGACTTAAAACCGGCGCCGGCTTTCCGGATCTGCCGCTCCCAAAATTAAAAACACCGCATCCAAAAACAAAAAAACACCGAAGCGAACTCCGGTGTCTGGCAATTTTGCAGGGAAGAAACTACTTTTGCTGGCCGCTGGCCTGAGCGTTCTTCATTTCCTCGTGCTCGCGATGCTTTTCCATAACCTCCTGAATCATCTTCTTGGGGGTGTCGGCATCGATGCACTGGTTAATGCTCTGCTCCAGCTGGCTGACCTTTTCAATACGCTCGCTTTCGATCTTCAGGATGCACTCGTCATACTTGGATTTCTGCTTGGCGCGGCTGAAGGTATATTCGCAGTCCAGCTTCTGCTTAACGCTGTCATCCTCGATGCGGCGCTTCTGATAGCTCATCTTGTCGAAGGTGGTATCGATGCAGAGCTGCAGTCTTTCCTGTTTTTCCTTATAGGCCTTTTCCTCATCGTTCTTCTGCTGTTCCTTGTTCATCAGCCGATCATGAGTTTCCTTGGCCTTGTTGGATTCTTCAATCATCTCTCTTTGGCGGGCAGAGTAGTTGGTATTAACAGATTCGAACTTCACCCCCCAGGGCTTGGTGGGGGAGTAGTGCACCGATCCGTTTTCATCTACCCATCTGTAAACAACATTATTGCCGGAGGCTTTCTCTCCCGCAGCCTGAGCTGTTAAAGAAAGCATCGCTGACAGCAGGGCAGCCGTGATTATTCTACGCATGGTCAGTTCCTTATATTGCCGGTTATCTCCGGGCGGTGATTGCTCATCCCGCGCCGGTCACCATGATGCTGAAAAGCAGGACTGTATCCGGACTTTGCATACTTGTCAATTATACCTGCAAGAGTGAGCGGTTTGCAGAAAAACGCATGAAAACGTTATTTCAGTTATACATTATTTTGTGAAAATGGCATAAGCTCCACAAAATGACAGGTTTTTTCCGGGCCGGAATCACCGTTTTTTGCCGGAGCAATGCTCTCGTTTGCCAAAATCCTCTGCCCAAACGGGGGTGTCCGGCCTCTGATTAAAGATTTTTGCTTTCAAAAACGGTTGGGTATAAAAAATCTTAATATGCCGGTATAAGCAGAATTAATTTTCTTTAAAGCCCGGGATCGCTTATTATGGCAGGTACGTAAGCAGCATCTGTCCGGAGGGCGGGATCTCCGGCATCGGCCGGAGCTTCCTTTCTCTCTCAGGCAGTTCATGAGGACAGAATTCATGACTGTAGAACCACAGGATTATATATGAGCACTATTGCCAACATTTTTAAGAACAAAAGCAAAAAGCCGGTGATATCCTTTGAAATATTTCCGCCTAAAAGAGACGAACTCCTGAAAAATATTGATGCGACACTGGCGGTGCTTGCTGACATGCATCCGGATTTCATTTCCGTTACCTTCGGGGCCGGGGGCTCGGTTACCAATTCCGCCACAGTGGAGATCGCCAGCAAGATCAAGAAGCTGGGCATTGAGTCCGTGGCTCATCTGACCTGTCTTAACTATTCCAAGGCCGAGATTCTGACCATGATCAGAAATCTGGAGGCTAACGGCATTGAAAACATCCTGGCTCTCCGGGGCGATCGGAACCCCAATGTGCCGCCTAAGAATGACTTCGCCCATGCCTGCGATCTTATTAAATTTGTCAGGGAGAACAGCTCTCTCAGCATCAGCGCCGCCTGTTATCCGGAGGGGCATCCGGAAGCGGAAAGCCGGGTGTCCGATATCAGACACCTTAAGGAAAAGGTGGATGCCGGAGCCACGCACCTGATTTCGCAGCTTTTCTTTGACAACGATATTTTCTACCGTTTCCAGGAAAACGTCAAAATAGCCGGCATTGATTTGCCTGTGGATGCCGGCATCATGCCGGTGGTGAACAAGGCGCAGATCGAAAGAATGATCACCCTGTGCGGGGCCTCGCTGCCGGTTAAGTTCCAGAAGATCCTGGCTCGCTACGAAAATGACAAAGTGGCTCTCTTTGACGCCGGCATGGCCTATGCCGTGAATCAGATAATAGACCTCATTGCCAGCGGCGTGGACGGCATTCATATCTACACCATGAATAATCCCCGCATCGCTGACAAACTGACCAGCGCCATTAAAAATCTTTTCTGATGATTCTGACAATACAGAAGGTCTCTCGGATGCGGGAGACCCGCCGGAGCGGCCAGGCGGCCGCAAAGGCGGCTTTTTCTTATGCGGGGGGAATGCCGGGCATTGCCGTTTTCGCGCTCCTGATATGATTACAGTCCGACCCCGGGCCGGGGCAGAAACCGTTGCTATCCCAGTTATTACTCCGGCGCTGCCCCGGTTTTGCTCGCGTTTACCCCGTCGCTTCCCTTATTAATCGCTTCCGGTAATTCTGTTCCCGGCGTTTTCTGATTACAATATCCAAAAAGAAGAAACCAGAAAAAGCAACATGAGAAAGCAGCATGGCGTACAGTGAACTTATCAAGGACTTCGGCCGCATCAGGTCTTATCTCCGCTCCTTTTACGTATACGGCTTTCAGCACCGGGACGACTTTACCCAGAAAAGCGCCCGGAGCTATGACAACGAACGCCGCCGCATTGAAAGCTGGCTGGGAAAGTATCTCTCCTTCCGGCAGGATGAAAACGGCCGGAGAATATTTCTCAGCGTGGACAGCAGGCAGGTGCCGGAGAATCCCCTTTACCGGGCCTTTAAAACCAAGAGCTTTACCTCCTGGGACATCGCGCTTCATTTTTATCTCCTGGCGATTTTGCAGGAGGCAGGCAAAGCAGGGGCTCTCTCCATAACCGGCATTATGAACCGGCTTATGGACATGCTGTGGGATCTTGCCGACGAGGAATATCCCGACGAATCCACTGTACGGAAGAAGCTCAAGGAATATGCCGGCCTCGGACTTATCATCCAGAAAAAGCAGGGCCGGGAGACACGTTACGCCATTCCCGAGGAGAACTTCAGTCTGGAGGGCTGGCAGGAGGCTTTGGCTTTTTTCACGGAAGCCGCGCCTCTTGGCGTCATCGGATCCTTCTTGCAGGATCGGCTTCGGGAGCGCGCGGACTTCTTCCGGTTCAAGCACCATTACATTCTGAATGCTCTGGACAGCGAGATAGTTTTTGAGGCGCTTCGGGCCATTCATGAAAAGAGGTTTGTCACCTTTACCGCCGGAGATCGCACGGTAAAGGCCCGGCCGCTCCGGCTTTATACCGGCACTCAGACGGGAAGGCAGTACCTCCTTATTGAGTCCCGCAAAAGACAGCGGCTGTATTTTCAGAGGATCGACCTTATTGAAAAGATCGCTGCGGGAGATCCCTGCCCGGAGGATCCGGAGCTGGAAGAACGGCTGGCATTTTTTTCCTCCCATGTCTGGGGTGTTTCCGGGGGCAATGTCGATACCCTGCATCATCTGGAAATGGTAGTGGCGGCTGGGCCCGATGAGGGTTTTATCGTTAAGAGGCTGCTCCGGGAAAAGCGCTCCGGGACGGTAGAAAAGGTCGATGACACCCACTGGCGGTTTTCCGCTGATGTCTATAACCCTATGGAAATGATGCCCTGGATCAGAAGCTATACCGGGAGAATAACGGAGCTAAAGTGTTCGCTCCCCTGGGTAGTTACCCGCTTTTACCGTGATTTCACGACCCTGGTCCGGATGTACGGAGTGGACCGCAATTATGATGTTTAACGAAATCTTCAGCAGCTATTACCGGGTTACGGCGGCCATTCTCCGGGAGGCGGCCCGGGGCGCTCTTACCGAAAGAAAGCTTTTTGCCATGGTGCGGGAGCTGGCCTTTGGCGAAAGTCTGCTTACCATGCCGGATGATCTCATGGGCGGGAAATGGCATCTCCTCCGCCGGGATCTCTCCACGCCTCTTCGCAAAGTGCCGGAAATGCCCCTGACCCTGCTGGAAAAGCGCTGGCTGAAGACTCTTCTGGCGGATCCGCGGATTCAGCTCTTCAGTCCGGAGGTGTCGGGGCTGGAGGATGCGGAGCCCCTGTTTGTCCCGGAGGATATTGTCTACTATGACCGCTATGCCGACGGCGATGACTACATGTCTCCGGAGTATATCGCAAGCTTCCGGACGATTCTTGAGGCTCTCCGGGAAAAGGAAAATCTGGTAGTGGACTACGAAACCCGGAATGGCAGAAGACCCCGGATTTTTCTGACGCCGTATTACCTGGAATATTCGGAAAAGGATGACCGTTTCCGGCTGGTGGGAGCTGGGCTTACACGGCAGTTCACCATGAACCTCGCCCAGATCCGTGGCTGTATTCTGCAGCGCGGCAGGGAAAGACTGCCCTTCGAGGAATCCCCGAAACGCTCGGTGACCTTTGAGCTCATGGATCACCGTAATGCTCTGGAGCGGGTGCTGCTGCACTTTTCGCATCTGGAAAAGGAAACCCGGAAGCTGGAGGAGGGGAAATATCTGGTAACCCTGAAATACGACAAGGAGGACGAAACGGAACTGGTGATCCGCATCCTGTCCTTCGGGCCGTTTATCCGGGTAACCGAGCCGGATAGCTTTATCGATCTTATCCGGGAGCGTCTGGTGAAGCAGATGGCCCTTTGCAATGAATGGCAGGAGGCTCAGGAGGACGTTGCTCCCGGCATTGACGAGATGTCATGAGCCGGAATCTTCAGGGAGAGGCGAGTTTATGGCGCTGATCCCGCAGAACTGAAATGACCGGAGAGGCTGGAATCCCGCGGCGGGAGGGAAAGATCTTCTCCGGCCTCAATTCTCATTATCTTTCCCCCTTAATTCTCAAATTCCTGATCCCCTCCCGGGCAATCCCTGACTGACAGCGCTTCCCCGTACGCTTTCTGCCTGCCTCCGGGGAGTGCAGGAAACTCTAACTCTGCGCGCTAATCACAGCAGTGAAGTAAAGCGCAAAAGCCTTTTAGTTTAGCCATTTCTTTCCTGAAAAGCCTTTTCAGACCTTTATGCGTCATAGTCTTGTCGAATAACCATGTCCAAGTATGGACACACCTGGTGAACTAAAAACAAGTATGTCTAATTTATGCAAAGGTCTCCTTTAGTGTTATTATAGTACTTGCAGTCATATGCTGAAGCGGGGCAAAGAAAGCTATGGTTATGAAAAAGAGAAATATTATCAGTATCATAAAATATCATGCTGAAAAGAACGAAATCGGCTTTCGCAATGAAGCTTATGAAATAGCGAAAGAATTTGATTTATTAGGGACTATCAGTTTGCAGAATACATTATGACATTGATGGCTGATGTAAATGCATATGCGCCGCAGATACCAGAATTTACATCTCCTTTTTTTGAGTCTGTTGCCGTTTCAGAAAATCAAAAAATGCTTTTGCTGCCAGATCCTATTACGAATGATTTATTTGGTGTTATGAACGCAATAAATCATAATATTGAAATAAATAAATTTATGTTTCAAGGGGTGCCGGGAACAGGAAAAACAAAGCGGTTAAGCAACTGGCAAGAATTCTTAACCGGGAATTATTTATGGTGGATTTTTCTGCCATTATTGACAGTAAGTAAGGGCAGACGCAGAAGAATTTAGCAGCTTTGTTCAGGGAAATAAACAGTTTTGCGCATCCTGAAAAAGTGATTGTGCTTTTTGATGAAATCGACGCCATGGCATTGGACAGAACTAATTCCAATGATGTGCAGGAGATGGGAAGGGCAACATCAGCAATGTTAAAGGGGTTTGACGGAATGCATAAAGACGTGGTTCTTGTGGCTACGACAAATCTGTTCGAGAACTTTGACAAGGCTTTGAAAAGACGGTTTGACGCGGTTATTGACTTTAACAGATATACGGAGGAAGACCTTCTGGAAATTGCTGAAAAAATGCTGGATCAATACCTTGGTAAATTAAAATCGGCTCACATGGATATCAGATTATTCAGAAAAATCATGAATTACTGCCGCAAAAGATGTATCCCGGAGATTTAAAAAATCTGATTAAGACATCTGTGGCGTTTAGCAAGCCGCGGGATGGTGTGGATTATTTTAGAAGACTGTATTACTCCATTTGTAACGAAAAGCCGGAAGATTTAAAGAAACTCCGGGCGCAGAAATTTACGGTACGAGAAATAGAAATACTTACTGGCAAATCTTATCCTGGAGCATAATTTTTTCCAGCATGGGAGAAAAACGATGTCCCTGATCGCTCCATAGCGGCCGGCAAAATAGTTGTTCATGTAATCCCCTCCATTGCCGGTGCCGGCTGCCGTTTTGAAATCGGAAAGGGTGTAATGTTCGCTGTTTCCGGTTTCTTCATTCCTCTCGACGAATTTGATTTCATCCCGGCGAAAAAGCGATGAGTTCAGAAAAATCGGATTATGAGTGTTAAAGACCAGCTGAGCATTGTTCTTGTTTACTTCGTCGTTGTGGAAGACAGTGATGATGTTCATCAGTGCCATTGGGTGGATAGATGCGTCAAACTCATCCATGATCAGGGTGGCGCCGTTCAGGAGCGCGTAGATGACCAGAGGAAACTCGCTGATAAAGCGGATTGTCCCATGCGACTCGAACACCTCTGCCGGGAGTTCTTTACGGTTATCTAAGATGGAACAGAGGATTGCCTCATGCTCTTCTTTACTGCTGGCCTTGTACTTAAGAACATTCGCGGTGATGCCAAATTCTCAGGCAGCCTCGGTCAGCGTCTTTTCCGTACAGACTGCATGGGCTTTGAGACCTGCAAGTCTTCTTGCCATTCGCAGCTCCTCAGCATGAGAGATAACAACAAATTTATTGCTGAACCAGGAGAGGATTTTGCCGGTGAGAGCCTTTGAGAAAATACTTTTATAACCGTTACACAGAAAAAGTTCAGTGTCCTCAAGGCTGCCTGCGGCAATTTCCTGCATTTCTGGCGTTTTTCTTTTCAGTCCTCTGTTCAGATGTGTTCTGACAGCTGCGGGCAGTTCCACAGTGAGGGTATCATTTCTGAGAAAGACCAGCTTTTCATTAACGACAAGTCTTTCCTCCAGAATTTTCCGGTGGTAATTCTTGCTCATAAACGGGCCAAGGTCGGCTTTGACAGAATACTCTGTCATAATCCCATTGTCTGCAAAGCGAATCAAAAACTCAGTTGGCTCCGCTTTGCCATTGCAGTTAGGGACAAGTTCCAGTGAACAGGCAGCCGTGCTGACGGAGGTAACATCCGCATTACGGATATTGCCGCGGAGCACAATAGCGCGGAACGTTTCCATGGCGCCAATCAGATTCGTTTTCCCTGAGGCATTGGGGCCGTAAATCACTGCGGAGCAAAGACCCTTATATGTCTTTGAGCCTCCCCGCATGGAGAGAATGCTGTAAGCAAGGGCTTTTTGTTTGGATGCCGGCGTCATTGAGAAGCAAAGCTCAGATGCGAAAGACTTATAATTTCTTGTCCTGAATTCGAGGAGCATTGCCATCGCTCCTGTTATGGGTTTTCCGAAGCTGAACATGTTAAAAGCAAACAAGAAGATCCGAGCCGTTTTCTCATTACAACATTGTTCAGGATCTTCGCTCTGTTCGGTAACTTTTCCTATGGGCCGCAGCTTTCCCTTTGGGGCTGGGCTTTTTCATTGTAAACACAAACCCGGCAAGGCCAATCGATGTCTGTCAAAAAGGCTCGGAAAATCATCATTTTTCTGATTTTTTGCGGGGGTGCAACCGGATTAAACAGCAATCAGCCATTTTCGATGCACTGGCGAGATGTTATTTGGAGCTTTTCCGGCGTTCGGTATGGGGGAAAAGCTGATTTCGCACCATTTTTTCCGGCATGAGGTGCCGGCAGGCACTATACTTTCGCCATCAAAAGCGCATGCAGCAATTCTTCTATTGGTATGATATCGGGGTTGCCGGTTCGAATCCGGCCTTTGTCCGACAGGCGCTTTGTTAAAAAGGCACTCTCCCGGGCTTGTTCTGAGAGGGTGTTTTTATGCTAGTCTCCGACAGTTTTGCAGGCTCTGCGAGTTTTGACCAAACCTTTGGGCAGCCCATTCTCAGTTTTCCCTGTTGCCTTGTAACCTGCATTTACGTTTCCGGCGATTTTGACACGAGCAGCCAAAGCTGATTTCGCACTATTTTTTTCCGGAAAAGGGCTGATATGGTGCTATACTTTCATTATTAAAAGCGCGAACAGCAACTTTTTATCTTCGTGTGTCGCCGGTTCGATTCCGGCTGACAGCTGCGCAAGCGGCGGTCATAGCTCAGTTGGTAGAGCAGCAAAAAATGGCGCTTTGTTAAAAAGATACCCTCCAGGGCTTGTCCTGAGAGGGTGTTTTTATGTCCGGTGTTAACCGTTTTATTCTGTGAGTATTTGCCCAAACACCCGGGACCTTGGATTTTGATTATACCTGTCTCATTCTGCTCCGGCATTTTCGATTCTGGTGATCGGCTGTAAAGTTTCGAGGATGGTTCGGAATAACTTCGGAACAGCTTCGGAGAAAACTGCTTCCTGAGTACTGAACGCTCATGGGCTTTGGCGCCTTCCGATCCGTTCGGCAGTTCTGGCATCATCCTTTGCAGTCCCCCGGAAGATGCTGTGTTTTAGGCTCTTGGCGCGGAACAATTGCGGAAATCCGCTGCTGCCGGAAACTATCCGCCCCCCCGAAACCGAAAATTTCCCCGAGTTCGCACCTTTTTTTCCGGGATATCCCCCGGATTCCTGCTACAATGGAATCATTAAAAGCGCTAACAGCAAACTTACTTCAGTATCACCATTTGATAGAGACAGCGCTTTGTTTTTTCCGCCGCCGGGTTCCGGGCTGTATCAGGAATCCGGCGCTAACATCAGGCATCCTTCGGGATGCCTTATTAGCATCCTTTCGATTCTTCATACAAATCTCTTCCGTTTTCTTTCATTTTTCCTTAATTGCCCCTCTCTCCCGAAACAGCCGCCGCTTCTTGGTGCCATGCATTTTTGTTTGCTATGATTTTTATGTTCGCAACTTTTTTACCGGGATTTTCCAAAACTCCCGAAATACAATAAAATCATCAAAAGCGCGCACAGCAGATTTTTTCCGTGCTATGGCAGCAGGGCAGGTTCGACTCCTGCCGGGCATCGAAGATGCCTGATTTCACGGTGAATGGCTGAAAAAATGCGCTTTGTTTTGGTGATGTCAGAGCAGCCTCGGCACGTTTGATTTCAAGAGGTACTGCTTCCTGGCATTGCCGGAGGCTCTCGCAAAGCCGGGCTGTCCCCATGGCCTGAAATTGTTACTGAAAATGAATGAACCAGCTTCTTAAGCGCGGGATCCCTGAGGGTGATTTGGAGAAAATACCCGAGAATGTCCCCCGGGATCGCTCAGGGTTTATAAAATATCAGGAGGGGGGATGATACCGTCAGGCATTCTGACGCAGGTCTGGCGTTTCTGAGAGAGCTTCCCAGGCAGATAAGGAGTAATTGATCATGCTTAAAGAGTTAAAAGAACTTTCCAATACCGCTTTAACTGAGAACGGAGCCGTAACTTTCCGCACTACCGAATCCTATTGTCTGGATCTTTTTGCTACCATCGGCGCCCTCCGTAACTCCTGCGAACAGGAAATTCAGGATCGCTTCATGAGAGCGTTCTTCGAGGATCCGGATCTGGCCATGAAGACTCTGTTCTTTGCCCGGGATATCCGGGAGGGGCTGGGAGAACGCCACGTGTTCCGGGACATCCTGAAATGGCTTTCCGAAAACAGGAAGGAGTCTCTTTTGAAGAACCTGGAGCTTATTCCCGAATACGGCCGCTGGGACGACATTCTGACTCTCCTTGACACTCCGGCCCGGGAGGAAGCCGAGGCCTTTTTGAGAAAGCAGTTCACCGCTGACCTTAAAGCTCTGGACGGCGAAGGAAAGGTGTCGCTTCTGGGTAAATGGCTGCCCTCCGTGAATGCCTCCTGCCTGCAAACTGTAACCTGGGCCAAGCAGCTTGCCGGAGCCTTCGGCATGCGCGAGCATGAGTATCGCAAGGCTTTGTCGGCTCTTCGGGCTCAAATCGGCATCATTGAGAACAGCCTTCGCAAGAAGGACTACACCTTTGATTACGCCAAGCAGCCGGGAAAGGCCATGCATAAGTATCGCAAGGCCTTTATCCGGAATGACAAGGAGCGTTACCTCGATTTTCTGAAAAAGGTTGCCGCAGGCGAAGCCACTTTGAATGTAAAAACCCTGATGCCCTACGACATCGTGAATGCCGCCTACCGGACATCCCTGAGTCAGGAGGAACGCCTGTCTCTGGATACTTCCTGGAATGCGCTTCCTGATTACACTGACGGGGAGAATGCCCTGGTGGTGGCTGACGGTTCCGGTTCCATGTACTGGCAGCATGAGCCGCTGCCGGCGGCGGTGGCGCAGTCGCTGGCCATTTACTTCGCCGAAAGGAGCAAGGGGGCATTCCGGGGACACTTCATTACGTTTTCTCGCACCCCCCGGCTGGTGGAGATCAAGGGCAAGGACATTGCGGACAAGGTGCAGTTTGTGAGATCCTTTAATGAGTGCGCCAACACCGATCTCGCGGCGGTTTTTGATCTGATTCTGGCTGCGGCCCTTAAGAAAAAGGCTAAGCAGGAGGATCTTCCCGCTACGCTGTACATAATTTCGGACATGGAGTTTGACGCTGCGGCGGCTAATTCCTCCGGGAGCAATTTTACGACCGCTGAAATGAAGTTTGCCGAGCATGGCTACCGGCTTCCCAAGGTGGTGTTCTGGAATGTGAATTCCCGTAACGAGCAGCAGCCCGTTACCCGGAACGAGCAGGGCGTGATTCTGGTTTCCGGATGCTCGGCCCAGCTCTTTTCCAAAGTGACCAAGGGGGAGGATGTAAGTCCGTACGCCTTTATGACGGAGACTCTGGGAAGCTCCCGGTATGCCGCCATCACGGCTTAGCCGGAGCGCCTTTGAGCTACTGAAGTGCCATGAAGAGAGATCGCAGATTGCGGTCTCTTTTTATTTGGGCGGATTTTTCCGGAACTTTCCGCCTTCATTTGGCTCAAAAAAACCGCAAACAGCGGGTTCTTGCGGCTCTTACAGAATCAGAAATTTAACTATCGGGACTTCCGCCGCAGTAAAAGTCAGCAAGCATTTTCCAGATTTTTTTAAATATCCAGGCATAAAAAGCCTTTGTCCAATAAAGAAGGAAAAGCGATACGTCAAATATAATGAAACACATGGCGAGCCACGGATTCTCAACCGATCTCAGAGGGCATGCTATCTCCAATATGGCAATGATGCAGCACCCCAGCAGAAAATATGCCGGGAATCCGAACAAACAGCCAAAAAGACATTCGCCGTCTTTATCCGCTCCTTTATAAGGAAGCCCGGAGCAAACACCGGGATCGCTGTCTCCGCTGCACATAAATCATCTCCATCGCTGTCAGCATTACTGTTTATATTGTATGCGAGTAACGAAATCAGGTCTCTGTTCCGGTCAGCTTTTCAGACTCATTTCATCTGCTGTTTGCCGTCTTTATTTGCCAGCCTCCCTGGCATCCCCCTCAGCTTTTTCCCGGGGAGAGTTCCCGGCTTCATGCGGAGATGCGGAAACCGATTCAGAGTCCGGATTTCCGGGGCTCTCCGGCAGTATCCGTTTTCAGTGTTATGGTATAATTCCTGAACAGGATTTCAGTGAGCAGGAGAAATCGTTTATGAAGCTTTTTTTGGTCAGCGGCAGAAGCGGCGCCGGGAAGACCATCGTTCTCAGAGTGCTGGAGGATTTGGGTTTTTACTGCGTGGACAACCTGCCGGTAAATTTTCTGCCGGAGCTTATCAACATGAGCCGGGAAAAGCACAGCATGCTGGCCGTCAGTATCGATGTCAGAAATCTTCCCGCCAGCTCCGACGGCTTCATTCGCTTTATAAACAGCATCAAAAAGGATCCCCAGAATGAAATTACCAGCATTTTTCTGGACGCCGATGATGCGGCGCTGGTAAGACGCTACGAGGAAACCCGGAGGCTGCATCCTCTGGCCAAGAACAACCTCAGTCTGGAGGAGGCCATTCGCGAGGAGCACCGTCTCCTGGATCCCCTGTCAGCTCTGGCCGATATCCGGCTTGACACTACCTTAAGCAATATCCATCAGCTTTCTGAGAACATTACCTCTCTCGTCCTGGGCAAAAAGAGCAAGGATCTCTCCATTATTTTCGAGTCCTTCGGCTTCAAGCACGGCGTGCCCAAGGATGCCGACTTTGTTTTTGACGCCCGCTTCCTCCCCAATCCTCACTGGGATCCGGAGCTCCGTCATCTGACCGGCATTGATGAACCGGTGGTGAAATTCTTTCTGAAATATCCGGAGATGCAGCTTTTTGCGCAGCAGCTGGATGCTTTTCTTAATCAGTGGCTCCCCTTTCTGGAGCGCAGCAACCGCAGCTATCTCACCGTGGCCGTGGGCTGCACCGGCGGCCAGCACCGCAGCGTTTACATTGCCGAGTATTTGGCCCGGAGCTTCAAGGCCCGCGGCAAGAATGTCCAGATAAAGCACAAGAACATGGACAAGAGTCTCATTAAGATGCCCACCTATTTCAATGCGGACGGCACTCCGGTGTTTTCCAAAGACAGCGCAGAGGAAGGGGGAGCCGCTGACGAAAGCGGCAAAGCCGAGAAAAAGACCGAGCGCAAGACTGATAAGAAAGCCGACAAAACCGCAGACAGAAATGCGGAAAAGGGCGGAGATAAATAACAGAAGTTAGCAGGATCGGACACGCTTATGCTGGGAACCATGGTTAATGCCGGGGCGATTATTCTCGGCGCGGCAGCCGGAGCGGCTATCGGAGAACGGTTTTCCGAAAGATACCGGGACACCCTGTTCACCGCCGTGGGGATGATTGCTCTGGTGGCGGGAGCGGAGATGGCTCTGTCCTCTCTTAAGAGCGGCGGCAGCATGATCATTCTCCTCATGGCCCTGGCTCTGGGCGGAGTAACCGGCGCCTTTCTGGATCTTCATGAGCGGATGAATCGGGCGGCCGGGCGGTTTGCCTCCGGGGGCGGCAGAACCGCGGAGGGCGTGGTCACGGCGGTGCTTCTTTTCTGCGTCGGGACGCTTTCCATCGTGGGCCCCATGAAGAGCGCCTTGCAGGGCGACCATTCCATGCTTTTCCTTAATGCCAGCATGGACTTCGTCACGGCTTTGGCTCTGGGATCTGTCTACGGCTGTGCCATTATGCTGACGGCTCCGGTTCTGGTATTATGGCAGGGAACGTTTTATCTGGGAGCCTGGACGGCCCGGGGCATGATCCCCGATTATCTTCTGGCCGGCATTACCGGCGCGGGCGGCATTCTTATCATGATGTCGTCTCTGGGACTTCTTAATCTCCGGAAGGTGCGAACCTCTGACTTCCTTCCGGCCCTCCTGTGGGCTCCGGCGCTGGCTCTGGCTGCGAGGTGGGCGGGACTCTGAGACCGTCCGGCCGGTTCCTCCGGGGGCTTTTTTGACTGTTTTTAGGGCGGGTCTTTTATGTCTTTTCTGAAATTTTTTCTGAAAATCCCGACCCTGGCTGTTCTGGTGCTTATGCTGACTGCCGGGGCGGTTCAGGGCGCGGAGATCGGCGCTGCCGATCCTGCCAACGTCGGAAAGACCATGGAGGCCATCCGGAAGGAGATTTCAGATCTGGAGCGCAAGGGCACCGAGCTTACTGATGCCGACAAGGCGGTAATTGCCGATTATCAGAAGGTGCTGGAATTCGATGAAAAGATTCAGCGATTCCAGATGTGGCGCACCGGCATGCAGGGACTCCGGGACAAGAACAAGCTGTTTCTGGAGGATGCCACCGGCGCTCTGGGCGGGGCGCAGCTTATGGATATTGAAAAGAGCATCCCGAACCTCAGCAAGGACGAGCTTATTCTCCTGCAAACCTATCTCACCACCCTGAAAAACCAATACACCAACGCCCGGGATGATTACGCCAAATACATTGAACGCGGCAACCAGATGCCGCACCGGGCGCAGGAAACCGCCTCCGAGGTTACCGACCGCACCATTGAAATCAATAACCGCCTCTCAGACAAGTCCTCCCTGGCCCCCCGCAGAACTGAAATCATGGCCCTTCAGGCGGAGCTCAGCTATCTGGGACATCGCCAGGTCATGTCTCAGTTCATGCTGGCCAATGCCAATGAGGTCAGCGAGTATCTCAAGAACCGGCTCATGGTCTATACCCGGCTTTCGGAGCATACCGAAAAGCTAATTCAGTTATCAGAGGATGCCCTGATAAAGCTCCGAAACCAGGAAACTCAGGAGCAGGCCCAGGCGCTGGAGGCTCAGCAGAAGCAGCTCCGGGGCGGCAACGTTCTTTTTGAATATATTACCGAGAAAAACCGGGAGGATCTGGACAGAAGAAACCAGAGAATCGCGGAGATCAATCATTTTAAGAAGATCAACAGCGATCTTTCCGCCGTGCTTGATCGCATCCGGGTCATCGAATCCGATATGGCGGGCCAGATTCAGTATTTTAAGAATTCCGAGTATCTGGTGCAGATCCTGTTTAACAAGAAGAATATTGTCCCGGTCATTGACCTGCCCCCCAACCTGACGGATCTGATTTCGGAGATCCGGCTGGAGCAGTACAACGTGAATCTGGAGCTGGACAGTCTGAACAGCTTTGAGGCCTATGTTGACTATCTCCGGAAGAGAAGCGGCTTTACCGGCGAGCTCACCGATAAGGAAAAGGTGCTTCTGGGGGAGCAGATGAAGCTCCGTTCCAGCCTGCTTACCGGACAGCTGAGCCAGCTTTCTCAGGAGCTCTCCATGGCCGTCAACATTCAGTCCAACGCCGATGCTTATGAAAAGCTCCGCGCCAACCTGAACGCCCAGATCAAGGAGGCTCTCTTCTGGCGTCCCTCGGCCAAGCATATCGGCAGGAAGTGGCTGGAGAAGTTTCCGGAAACCCTGAAGCTCCAATGGAACAACAACCGGTTCAGCTTCGAGGGGTTCTCCCTGTCCAATCTCAGGGCGGTAACCGTGCTGAAGTGCCTTCCCCTGCTGTTTCTGGTCTATGTTCTTTTGCGCTCCCGGAAGGATATCAAGAGCCGCATCGATGCCATAAACAAGGTTATCGGATCGCCCCGGAAGGACAGCCACTACAATACCTTCAAGTCTCTCTTTTATATTTTTCTGCTGTGCGCCCCCATTCCTCTTATGGCGGTGATTCTGGGCCTCCTGTCTCATGATCTTCTGGTGTTTAACCCGGACGAGACCTTCCTGACGGATCCGGAAGGGGGGATCCGGCTCATTATCACTACCGTGGCTCTCATGACCTTCATGTCCTGGGTGTGGATCGAGCTCCGGGCCAAGGGCGGCATCTCCGAGGTGCAGTTCCAGATGATCTATAACCCGCATTCCATCAGGCGCCGCAAGATTATGTTTTTCCTGTTCGCGGTGATCATGATTCTGGTGGTGTGGAAAGAAAAAGAGCCTCAGACCTTTGCCAACGATGTTATCGGGCAGATCTGCATGATTGTGCTGCCTTTGATTCTGGTGATTCCGTTTTTCGGGGACATCCGGGAGCGCTTCAAGGGTAATTTCAGCCTGCTGTCCCGCACGGAAAGCATTGTTATGACCGCCACCTGCATGACCATTCCCATTCTGGCGGCCATGGGCTACTATTATTCCTCGGTGATCATCGCCGGCAAGCTTATCTGGACCTACTACATCCTGCTGGTGTACGTGATCATTGATGCCACGGTGGTGCGCTCCATGCGGCTTCAGGCCCGGCGCATGGCCTACCAGCGCAAGCTGGAGGCCTATGCGCAGGCCAAGGCGGACCGGCAGGCCGGCATCGGAGTCAAGAATGGTGATCTTCAGGAGCTCTCCTCTCCTCTGGATGACGAGAAGATGCCCATTTCCGAAATCAACAGCAAATCCAAGCGGGCGGTGAACTATATTCTCTTCCTGATATTCGTGAGCATCCTCTACATGGTGTGGAAGGACATTCTGGCGGTGGTAAATTATTTGCAGTCCATTACTCTGTACAGCTTCAGCTCCCAGGACGGATCCATCACCACCACGGTTACCATGATGGATATGGTGTTTGTGGGCTATGCCGTTCTCCTGACGGCGGTGCTGGTGAAAAACTTTTCGGGTATTCTGGAGGTGGTGCTGTTCAGCTGGAGCGAGTATGCCAAGAAGTGGAGCTACACCATCAACATGGTGTTCAACTACATCTTCATTGCCATCTGCGTGGCCTTTGTCTCCAGCAGGATCGGCATTACCTGGGATCGGCTCCAGTGGCTGGTGGCGGCTCTCTCCGTAGGTCTGGGCTTCGGCCTTCAGGAAATCTTCGCCAATTTCGTTTCCGGCCTTATCATTCTCTTTGAGCGGCCCATCAGAATCGGCGACATTATCACCATTAACGGCACCAGCGGCCGGGTAACCAAGATCCGCATCCGCGCCACCACCATCACTGATTTTGAGAAGCGGGATTATGTGGTGCCCAACAGGGCCTTCATCACCACGCCTCTGACTAACTGGTCCCTTAACGATGAGTGTCTGACCAGAATGCAGGTGGAGATGGGGATCGCCTACGGTTCTGATGTGGAGGCGGCCAAACAGGCGCTGCTCCGCATTGCCGATGCCAATGTCTATGTGCTGAAATCCCCCAAGAGCTATGTGCTGTTCCAGAGCTTCGGGGAGAGCACCCTGAACCTGATTCTCCGGTATTACATCAAGAACATCTCCGACTACTTCCCGTCCATAGATTCCTTGAATACCGAAATCTACAACGAGTTTAACCGGCTGGGCATCGAGTTTGCCTTTAACCAGATGGATGTTTACATTAAAAACACCAAGAGCGGTCAGGAGATCCGGCTTTCGGAGGATGATATGAGGGAGCTTTCCGGTTCCCGGCCGGAGCGGGAGAACCCGCATGCCCCGGCATTCACGGAGAGCAAGCCCGTTCTTTAGGCTGCCGGGATCCGGCGCGGATCCGGGCGGGTTGTATGACAAACCTGAGATAAAGTATAATTCAGGGGTGCATTTCAGGATTGCGGGCTCGGGGGCAAGTCTCCGGAGGCCCGGATTTTTTTAACCGGAAAACAGTGATAGTATGTTAGATTCCAAATATTTCCGTACGGAATTAGAATTCGCCAGAGAACGTCTGGCCACCCGTAATTTTGTTCTTGATACTGCAAAGCTTGAGGCTCTCGAGGAGCAGCGCCGGGAGCTTCAGGTAAAAACCCAGGATCTTCAGGCTCAGCGCAACTCCCTTTCCAAGTCCATCGGCATTGCCATGAAGAAGGGCGAGGACGTGGCTCCTGTCAAAGAACAGGTTAAGAAGATCGGCGAGGAGCTGGAACAGGTCAAGGCAGCTCAGGACAAGGTGCTGGCTGATATCAGAGAATATGCTCTCACGGTGCCCAATCTTCCTTCCGATACCACCCCGGTGGGCAAGGACGAAACTGAAAACGTTGAGGTAAGACGCTGGGGCGAACCCCGGAAATTCAGTTTCCCGGTTAAGGATCACGTGGCTTTGGGCGAGGAGCTTCATCAGGAGCTGGACTTTGACAATGCCCGGAAGATCTCCGGGGCGCGTTTTGCGGTAATGAAGGGCGACATTGCCAGACTGCACCGGGCTCTTTCCCAGTTCATGCTGGATCTCCATGCGGAGAAGCAGGGCTACACCGAATGCTATGTTCCCTATCTGGTAAATCTGGACAGCCTTTACGGCACCGGTCAGATGCCGAAGTTTGCCGAGGATCTTTTTCATACGTCTCTGGACGGCAATGCCGACGGCGACAATGCCAACCGGCATTTCTGCCTGATTCCCACCGCCGAGGTGCCCCTGACCAACATGGTGCGGGATGAAATTCTGGAGGAAAAGGATCTTCCCATAAAGATCACCGCCCACACTCCGTGCTTCCGTTCCGAAGCCGGTTCCGCCGGCCGCGATACCCGCGGTCTTATCCGCATGCATCAGTTTGACAAGGTGGAGATGGTACAGATTGTTCACCCCGACAAGTCCTGGGAGGCTCTGGAAAGCCTGACTCATGATGCGGAGGAGGTGCTCCAGCTTTTGAACCTGCCTTACCGCGTGGTGGCTCTTTCCACCGGCGACATGGGCTTCAGCTCTGCTAAGACCTATGACCTGGAGGTCTGGGTGCCTGCTCAGAACACCTACCGCGAGATTTCATCCTGCTCCAACTGCACCGATTTCCAGGCCAGAAGAATGCAGGCGCGTTTCAGAGACGCCTCCGGAAAGACCCGTCTGGTGCACACCCTGAACGGTTCAGGTCTCGCCGTGGGCCGTTGTCTGGTCGCCGTAATGGAAAACTATCAGCAGGAGGATGGTTCCATTGAGGTGCCCGAGGCGCTCAGGAAGTACATGAACGGCGTTACCGTCATTAAGCCGTAGGAAAAAAGCGAAGAAACAGTCAGGAAAAAGAAAAAGGCGTGTCCTTAGAAGGGAGGCGCTTTTTTTTGTCTGTTCTCTGGCAGACTGCGGGCTCAATACCAGGCAGCAGCAGGAACTCGCTTATCGTGGTACCCGGGGAAAGCCGGAACTCCTGCTGCCGATTTTTCCAGCATTTACACATAGGGACTTTGCCATGAGCAGCATTGAAATTAAAAAAATCAGCATTACGGAGTTATCCTCAGATGCCATTGTGAATGCGGCCAATGAGGGACTTTGGGCCGGCGGCGGAGTTTGCGGCGCCATCTTCAGAGCTGCGGGGCACGCCTCTCTCAGCGAGGCCTGCCGCAAAATCGGTCATTGCGCTACCGGTTCGGCAGTTATTACCCCGGGGTTTGATCTGAAAGCCAAATACATCATCCATGCCGTGGGACCGGTATGGAGAGGGGGCAAAAACGGGGAGAGCAGCGCCCTCAGCGGGGCTTATCGCCGTTCTCTGGAACTGGCTTTGGATAACGGCTGCGCTTCAATTGCCTTTCCTTTGATCTCCTCCGGCATCTTCGGATATCCTGTAGAAGAGGCCTGGAAAACCGCCATTTTGACCTGCCGGGATTTTCTGGCGGCCGGCCATAAAATTGACATCGTTTTTGCGGTGATCGATGACAGTTTTTTAGCAGAGGGGATCAGCGCTCTCAGGAGGTTTGCTCCGGAGTATGCCGTTGCCTGCCGGGGCGACTGGAAAAGTTTTGCCATGCCGGCCCTGCATGACACCTTTATTTTGGAGCAGGAATTTACCCCGGAACAGATGAAAGCCCTGCGCAGGGGAAATATTCCCAGCGGGATGGAGGATAAATGGTTCTGGTACATGGAGGGCGACACTCTTTTTGCGCATCGCAGCTGGACCGGCTATTGCATCTTCAGAATTGATTTCGGGGCAAATCAGCATCATCGGGTTACCGTTAACCGGGATCCCCGGCAATATGAAAACACCGATATCGCCAGGGATCGAGAAACTTTGAACAAGCTTCTCTCTTTTTGGAGCGCCGCTCCCTATGACAGCTATCAGGAATGGCTGTCCGAGACTATGGATGCCGTTAAGGGAGCGGCTTCCGGGGGCCATGAGTCCTGAAGCCGGTATTTTCAGGAAGGTAACCTCGTATCTCATATAAGCCAAGGCTTTTGCCTGCATGTTCGGCAGCGCCGGATAATCGTAACTTCCCGGAGATTTGAATCTCCTGCGGCGCTTGGCATTACCCCGGAAGGGCTTTTCCGGAATATAACAGTCTTTGGGGGATTATTTGAATCGCTGGCTGTTCATGACCTCAGAGTATATGCGGAGGCCCTGGGAGCTCGTGTTTACAAATACCGTGATGCCAAGAACAGAGAAGCGAATGCGGTGCTTCAGTTTAATGATGGAACCTGGGCTTTGATAGAAGTGAAGCTTGGCTCAGAAGCAGACATCCAAAAGGCCGCTGACAACCTCATCAGGATTGCTGCTGATAATGATCAGGAAAGAACGGGAAGGCCAGCTTTTTTAATGGTTGTTACGAAGAATAAGGTTGCCTTTCGGATGGATAACGGCGTATATGCGGTACCCCTGTGCTGCCTTAAAGTCTTAAAGCTTAAGCCGACTTTCGTGCCACCTCTTTCCGCGCAATCCTGACAGGTTGTTCTTTAAATTCCTGATCCCCGCCGCAATCCCCGGTAAACCATTGTTTACAAAGGCCAATATCAGAAAGGCGGCAGGAGAGCCGGGAGATCATTTTCAGCAAAGGTCAGAAGGGCGGGAACCGCAGAAGCACTTGTGATGCCGCCCGGGCTCTTATTCGGGATCTTGATTTGGAAAGGCCCGGGAATTTCGCAAGGTTCTAATCGTCAGCCAGAAGCTCGGCTATGTCAATCCAGGCCCAGCATATGTTGATGCTGTTACAGGTGTTCACGAATTCCTCAAATGTGGTTCCGACCACCAGCGGGTTATTATTCGTATCGTAAAAAGTGCCAATCTTCGGATTAACCCGCGGGCTATCGGGAATGTCCTTCCGGAACATCACCACATGAGCGCGTTTGCCGTATTTTTCGAGGATCATGTCAAAATCCTTTTCCGCTGCAATAACCCACTCCCCGCAGAGATTGCACCCGTTGGATTTGGAGAGGAGATGATCAGCGGTCTCGTCATTAAGCCGCTCCCAGCCCTCCGGGAGTTCCTGGCGATCACCCCAGTAAAGAACATTGCCATCGATTTCGTTATCATCGTCGAAATTCATAACACACCTCAGGAAACTGAATTGAAAGGAATTGAACAGAATGAATTGCGGAACTGAAGGCTCGTGCGGTGAAGGAAAGCGGCCGTACCAGAATTCTTCAGCTCGTTCCGAATGTCTATATAGTATTAAAACAATGTGTATAAAGCCTAGGGAAAATCAGATAAAAATAACACATATTTTAAAAGTTTGAAGTGTATCATATATTTGCGATCTTTTGAAAAAAGCTCCGGTTGGGACACCGGCGAGGTTAAGGATCCGGAGAAACGGAGCTGCGGTGCGTGGAAAAGGCAGCTCTGCAGAATCTTTCGGGATATCAGAGAAGGAGGAGAGGGGAATATGGAATTACCGGCATACTCAAGATCTTTCCGGTGAGTACCCTGTTCAGATAATGGCATCAGACACCTTCAGGCCACAGCCCAAGCTATTTTCCGACGATTTCTGATTGCCCTGGAGCACGGCAGCCCTGATTATCAGATACCAGCCCGAACCTGTTCATTTCCGTTTAGCTTAGTGCTCTCGTTCGCTCTGCTTTAAAACGGCGCTCTATTTCATAAACAGGATCCCGGTGCTGATAAAGAAAGCGATCAGTAAAACCGCACCGGCCAGAGCGCTGAGAATAAGCCCCGCCTTATCCTCTCTGGGGGGCGGCAGTCTTTTCAGGAAATGGGCGGTGTCGCAGGAACGGCTGGTAATGTAATAGTCATTCATGTCATGGGTTTCCGCGCTGTCGGTAAAGCCGTTTTCCCTGGCAGCCAGAATGAGAATGGCGGTGATGCGGAGAGCGGCCTTCGAGTGCTTCAGAGACCAGAAGCTGAGAACTGGAAACCTGCCCGGACGGTGTTTCCTGACATCAATAATGTAATTGCTGCCCAGCTCCCGGGATTTGGCGGTCAGGATCTCCCGGATCTCATCGTCAGCAATCTCCTGTTCCAGAAATAATTCCAGAGCTCCCCTCCCGGTTATCCGGGGGCGGATCTCGGGATCCAGCAGAAAGTCCGGCTCCTTCATGTCCGGAAGCCAGACAATGTCTTCGGAGATATTGTAGAGGGGATAAAGGGCGCCGCTGTCTTCGGGGTTGGTCTTTTCGGGGGCGGTCATTTTTCCGGAGCTCCTGTTTTCTGTTTGTCATTCCGGCGGGAGTTTCGGAGCAGCATGGCCCGCATCAGGCGTTCCGTATCATCCTGAAAGGATCCCGCATGATCCTGAAGACCATTCAGGCTGCCATGCTCCCGGAGCATCCTGAGCAGTCTGATAAGGTCTCCCGGAATCTCCGCGGCAAAGCCCTCGTCCAGTGTTCTTCTGAGGAAGTATCTCAAAATGCCGATGGCGTCATTAAGAGGCCCGGTGATCTCCCGGCGGTTCCGGAGCACGAGACCGGTAAGCGAAAGCTCCCGGTTTCTGAGCCGTTCCAGTTCCCGGTTCTTTTCTGAAAGAATGTCCGGAAGATACCCTCCGGCATTTTCTTCAGCTTTATCGTTTCCTGCTTGCGGAGGAGGGGCGGCAGCCCCCGGGGCGCCGGCTTTGCCGGTGTCCCCGGGAGCTTTTTCAGAACCGGAATTTCCGGCGGTATTCTCTGCGGTATTTCCCGCGCTCTCCGTATCCGCTGTCCCGGACTCCTGAAGCTCCTTAAGCAGCCTGGTAATGGTGCTGTAGGAGCCGTGGCCCAGAGCATTCCGGATACTGATGACGGTTACCGGCTGCTGCCGGGCCCGGAGGGCGTCCCGGGCCTGCTGCACTTCAGTAATGGTAAGCCTGGGCATAGCTCCGGTTCCTTTCAGTAAGATCCTCCAGCATCCTGATAATGGCATTCAGGCTTTCCGCGCCGCCGGCAAATTCCGCCGCTCTGGGGGAGTTTTTGATGTTTTCGGTTTCCGCGATGAAGTACCGGATCACCAGAGATTTCAGATGCTTTATGGTGCCCTCCGAGAGATCTGCCACCTCCCGGGTCAGCACCCGATCCGGGCGGACTCCGGTCAGAAAATCCGGGAGATCGCTTCTTTCCGGAAGGTGCCGGAGGACGATTTCAGCCAGGGCATATAAAAAAACATACTCTCCGATAAGAGCGGGGTTTTCCAGTGCCTCGCGTTCTTTTTCCAGCTCCTCGATATGTCCCTGCACTCTGGCAATGGTCAGATTGGTTTCATAAAGCACCCGGGCGGTTTCCGCCTCCCCGGAGGTGCCGGCCCGGTTTTTAAGATAACTGGTTTTGGAGATCCGGGGGGTGGAGAGCCGATGCTCCTCCAGCACCTTTCTGATGGTGCTGTAGGAGCCCCGGCCGGTCATTTCCCGAATGCGGTTCAGGCTCAGAGGAGAGCCCGCCGCCAGAAGCTTCCGGGCCGCTGCCAGGATTTCATCATGTGTTACCTGATCCATTTGCAGGCTCTTCTCCCTCAGGTATTACCGGTGCTCTGTCCCGGGGGCGGCGGTTTCGGCGGCGCCGGAACCGGAAAGGGCGCTCTCTCGGGCGGTGTCCCGGAAGAAGGGGTTTTCTGCGGCATATTTTTGCTTAGGAGTTTCCGCAGGCAGGCTGTCCCCGGAAGCAGATCCCAAGATCTGCGCCGTCTTTGCATCGTTAGCTCCGGAGGCTAAAGCGGAAAGCTTCTCCGGCTTTAAAACCGAAGCTGCGGCTTCAGAATGCCCCTCTTTGTCCGGGGCTGTTCCGGATTTCAGCGGCGCGGCACTGCGGGGTAACCTCTTGCCTTCATCTCCTGCGGCGCCTTTTCGGGATTCAGCGCTGACCTTAGAGGCCGGATCCTTCGGGGCGGATTTTGCGGAGGCTGGCGGTTCCGGAAGCTCCCGGCATTCCGGGTTGTCCGGGGTTACGGCATAGCAGTCTCTGAAGTAAGGCTCTCCGGCGTTCCGGTCTTTCGCTTCCAGGGCGGCGAACTCCTCCTCCAGCACCTCCAGAGGCTCCAGGATCTCCGGAATCCTGTTCTGCACAATTTTGTACACAATGGATTTCTTAAAGGTCTTCCCGGCCCTGAGCACCGGACAGCGGGTTAAAAGCCGGGGCTGATTCACCGCATCCGGAAAATATTCCGGCTCCAGGGCAATGCCCTCGTGCTTCCGGTACACCTTGTTCGGGGTGCGTCCCGGCACGCCCTCCAGGGCGTTCCCGCTGTATACCTGAAGGGCGGGATAATCCGAATAGACCTCCAGGGTCATCATGGTTTCCGGACAGTAAAGCTCGGCCATGAGATAAACCGGGCAGCTGTCGGGATCCTGAGTGTCAAACACCGAAGCCCCCTCCGGAAGCCGGGGATCCCGGAAGGCCAGGGTGTGATCGATGCCGTCAAAGGGATAGCATTCCGTGGCGGCCTCGATGTTGTAGGAAAGGGGCAGGATGCCGGAAAAGTCCAGGGGAGAGTCCTCCTGGGAGGTCACCCCGCCGTCCGGAATGCCGCTTTCGTCACTGGTGAGGATCTCGGCCTTTTCCGCCTTGAGGAACTGTCCCTCCAGGCTGTTCCGGAGGCTGAGATTCCAGTAGATATGGCTGGTGATGTTAATCGGGGTATCCCGGGAGGTAACTGCCTGATAGTCAATATGGAGGGCGTTTTCGTCATCCAGGGTATAGGTAACCTCCAGAGTGAGATTGCCGGGGAAGCCGTTATCCATATCCGGGGACACCAGCTTCAGGGTAACGGAGGCGGGAGTGATTTTGGTGAAGGTAAATCTCTTTTCCGAAAATCCTGCAATGCCCCCGTGGAGGGTATGCTCTGAAAACGAGTCCCGTACCAGATTGTAATCAGTGCCGTTGAGCCGGAAGGAGCCATGAGCAATGCGGTTAGCTACCCGGCCCACGGTGGCTCCCAGCTGGATCTTCTGCTCCGCATAACGGGAGGGCTTGGTGCCTAATACCGGATGATAGACCAGCTTCTTTGCGGGATCCCATACCGAAAAGTCCAGCACGGTGGCGCCCCAGTCCATAATGGTAACGGTGTTTCCCTGCGCATTGGTGATGGTGTTTATCACAGCCCCCTCGGAATACGGCAGGGCGTGGAGCCAGGTGGTGTCCGCCTTTCGGGAATCCTCCAGAACCTCATTCTGATTCCGGGCGGCCGGAGGGGTCTCTGAGAAGTCCCCGGGCTCGGGTTTGCCGGAATAGGTGATAAAGAGCAGGGGATCGATGACCCGGCGTTCCCGGACAGCCGGTTTCGGGGGAGCGGGAGGGGGGGCAGGCTCGCGGGGGATCCGGCCGCCTTCTCCGTCCTGAGCCCGGGGGCCGGCCGGAATCACGGAGGCGGCATTCTCTTCCGCCGGCACCTCCGGATCCTTTGTTTTTGCTGCTTCTGGTATTTCTGCTGTTTCTGCCGCTTCTGGTATTTCTGCTGTTTCTGCCGCTTTTTCAGGAGTGTCCTTTACGGGAATTACAGAGACAGTCTCCTCGGACAGGGGCTTTTCGTTATCAAGAGGTTCGGCCTCAGGCAGGGCTGAAGCTGCGGATTCGGCTGGAGTTACGGTTTTTTCCGGGGTTTTGGCGTCCATAACCATATTCCTGTTTCTTTCTGTTGCTGTTACTGTTACTGTAAAAGATTTGCTCTTATGAAGCTTTCAGGCCGGGAATAATTCCGGGGATCCGGCCGCGGGGTTCTTAAAATGCCTGAGAACCGCCAAGTGTCAGTTTTCAATATTATAGATTTTTTCCGGGAATTTGCGTGACAGTTTTTGCCGGCATATTCCGGGCTTCCCCGGGCGTTCCCGGAACCTGGCTTATCCTGCTATTCTCTCTCTTTTATCCCCGGGAGCGGCTCATTTCCGGTATTTCCGGGCTCTGAAAACCCCCGTTCTTTGCATATTTTCTGAAAATATGCAAAGAATGCCATAAAGTTGTCGGGGAAAAACTGAGTAAGGAGTAAAATAATTAAAGTATTGCGTATCAGGGGATTTTTTACTGATGGAAACGATGGCTGAAGATCTGGAATGTATTCAGGAATGTGTCATAAAGGAATTTTTCTATTCCGTGTGCTTTTCAGAAAAGTTCAACTGTCTGGGCATAAGCATTCGCCGGAGGTTTCTGGAGCAGATCCCGGATTTTCAGTTCAATATGATGCTGCCGACCTTTGATGCCCGGCTCCTGAAAAGAAAAAAACGCGATTTTATCCTCACTCTTAAGGTAACTCCCGTATTCCGGGTGGTGATGCTGGTTATTGAAAACGCCGGCTTCTTTCTGGACATTGATGCGGAGTGCTATATCGACCGCTGGGTGGATCGGGTGCCGGTTTATCCGGTTTCCGCCATGCTGGAGATGGAACCGGACGCGGAACCGGATCTGGTGCTGGGGCCGCACTTCCGGTTTCAGGGAGCAGACAGCCGGAGCTGCCTCTGGCTGAATTCTCCTGGCATTCAGCTTATGAATCTCTATGCGGCTTTTTCTCTTAATGTGCTTATGCGGAAGATCCGGAGAGAGTTCACCCGTTTCCTGAAAAAGCGGGCTCTCGGAAGATCCTCTGACATGTCCCTCTTTCTGAACACCGATGATTTTCTGAGAAATACCCGGGATACCTCGGGCAGCGCGGTCTGGTACCTCAGCAAGGACACGGATGATTTTCGGAAAAAGCAGTCTCTCTGGGCTGACGAATTCAAGCAGCGGGAGTTCCAGAGACTGTTTGCCGAAACAAGGACGCTTTCCTTTGAGGAGCTTAAAAAGAGCTCTCGGAAGAAGGACTCTCCTGACATTCTTAAGATCCTGGCTCAGGAGCTCCGGAAGGCCGCTTCTGCCGCGGAGCGGGGCGGCGGCAAATCCGCCGCCGGACACTTCAAGCGGCTTTCCGATGTCATGAAGCGGGATTTTGAGGAGCGGGATTCCCGGCCGGCTCTTTTGGTGTTCTCCTCTCCCGAGGATGCCGCCCGCATGAACGGCATTATTGCCGCGGATCCGGATCTTTCCCGGAAATATGCCGCCGAGGATCCTGCCAGTCTTATCAGGATCGTGGGCCGGAGGCTCGGTCTCCTCTTTCATGATGAGCCGGATCAGTTTCAGGACTGCTATATGCGGGGCTTTCATGCCGGAGCCGATCTCATGGCCCGGTGCCTGCCGGACATCTGCCGCGACAATCCCCGGGTTGCCGCCGGCTTCAATCCCCGGTTTCTCAGAGCCTCCTATATTCAGGAGATCCTGGACGGGGGCTTTTATGCCGATCCCAGTGAATATGCCCTTTCGGATCGGGTGATCCGGGGGGAGGATCTCCCCTGGAGTCCGGGACTGTTTCTGGAGATTATCCGGGAATACTGCACCAGAAAACGGGAGCTCAGGCTTTGGGATTACCGGGAGCTCCTTAATATGGAGACTGCGGCTCTGAGATCGCCGCAGCTTTTCCGGGTGCGGATCCCGGGAGCCGATGCGGGTGCGGTCTATGCCGAAAAGCAGCTTTTTCTGCAGCAGCTGGCCAAAAAGTTTGAGATTCAGGATTCCGGCATTATGATCAATGCCCACGTCTTTGAGCTTTCCATGCGCCGGAAGCCTGCCGTAAGCAGGGTGATCTGCATAAGACCGGAACGCATGAGCACCTCGGAGCTCAGGTTCCTGACGGCCGTGGCCGGAGGGCCGGACAGAATTCACGGTATTTCCTGGCAGACCGAGGCTCCGGCATCCTGAGCGGGGCAGTGCCGGAAAGATGGGCTCCTTGCCTTGAGCAAAGCCAAAAAAGGCCGGGAAAAGTTTCCCGGCCTTTTAAATTACTGTTTTGATGATGCTTAAATCACTTCGACGATGCGGACAAAGCGGGCATCAGGCCTGTTCCTCTTCGGTGATAGGCTTAATGCTGTTAATGTCCTCGTCAGAGGAATAGCGTTCATGCACTCCGGTGGGAGCGGTGCCGTCATACTTCGGATCCAGCGATACCGAAACCTCCATCATGGAAGTGTCGTTCTGCTGAGAGACGTTAACCTGAACCTGCTCGTCGCTGATCTGCACGTACTTCTTAATAGCGGCCAGAATATCCAGCTTAAGCTGCGGCAGGAAATCGGGACCGCTGCGGTTTTCACGATCATGAACAAGCAGCACGCGAAGACGATCCTTGGCATTTTTTGCCGTCTCGCGATCGTCCTTCTTTTTGCTCATAAAAAAGTCAGTTAGCCAAGACATGGTATTATCCCCTTCGTGTAATTACTTTTTGCCGAATATTCTCTTCCACAAACCCTTTTTAGGAGGTTCGATGAAGCGGAAGGGGAGATCAGGCTGTCCCAGCAGGCGATGCACCGTATCCATGTAGGCCTGGCCGGCATCAGATTCCTGATCGTAAACAATGGGTTTGCCGGAGTTGGAAGCCTTGAGCACGGACTGGGATTCCGGAATGACTCCGAGAAGCTGAATGTTCAGCAGATCCACCACGTCATCCTTGCTTAGCATTTCTTCCTTCTCCACTCTTTCCGGAGAGTATCTGGTGAGGAGCAGGTACGGCTTAATGGGATCCAGATTGTATTCGGCGCGGCGGCTCTTGGAATCAAGAATGCCGATAATGCGGTCGGAATCGCGCACGGAGGAGATTTCCGGGTTGGTGGTGACCACTGCCACATCGGCAAAGTAGAGAGCCATGAGAGCTCCGGTTTCAATGCCGGCAGGGGAATCGCAGACAATGTATTCAAAGCCCATGTCATCCAGCTCATGAAGCACCCGGGCCACGCCTTCCTTGAAGAGAGCGTCCTTGTCGCGGGTCTGGGAGGCCGGCAGAATAAAGAGCCGGTCGCAGTTCTTGTCCTTGATGAGAGCCTGATTCAGAGTGGCTTCCTTCCGGATCACGTTGACCAGATCATAGACTACTCGTCTTTCGCAGCCCATAACCAGATCCAGATTGCGGAGACCGACGTCAAAATCGATAACGCAGGTTTTGTGGCCCTCAAGCGCCAGGCCGGAGCTTATTGCGGCGCTGGAGGTGGTTTTGCCCACGCCGCCCTTGCCGGAGGTCACCACGATAATTCTGGCATTGAAGCCCGCGCTGTAATCCTCCTTGGGAGCCTTGTCTTCCTGAAGGGCTGTTGCGACTGATGCCTCAGTCTGCTTTTCCTCGGTAATTGTGTTATTTTCTGCCATTTAGCGCAAAATCCCTCTTAAAAAATCAGAAACAGAAGCTAGAGACTCTGTTCCTCGAAACTGAAGCCTTCCCCGTTGAGACGCACCAGAACCGGTCGTCCGATATACTTTTCGGGAATGTCATCCATAGTGCAGAACACCCCGGCAATGGAAACCAGCTGCGGCTGGAAGTTGGTGCAGAAGACCACGGCGCTTTTATCGCCGTTTCTTCCCGCCATCAGCCTGCCGCGCATGGCTCCGAAAATGAAGATGCTGCTGTCGGCGGAGACATCGGCGCCGTAACCTACATTGCCGATAACGGTGAGACTGTTGTTTTTGATATAAACCTGTCTGCCGCTTCTGACATTGCCGGTGATGGTGCAGGGCTGTCCCCTGCCGCTCTCAGCATCCTTTCTGACATCCTCGGAGCCATCGTCAGATCCTGTCTTTTGTTCATCCGTGTTTTTTGTATTTGTATTCTGGCCGGCGCGGTCAGCATCGCTCTGACTGTTCCGGGCCTGTTTTTTGGCCTGCTCCTCCAGCTGGATTTCCTGCGGAGTTTTAAACGCCGGAACAATCACATGTCCCCGGCGGCGCAGAGCTTCATCGGTATCCTTGTTTCCTGTTTCCATAACCCCGGTGCATTTGAAGCCGCTGTCTTCGACGGTTTTCAGAAGGTCTTCGGCCAGATCGGGATCCTCTCCGGACACCTGCCCCAGGTCAAGCACCAGAGGGTTTGTTTTAATCCAGAGGGCAATGTTTTCATATTTGGCTTTTTCCTGCAAAAATGCCAGAATCGCCTCCTTGTCGGCGGTGTCCAGACACAGCGCAGTCCCTTTAAAACTGCCGTTTTTGAATGTAATTGCCATCCGGCCTCCCAGGAATGCATAAAACGCGTGAATTATAGCCTATGATCCGGCACCAGATCAAATTGCAGTTTGGCAGTTTTGCGGCCGAAAACATTTTTTTGAAAAGACCGTCGCGATTGTGAAAATCCCCGGGGCTTCCCGGAGGCGGAAATGAGAAAAACCCGGCATTGCCGGAGCTCTTGCAGGCGTAATTGCGCGCCCGGGAACATGCCTGTTGTAATCTTTTCCGAAAGGCTTTAAATTACACCCCGGCTGACTGAAAGAGACCGGATTCGGACAGGGCGGATATTATCCTGGCGTCCGCAAAGCCGGCATTGGTTCATTTGTTAACGGAGCATGTTATGGAATGTCTGATTTACCGGGGCTTTACCCGAGAGCTTCATCCGGTATACCTTTACCTTGAAAGCAAAGATGCCCTGGACAGGATCCCGGAGGAAATCAAAAAGAGCATCCGGAAGCTGGAATACAGCTTCTCCTTTGACCTGACTCCGGAACGCCGTCTGGAGCGTGTGTCCGCTGCAGAGGTCTTAAAAGCCCTTTCCGAAAGAGGGTGGTTTCTCCGGGTGGACAGCAATGAATCCGAAAACCTTCTTGAGGAGCTCACCGGGAAATCGGGAGCGGATAATCCGAAGCTGTAAGGCATTCCTCTGTTTTGCAGGATGGGATAGTTTGAAGCGTCTCTTTTCAGGCATCATCGGCGCGGCCTGATTTAAGAGCAGTATCGCTAATCCGATGATCTCTGATTCCCTGACGGTTTATGGACTTCAAATAATAGCACCCGTTATTGAGCTGATCTGTTGGGAGCCATATTCTTGTTATTATTCCAGTGATTACGCACCGGTTTGAGGTTCTCTGGGATTTGCAGGTCTTCCTGAGTCCTGACCGGTTTTCGGCTTATTTTTAGAGCGTGTCGGACGCCCGCGTCTTTTTTTTCTTTGCCGGCTGGTTTGCCGCGGCCGCTTCGCGTGCCATAGTCTTCTTGTTTTTCGAACCTTTCGGACGGCCTCTTTCCCCCTTCCGGTACTGTTTCAGGAGCGTTTTTCTTTTTCCTGCGATCCTCGATGATTTCATCAGCTATAACCGGTCTTCTGGCAAATGCCGGATTTCTTGTCTGCCTGCTCGAATCTCCGTCATCAAACTCATAAACCAGTCCGATTTCTGTTCTTCGAACTGCATCCGGGCTCTTCAGCCTGAAAGCGTCATAAAAGTCCTTCGCACGTTTCGTGTGTACCTCAGGAATGATAACCGTTTTAAACACATCGGCTTTCTGACCGCAGAGTTCACAGAACAGTGCCATGGGGCTCTCAGCATTTGGAAGCAAGCGAATCCTGTTTTATGAAGTATTTCCTGCCGTCAGGATCTTCAACGTAGGTTAAACTCCTCAGCGTTGATGAAGTCCAGAATATACTTATCCTTGAACATGCTGACAGTACGGATAGCCAGTTGTGCCGAAGTAAGCATCTCGGGAAACGGTTCTGCAGGCGGACTTAGTGATGGTAATTGTCCGGGGACAATACTTGTAATCAGATTCTCACAGATATCCTCGCAGGTGTGTATTTCGTTAGCTCGTTTCCTTGTGTAGGACAATGGTTAAAATAAAGTTTTCGTTTTTTTTAATTTGTATTTAAAACTGAGCTTTTGCACTATTCTCATAATATCCTTTCTGATTGTGGAGTGTTTGTGATATAATATACATGAGCGGTGTGCAAAAAGTAAAAAATCATTATAACAAAATACGAAATGAAGTATCAAATTTCTGGATTAATGAATAAAATAACTTTTTGTACAGTCTAATAGATCGAGAATGGCAGTAAATGAGGTAGGTATGTATTCTGACAGGGTAGATTTGTATGAAAAACTGGAAAATATGCGACAAACAAAAATTATTACATACTTTACAAGTGATAGACGTGGTTTTGAAACTCAAATTGCTCAGGATGTGATTGATTTATTCATAGATCAATTAGATGAAATAGGAGTAGTTAAAAAAATATCATTATTTTTGTATACACGGGGCGGGGATACAGCAGCAGCTTGGAATATCGTTAATTTGCTGAAAATGTACTGTGATGAATTTGAAGTTATTATTCCTCATAAAGCGCATAGTGCCGGAACAATTATTAGTTTAGGTGCCGACTGTATTGTCATGACAAAGCAGGCAACTTTAGGTCCGATAGATCCTAGTTTGACTACACCATTAAATCCTAAAATTGATTTTAATGGAAACAGTATTCCGTTTCCTGTCAGTGTTGAGGCGGTTAAAGGCTATATTGAATTTGCAAAGGAACATATTGGTAATAATGAAGACGCAATTGCACAAATTTTGTTAACTTTGTCGCAAAACGTTCATCCTTTGGTTTTGGGGCAAGTGTATAGAACGAGATCTCAAATCAAAATGCTTGCAGAGAAATTACTTAAGAATCAAATCAAAGATGCAGAAGTGTTAGATAATATCATTTCATTTTTATGCAGTGACTCTGGAAGCCATGATTATACGATAAACAGAAGGGAAGCAAATAATGATTTAGGGTTAAATGTAAAAAAGCCTTCTGATGGTGAATACAGTTTGATTAAGAAGATTTATGATGATATTAGTGAAGAAATGGGCTTCAGAGACGTTTTTGATCCTCGAACAATAAATGGTGCATATTCTGTTAAAAGGGGCGTATTGGAGAGCATTTCAGGAGGAAGTGATTATTTTATTACTGAAGGAAGATGCAATCAGATCAGGCTTCAGGATGGACAAATGGCAATAAATAATGAGATTATTTTTGAAGGTTGGAGAAAAAGTTCTATTGCCGACAGAATGTATGTAACTAATAACGTGATTAATGATGATGGAGATTTGATTTATGAACATGCCGGTGATGATGGTCTATAATGCAGGTTCTTACTCAGGAGCGGCAAATTATCAAGTTTCAACTACCAGTGCTAACACTATGTTTCCGCTTGTCTTTGGAATGAATTTGACAGGAATATATTCCGAAATTGTTGAAAAAGGAAAATATAGCATTTTTGAAATTGCTAATTGGTTTTTGAATAAAGAACCAATGAGTCTTTTTAAATTACAAAAGTTATGCTATTATGCACAGGCTTGGAATTATACTTTAAGAGATAGCAGATTAATTGATTCGGATTTTCAGGCATGGGTTCATGGTCCGATGTCGCCAGCATTATATGAAAAATTTAAAAACTTTGGATTTGATAACATTAAGATTAAAGGCCATTATAAGTCAACAATAGATAATGAAGATTTAGAAATATTAGAGAGTGTATGGATCACTTATGGAAGCTATGCTGCAAATGCGTTAGAAGTATTGACGCAAAGGGAATTACCATGGATTGAAGCGAGAATTGGTTACCGGCCGGAAGAACGCTGTCAGGTTGTTATTCTCCCAAGTACTATGAAAAAATACTATTTGTCAATACATAATAAATAAGGTTAGAAGATTGTGTCAAATTCGATAAGGGGACATTTGCTTACAAAACGGAGAGATGTTCCTTTTGTTCTGTGTTTTAAATACCCATTGGAAAGAGGATATACGTTTTTAGAGTTATCACAGCAAAATAAGAAGGAATTTCAAGGATTTTTAGATAAAGTTTCCAAAATGACAGTTCAGCAGGTTAACGAGTCTTTTGCCCGTAAGCCAGACAAAAATGATGTGTACCAAGGAAATAAGGTGTATCATTATGCGGTGACAGAGTCATTTAGAATTCATGTAATCATTGAAGATGGTAGGTATAAAGTCATAAGGTTAGATCCAAATCATAAAGTACATAATTAAAAAATTCTTGTTTAAAAAGTTATGCAGTCCGGTTGATTTAACCGGTATTTGCATACGTTCATTCAAACAGAAAGGTATTAGCTCTTAACAAAACTGATCCCGAAGTCAGATTGGTACGACATGGCATCGAAAACAATTGGTTAAGGATTTGCTATGAGCAACGTCAAAGCTGAACTGTTAAGCGCTCCTGATGGCGAGTTTCTTTATGAAAACTTCCGCAAACCTGGCCGGGCCTTTGCCGATAAAAGCGCGGCCATCAAAGAGCTTGAAGAGGGTCCTTGTTACCCGATTCTGCTCCGTCCGAGACGTTTTGGCAAAAGCGCCTTTATCCAGATGCTGAAGTGCTTTTATGACCTGTCATACAAAGACAGGTATGAGGAACTCTTTTCCGGAAAGGATATCTATAAGGAGAATCTGCCCGGTCACAATGCTTACCACGTTATCAATTTTGATTTCTCCATGGTTAACACGCAAAGCGACACGGCTTTTCTGAACAGCTTTTTCTCTGCGGTGACTAATGGCATCGACGATTTCAAAAGGAGATATCCTGATTTCGTTTTTGATTATCGGGATTTTGATAAATCAGACGCTGTTACATTATTCAATTACTTTGCCTCCGCTTATTCCGGGTATGCCCATGAATATTTCATCAGAACAGGACGTGATTACGGTGCCATAGGCGGGCTCTATGTGATGATTGACGACTACGACAGCTTCGTAAGCCGGACTATCGCTCCGGACTTTGAACGGATTCGTTTCCAAACCGGAGGCTTTGTTTTTCTGAAAGCATTCTACGCGGCCCTGAAAGCAGCTGCTGCAAATGCGCGCCGTGTCGCCAAAATCTTCATTACCGGCGTTTCATCAGTAGCTTGGATTCTCTCACTTCCGGATTCAATATCGCGCTTAATGTTTCATCACACGCCTGTTTCAATGAATATGCCGGCTTTACCGCAGCGGAGCTTGCTGAATTAATACCTGAGCTTGCGGATATCAAACAGCTGGGAGTCAGCGCGGACGAAATTATTGCCCGCATGGAACCTGTGTATGGCGGCTACTGCTTCAGTCAATGGGCCGAAAACGCGGTATTTAATTCGTCCATGTGTCTGTATTACCTTGACAAGATGCGCAGAGAAGGACGTTTTCTCCCTCCGGAAGATTATCTGGATCCGGCATGCGACAGTGACGGCGCCAAGCTGCAAAAGCTGTTTGAAAAAGCCGAGGACGGCCTTGCGGACGAGATCATTGCCGGCTGTCTGAAGAATGATCGGTTTTTTATTGAAAAGCTGGCGGAAAACATCAATCTGGACAGAGCTGCCAGGATGACTATGACCGGCTTCTGTCCGTGCTTTACTATCACGGATACCTCACCATCGACAGGGATGCTTCGGATGACAGTGCTTTGGCTTTGAAGGTTCCGAATGTTCTCATGTCAAAGGTGTTTGCCCGGCGCGCGGCTAATGCTAGGACATAAAATCGCAAATACCTCCCGGCGGTTTTATTTCTGGCGAAATCTTCAAAAGAGGCGGTGCCGGTATCTGTTTCTGATTAGTTCCTTCGGAGGCTCCGCTCTTATCACCAGCAGCAGTCAGAGCAGGAGAATAACCCTGGCGGGTTAACATCAGGAATTTTTCCGGATCGCTTTTTACAGAGCCCGGAACGCATTTTTAACTCTGGTATAGCTGACATTGCTCTTCTTCTTTGCAAATGCCAAAAGCTCCTCCAGCTCTGCGGTGTCGTTGTTTTTAAAAGCCTGTTCAACCAGAAAAATCACAATGTCCGTAAGATCCCTTCTGGCATTCTCAAGGCCTTGCATTGCCGCCTGCTTTGCTCTTTCGGGATCGCGTTCCCGAAAGTAGTTAATGACCTCCATGTAGGGTTCAGGATCCCGCCCCAGCGTGCTTTCGATGTGATCAATGCATCTGTCTAAAAGCCCGTGCGTCCGGTAGATGTGCGTGGCTCTGTTTTTGCTGGCATTTTTCTGAAACAGCAGATCTGCCAGCAGGATCTCCTCCTCGTCACTTTGAATCAGAGCGTTTTCAAGCATATCCATAGGATCATCCAGACCGAAGTCGTATTTTCGGTTGGCTTCGTCCATTTCCATGAGAATCCTGCGGCGAATCTCCCAGGGGACTTTTTGGGTTTCGGGATCCTTGGCCAGAAATTCACAGCTGTCCCAGACATCCAGAAGCTCAGTCTGGTCATCGATATAGGGCTCAAACGAAAGCAGGTACAGATTCCCCTTGATTCTTTCCCATTCTGTTTCCAGGTAATACTTAGGGGGGCCGTATTTCTCCTCCTCCACAGACTTCTGCAGGTACTTCAGCAGTTCTTCCTTTTCCTCGAGAGAGAGGGTTTTGAGAAGCTCATAAACATTGGGGGGCGGGGTGTATTTGCGCATGGCATTCCATTCCTTTGCGTTTCTTTAAAACGCACTTAACGGCTGAATCCCGCTTTTCCGAACAGACGGCTGCGGGATTGCCGGTTACCTGAAGCAGTCTTCCTGGGCGGCATTACTTTGCAAGATGCATCATGTACGCGAGACTGGGATTGTGCTTCTTTTCATTACCGATGGTGGTTTCCGGGCCGTGTCCGGAAAGCACCTTGACGCTGTCCGGCAGGAGGAAGAGCTTTTCGGTAATGCTTTGCACCAGATCCCGGGCATTCCCTCGGGGGAAATCCGTGCGGCCCACGGATCCGGCAAACAGGGTGTCTCCCGACAGCAGAAGACCGCTCTTTTCAAAATAGTAGCAGACGCCGCCGGGAGTGTGTCCCGGGGTGTGGATAACCTTTACGGGCTCGTTCAGCTGAAGATCCAGCTCCTGGCCATCGGTTACCCATATGTCGGGAGCGAAGTTATCAACAGGCGGGAGACCCAGCATCTGTCCCTGATAGCTCATGCCCTCCAGAAGAAAGGCGTCGCCGTGCTCCGGGCCGATGATCTTGATATTGAGAAGGCGGGCCAGATCCTGCGCCGCTCCGGCATGATCCTGATGTCCGTGGGTAAGAAGAATGGCCACCGGGTTTAATTTCAGCTTTTCCGCTTCCAGAGCCAGTTCCCGGGCCGAGTCCCCGGGATCCGCAATCACGGCGTTCCGGTTATCAGGGCAGAATACAATGCGGCAGTTTTGCTGAAAGGGCGATACGCCGTAGGTGAGATACTTGATCATCTGAATCCTCCGTCAGGTTCGGAAGCCGGAGGAGCCTCCGGTTCCGGGCTTATTGTTAAAAAGAAACCGGGCGGCCGAAGGGCCCGGCGGGCTCAGCCGCAGTTTCTGCTTCAGCTTACCTTTATTACCAGTCCCTTAAGGTACAGTCCCTCCGGGAAGGGCAGTGCCACGGGATGGTCGCCGGCCTGGGTGAGATATTCGATTATCTGTCCCTCCCGGCCCGCATCCAGAAGGGCGTCTGCCACCACCTTCTGAAAAAGATCCGGCGTCATGTGTCCGGAGCAGGAGAAGGTCATGAGAATGCCGCCGGGGTTCAGCAGGGAGGCTGCCAGCATGTTGATATCCTTGTAGCCCCGGCAGGCCTTCTGAAGCTGGCTGTGGCTTTCAGCAAATTTTGGGGGATCCAGCACGATGACGTCAAATTTCTTCTTTTCGTCCCGGGCCTTTCTCAGGTATTCAAAAACATCGGCCTTAACAAAGCGGCAGCGGCCGGGATCCAGATGGTTGATAACCACATTTTCCCGGGCAATGTCCAGAGCCGGCCCGGAAACATCCACATTGATTACCGATTTGGCCCGGCCCCGGAGAGCATAGAGGGAGAAGCCGCCGGTATAGGAGAAGCAGTTCAGGACATCCTTGCCGCGGCAGTATTTTTCCAGAGCGGCCCTGTTGTCCCTTTGATCCAGATAGAAGCCGGTCTTGTGGCCGTTTTCCAGATCCGCCAGGATCTTCATGCCGGCGTTTTCGGAAATGGCGAGGGGCATTTTCGGGAGCTCGCCCTTAAGCATTCTCTTTCTCTCGGCAAGACCTTCCTTCTTCCGGACGGCTTCATCGGATCTCTCGTAAATCACATCCTCCGGAAACACCTTTTCCAGAGCGGCAGTAATGTCCCGGAGGTGATATTCGGCGCCGGCGGAGAGAATCTTGACCACCAGCACCTGGTTGTAGCGGTCAATAATGAGTCCCGGGAGGAAGTCGGATTCGGCATCGATGACTCTGACGGCGCTGACCGCAGTGCGGGAAATGAGATCCTGTCTGTTTTCCCAGGCCTGGCGGATCCTTTTCTCAAAAAACGCGGCATCGATTGTTTCCGCCGGATCAAAGCTCCAGACCCGGCCCCGGATCTGAGAATTTGGAGAATAAGCCGCCGTGGCGAGATAATTCCCGGAGCTGTCCTTCACCGTAATGTCTCCGCCGTTTTCCGGAGGCTCCCGGACTTCGGAAACGCCCTTGGAGAAGATCCAGGGATGCTTTCTTAATAATGATTTTTCTCTTCCCGGATGGAGAATCATAATGCCTGACATATAGCTTGGTATCCTGATAACGCTTTTGGCGCCGGATGAGGCTCATCATCCCGGGAGCTTCTGGGGTAACGGCCGGCGCCGGTAAAATCTCTGAGAGCCGCTCTTCCGGAGCCGGGGACAAAACTTACTTTAAAACCCCGCCGGCGGAAGCGCTCTCTTTCTTCTCCATAATATCAAAAACGCCGTAATGAATGAAAGGTTTGCTTCCAAAAAGGAAGTCCCTTTATCAGGGTAACGCTCAGCCCCCGGGCAAAATACGGCTTTCGGCAGCTTCCGCTCCCTTTGCTCTGCACCCGCCTCATACCCCGGCTGAACCCGCTGACCGCCGGTATTTACATCAGTTCTTTTACTGTTTTTTTCTGCACTTTTATTTTCCGGAACGCGGAATCAGCTGTTTTAAGATGAGTTTAAGGTTTCCCCGCGGTACCCGGAATTCTCTGAGAAGCGTAATTACGGGCAGCGCCGTAAAACCGGGCAGAAACAGAAATTTTCAGCCAGGACCGTAACAATTGCAGTTTTTTGCCTGTGGCAAACTTAACTTGCTAATGCGCCGGGGTGATTGCCTCAGAAGGGCGGCCCCGGAAGATTTACTGACAACAGAAGCGGAATTAACTCAACAGAGGACTTTATTATGAATATCCTGACCATCATCCTTGACACCATCCGGATCATCTTTCGGAGCATCTTCCTGAATCGCGCGGTGATGGTAACGCTGGATGCTCTCCTCGCTCTCTGGATCCTGCATTCCTATGCAGGCATCGGTTTCGGGTGGCTGGTTGTCATAAGCATCGCGCTGCTTTCTTTGGCAGTTTGGATTTTCAGCCGGAGGGGAGGAACCATCGGCGCCTTTTTCCGGAGGTTCCGCATATTTGGCGGGAAGGCCATTGCTTCTGAAAACGGCGGCACCGACTGGAGCGATCCCGAAAGCATCATTTCCGAGGATGACGCCTCCCCGGCTGATACCGCTGCTTCTCAGGATGATTCCGCCTACGATGCCGGCCCGGACGCCGGGGCAGCGCCTGCCGGTATTTCCGAGAACGTCCCCGGCGGGATGAATGCGACAGGGAAGTGGCAGCTTGCGGCTCTTAATGCGCTTTTCATCGGTCTTTCGTGCGTGGCCCTGAAGGATGTCTGGGTCTCGTCTCCTCAGGCAACCGTGGTCAGAACCGAAGCCGAGCTTATGGGCATCAAAACCATTGAAAAGCTCTACACCGGTTTTTCCTACATAGACATGGAGGATCTGCACTACGGTGAAAGCTTATTTTCCGGAAGATATCTGGACGGACTCTGCATCCGGAAATACCAGATCAGCTACGGCTACCAGAATATCGGCAAATATCTGGACGACGATAAGGTGATGGAGGCGGTTTGCCGCGGGAATACCGCAGATCTCCCGAAGCCGGAGATCATGGCAGCAAACTCCCTGACCATGGAACAGGAAGGCAATTATACCGTGTCAGGCGAGTGCCATAAATGGGATGAAAACCAGCAGTATCGGAACATGAAGCTCATGGGTTTTATGAATCGGCACGGGCTCTTAAACGTCAAGGACAGTCAGGATCAGCTCCGGACTTATCTCAGGCCGGCCTGCGAAACCATCTTCGCCCGGAAGGCGGAAGCCCAAGCCCCGGAGCTCCATGATGGCTCCCAGGACAATCAGAAACAGTAACGGTAAGAATTTAAGAAGAGGAACAGATTATGAAAATGCGCCTTAGTACCAGCATACTCCCCCGCTCCGTAAAAAGCGTTCTCCAGACTCTGGCAATGTCCGCGGCTCTTGCCGTCAGTTCTCCCGCCGTCTGCGCTCAGGATCAGGATGTCAGCGAAGTTGTTGCTGCCATGAACGGCATGATGCAGGCCACTCTGTAAGCCTCCTATACCGTAACCTACCACCGCTCCGTGCCGCATCTCATCTTCAAGGATGACATTTACTACCGAAAGGATCTCGTCACGATAGATTACGGTTTCCAGTTTGTTGCGGGCAAGGAGCCGGATATTGTCTGGAAGGGCGATAAATGCATTCTGACCGCCACTGTCAGGAACAGTCCTTTCCGTCCCGCAAACCGGGGGACTCTGGTACGCGCGTCCACCGACGGGGAAATGCAGCTTAAGGACGAGGACGGCAATTATGTGAATCTGGACCGCATAATGAACATGAGGGTGCTGGAGGAAGAACTGAAATTCCGGTCCGCTCATATGGAAATCGCCCGGAGCAAAATATCCCAGTATTTCCGGATCTATGCGGCAAAGCTCGGCTGCGATTCGGGGCTGGAGTTTGCGAAATGACCGCCCCGGCTCCCGGGGCCCCGGGAGCATTCTGAGCTATGGCCGGAAATCATAAGGATTTTTCATTCGGTGATAATTGCCATATCAGGTAACCGTTAAAGAACACCTCAGAGGAGATACCGTTATGAACAGCATTCAGAAATCCGCCTGCCACAAGATCATTCACTCTGCCGCCGTCGCTTCCGCTGCCGGTAACCTGGTGCCGGTGCCCGGTACCGGATTTGCCGCCGATATGGGGGCGATGGTCGTCATGGTTATGTCTCTGGCCCGGGTTTTTAAGCTGGATAGCAGCGTGGGCGCTGCGGAATCAAAGAAGAGGGCTAAAAGGAAGATCATGAGCGCAGCAGCTTCTGGTGCCGCCAAAACCCTCTGGAAAAAGTATGTGGCAAAGGAATCTGCCAAAATCATCAGCAAAGAGGTCGCCCGGGAGATTGCCATCACCGCTCTCAAAAAGCAGATTGCCGCGCAGCCGATCCGGTATTTCGCCAAGGAATGTCTGAAACCTATTCCGGGACTGACTGCCCTGAGCTCCGCAATTTCCGCAGGACTTATAGAACATGCCGGCTGGAGGATCGCTGCCGATTTTGACCGCCGCGCCCGAGGTCTGGCCTGATGCTGCGAAACGTTTTGCCGGGAGCGGAGATGCGGGAGGAACCGGATTCAGCTGTTCGCTGCCGGGTTTTCAGCGCATCCTCAGGTTTATCATTCTCACTTTCGAGAAAAATTTTTTAAGGAACCCGGAACAATTTCGGGATTTTTGAGACTATTAAATATAAGGAGCACATATGCTTACCGCAGCGCTTATCTGGATACTGACCCATAACGACTGACCCGATGCCGGGGCGCTCTGTCCGGAAAACGGCAGGGCGTTATGTTCGGGAACCAATGCGGGTAACTAAAGCCGGCAGCGAAGCCGGTAACTCCAGCGGATTATGAAGCTTTCAGAATAAGGAGAACGCCATGAACAGCATGAGAAACATCCGGAACAGGAAGAGCCCCTTAGCTGCTGCCGCGCTTTTGAAAAGCAGTGTTGCGCCGCCGTTGGGGGATCCGCTTCCTTTCCCGCCCTGGCCGATCCTCTGGTGAAGGCCGGCGGGACTCTGGAACTGCCGTAAAAGCCCCTGAGATCTCGCGGCCTTTTAACGCCGGGAGGTTCTGAGTTTTCGGAAGGGACCGGTTTTTCCTTTTTCACGGCGAGAACGATTTTTATTATCTGAGAGTCTGCGGAATCAGCGCGAAAAAAAACAAAGAGAGCAATTATGGACGAAACAAAAGAACCGGGAAAGAAAGCTGGCAAGGAGCGCATACAAACAGTTTCGGAATACTGCGCTCCCATCAATTTCGATCAAATGGATCCCATGGATTATCACCGCAGGCTGCTCCTGACAGATCTTCTTTCCCGTCCTGAAATTCTGTCCAACGGAGAGCTCAGATATCGGCGCTTTCTGAGAATCTATCATTTTGGATGCATTAATCCTGAAAAGTGGGGTTTTCTTGAGGGCTTCTATTACCTTCCGCCATACGGCATAAATAACAAGGCCTGCTGGAGCCATAGCAGCGAAATCGCCGAACAGAGTTCCGTAACCGCGGTGATTCCCCGGCTTCGCGGCTTTATCAAGGTGCATGTCAATTCCTTCGGGAAAGGGCGAACCTGCTTTTTCCGGCACAGCTACCTGAGATATGAGCCTTTTGACAAGCAATCTCTCAGCATTCATGTGCTTGAGCAGGATTGCGGTTATCTGCCTTTGATGCTGAAGGAAATGACTTTCCCCGGCAATCATATTTGCTGTTACGGCACCGTAACCGATCCGGAGATCTATGACGACGGATTCAAGGAAATTCTCATGGGCTGTTCCCGGGGCAGCGTGGCTTCAGACGAGGCTCCGGAGGTAAAGATGTCCTTCAAGGGCACCTATCTGCTGTTCCTGGATGCCGGGAACTGTTTTTTTCAGAAAATTCCCGTTCACAATCCCCCGGAGGCCCGGGTTCTCAAAGGGGATTTCAGCGTAAAAGGCGGGAATCAGCAAAGGCCGGGAGCAGGCGAACGCAAGGCAGAAATCTTTGAAATAAAACTGAGAACAAGGCCGGATTAGTTTGGCAGCCTTTCGTGAAACCGTTCAAGGCGACCATGCGCAAATCAGCACTTATCAGCTGCCGCAAGTCTGTTTCCCATATGCTGCCGGATAATGGCCCTGATCTTTTCCGGCATTTTCCTGAGCTTCCCGGCTTATCCTGCGCGGAAGACATTTTTTAAAGTTCATCGTCCATCCAGGAAGAGCCGCGACGGAGGCCGCGCCGCGGAGGAATGAACCCAAAGGAAAACGGCGGCAGAGGCCAGGACATTTTGCGCTTCAGGGATACATAGGTGCTGAGATACCTTGACGAACGGGAAAGCGTCTTGCTTTCAGCCTTGTTAAGATAGGCATTGGCATCCTCCCGGAGGGCTATCTCTCTCTTCCGGCGCTGTCTCCTGACCCGATGGAGAAGAGCCGCATAGGCGAGGAATCCCGCTAATGCCGGTCCTGTAAGGTAAAGAGACAGGGAGCTTTTGAGCACCCAGAGATTATCCTTGATGATGCAGGTTAACACCAGATAGGCCATGAGGGTCAGCGTTAACCCGGCGGCGATTTTCAGAAAAAGGTAATAGCGTTTATTAGTGACAAAAGTGAAATAGCGGATGGGCAGCATTTCTCCGGTAATTATCGCCAGGAACGGCAGCACCATATACCACATGCTCATATACTCGTCATAGAACTTGGCCACATCTCCCAGATCCAGCGGGGCCAGATAGAGATCCCGGAGAATCAGGGGCAGGGCGCACACGATGCCGAATATCAGGGAGACGCCCAGGATGCGTTTCCGATCCGTGGGAATGTCCCCGGTAAGGCGTCCGGTTTCCCCGTTCATGGCATAATTATAGGTTTTTCCCTGCCAGGAGGCCTTCATGGTCCATACCGGATAAAGGGCATAGCTGATCTCCGTGCTGCTGACCTCCGCTTCTTCATTCACAACATGAATATTGTCGCAGTTTTCACCGGCGATGAACTTCCGGGAGGAGGCGATAACCCGGGCCTTAACCGCCGGATAGCTGCCCTTGGCATTGATGTCAAAAATTCTGGCGTCCAGCCCGGAAAGATACCCGAAATGAAAGGGCACTCCCTCCTCGGGGTGGTAGGGCTCCAGAGACTGGGTTACCGCGGCGGGAATGGCGGCGGATCCGTCCTGAGGCACTCCCTGAAAGGTCAGGGAAGCCACGCCCGTGCAGTCATAGACATTGTGGAAGAAAAGGTGCAGGTTTCCGGTAACCTGTTCCGTCTTCATGGTGACGCTGTTTGAAACCCGGGCATCGTAGATCCAGAAGGGAATGTAGCAGGCGTGAATGTTTTCCGGCTTTGCGGTATTGGCAAAATCCTCCGGGACAAACAGACCCTCCTTCAGGATCTTATGAAAGGCCTCCAGAAAACACTCCCGATCCTTTTTGAAGGGAATCAGAAAATCCGGCTCCGACTGATCCCGGATCTTGTCGGTAAATACGATGGAATTACCGCAGAACGGACAGGCATCCGAGGCTCCCAGAGCTCCGGGCTGGATAAGGCCGCCGCAGGAACGGCAGGAGTAGGAGCGCTTGAAGGACTCTTTCTTTTCCCGCTGCTCCATAATCCGGTCGGCTGCCTCGGTAAGATTGACGTTATGCTTGGCCTTCTCCAAAACAATGTCATCGTACTCCGAAATGGAGATCGTAGTACCGCAGCTCTCGCAGACGAGAGCCTGCTCTTTAATTCCGAAAACCATATTGCCGGAACAGCCGGGACAGCGGGAATGCTCGGGGATATTCATACCGTTCTCCTTCAAATCAGCTGACTTTCCTCTTCCCGGATTGAGAGTTTCCGCCCCTGACGCCGCGCAGTCCGCCCGGGAACGGAGTAACAGTCAGTCCGCATATCTTAAACGAGATCCCCCGGAAAAACGTTGAGCATAAGGGCAATTATTAAAACCCATTCCGGCTTATCAGGCCCGTTTTTTAAGTATTCCGCGGTCAGGGGCTGCAAGAGGCTAAAGTTTTTTTGGCCATGACCGGAAAAAAAGGCCGGAACAGGATCTGCGACAATAGGAATTAAGAAATGACCAAACCAGAGGAGATGAGACTATGAACAGCCAGCAAAAATCCGAATGCCGCGTAATCATCCACACTGCCGCAGCTGCCTCGGCGTCCTCCACTCTTATTCCGGTGCCCCTGACCGGCTTTGCGGTGGATACGGCCGTTATGGTGGCCATGGTAATGAACCTGGCTCGGGTCTTTCATCTGGACACCACGGTGAATGAGGATCTCGCCAGGGGCATGGCCATCGCCGCGGTGAAAAAGCAGCTTCTTAAGCATCCCATCAAGTATCTCACCCGGGAGTTTTCCAAAACTCTCCCCATGGCCGGTACGGCCATAAGCGGGGGCCTCTCTCTGGCCCTGACAGAGGCTGCCGGCTGGAAGATTGCCGAGCAGTTCGCCCGGAATGCCGCCGGAGTCTCCGGGGAGATAGCTTACGGCTGAAGGGAGGAGGGCTTATTCCGGCCATGGCCGGAAAAAATGCCGGAACAGGATCTGCGACAATAGGAATTAAGAACTGACCAAACCAGAGGAGACCAGATTATGAACAGCCAGCAAAAATCCGCCTGCCACAAAATCATTCACGCTGCCGCTGCTGCCTCTGCGTCCTCCACTCTTATTCCGGTGCCCCTGACCGGCTTTGCGGTGGATGCGGCCGTTATGGTGATCATGGTAATGAACCTGGCCCGGGTCTTTCATCTGGACACCACGGTCACCGAGGATGCCGCCCAGGGCATGGCCATCGCCGCGGTGAAAGAGCAGCTTCTCAAGCATCCCATCAAGTATCTCACCCGGGAGTTTTCTAAAACCCTTCCTCTGGCCGGAGCCGCCATAAGCGGGGGACTCTCTCTCATGCTGACCGAGGCTGCCGGCTGGAAGATTGCCGAGCAGTTTTCCCGGAAGGCTGCCGAGGTCTCCGGGAAAATTGCTTACGGTGACTGGGAGGAGGGCCGCGTCTCTCTTAAAGGCCTGTTTTCCAAAAGGGAGCCCGTAATGGCCTTTGCGGGGTGTTAGAGGGAGTGTCTGGCCTGCTCCGCCTGGCCCCTGTTTATTCCGGCTATGGCCGGAAAAAAGTCATGGGGCAGCATCTGAGACAATAGGACTTAAGAGTTAAGGAAACCGGAGGAGAAGATACTATGAACGCCGAACAGAAAACCTTATGCGCTAAGATCATCCACACCGCTGCCGCTTCCGCCGCCGCCGGCAACGCTGTTCCGGTTCCGGGGTTCGGCGCGGCGGCGGATCTTACTGCGGTTCTGGGCATGGCGGCAGCTCTCAGCAAGGTCTTTAACGTGAAGTGCAGCTTTGCGAAGCATACGATTATGATGGCGTGCATTACCGTTATCCGGAAAATGATCTTTTCTTCTCTGGAGTCCGCTCCCGCTGATAATGCCGCTAGCAGATTTCAGGCCGGGAATGCCGCCGGAAAAGATCTCGTCAAAGCTGACTCCGCCTCGAAGCAGCTTACGGTAAAGCATCATGCCGCCAAAGCCGCGCTTTCCAGCGCCGTTGTCGAGGCCGTGGGCTGGCAGATGGCGCACAATTTTGATCTGGAGGCCGAGAACAACAAGGGGTTTGTCGCTTGGGCGGCAGACCTGCTAATATCCAAGTTTGTCTGATCTGGCGGTTTAACGGGAGCCGGTTCCGGAGGGGCTGGATGCCTTCCGGAACCGGTGAAGACTCTGTTCAGAAGCTGAGCCACCAGTATTTCGGCCGAGGATAGGTCATGGAGGTTTTGTGGTTCCAGTAGCGGCCCAGATTCCGGAGTTCCTGCCGGTCAATGCGCAGAGACTCCTCCCGGACATAGGCATCGGCGTCCGCCTTATGCTTCAGCGCCAGACTCTCCTGTTCCTTTCTGACCTGCTCCCGGAAAAAATCCCTGATAATCCCGCCCAGTCCGAGGCCGATCAGAAAGAGCAGCCCGGGAGCCACCGGCCCCCAGAATTCTCCCCGAAAAACATGAATCCCGGTATCAAGGAAGAACAGCGCCGCCGCGAGAAATATGGCGGCCTTCAGGTATCCGGCATGACTCCGCAGGCCGGCGAACACGGCATATTTTCTCCACAAGGTACAGGCGGCGAGCGCCGTGAGAAGAAGGATGCTCATCATGGCCGCAACCACGAGACCGGCTAAGGGTTTAAGAGTGCCGAACTGATAGCTCGCCGTGAGATAAGTCCAGAATATTCCCGCCGGCAGAAAGAGAAGCATGCCCCCCGCATACCCCGCCAGATTCATGAGTCTGATGTCCGCCGGAGGGAGCCCGGCCGAGGTTCCGGTCTGACCGTTCATGGCAAAGGTATAGTTGCGGCCCTCCCAGGCCATGGTCATGGTCCATACGGGATAAAGGGCATACCCCACGGCCAGGGTTCGGACATGGCAGTCCCGTTCCAGAATCCGGATATTGTCGAATCTCCGGCCGGTCAGAAACCGGGCCGAGGAACAGAGAAGCCGCTCCTTAACCACATTGAAGCCCTGGACATAATCTGCATCGTATATCCGGGCGTCAAGTCCGGAGAGATAGGCGAAATTAAAGGGCACGGCATCCTCAATCAGGTATGGCTCCAGGGTCTGGGTGATTTCATCGGGCACATCCCGGGAGGCGTCCTGCGGCACTCCGCGGAATTCCGTATGTCCGGCCACGTTTCCTTCATAAAGATCATGAACGAAGCTGCTTTTGACCGGCTGCACCGTTTCCGCCGCCAGCTTTGCCCGGTCGTCCGCATCGGCATCGTAGATCCAGAAGGGCACGTACTCCGCCCTGATGCTTTCCGGACGGGCCTCGGAGCGGAACTCCTCCGGCACAAAAAGGCTCTTTCCCATCAGATTCCGGCAGGCCTCCGCAAAGTAGGCCCGATCCTTTTTGAAGGGGATAATGTAATCCGGCTCCGCCTGATCCCGGTACTTGTCAGAAAACACAATGGCGTTGCCGCAGAAGGGGCAGGAATCCGAGGCTGACAGCGCTCCGGGCCGGATAAGTCCGCCGCATGATCGGCAGGTGTAGATGCGCTGGGGATTATTCTGTCTCTCCTGAGTTCGCATGATCCGGTCGGCGGCCTCTGCAAGACTGACATTGCTCCGGGCCTTCTCTATAACCAGCTTGTCATAACCGGGAACGGTGAGGCTGAGGCCGCAGCTTTCGCAGACCAGAGCCTGTTTGCCGATAGCAAAGGTCAAATTTCCGGAGCAGCCGGGACAGCGGGCATGTTCTGGAATATTCATACTGCGGCTCTCTCTTTCATGCTGCTTTCCTTCATCATAGTTCGTCCATCTTCACGAAATCCCTGAATTCCCGCTCAATGCCTTTTCTTCGGCTGCGGATAAGCGACCTGAATATAGTATTGCTTATGGCCCGAGAAATCTATTCCCTGAGACAGGTCGTATTCGATCATCTCATATCCCGTCCGGCAAAAGTCCTGATTCTGCTGAACTTTGACGTATAACGCTGATTTTGTCCAGTAGGACGATGCGGTCTTTCCAGAAGGCTGACCATTGTTGCTTTGGAAACTTTCCCGGCAGCGCGCAGCTTAACCCCCGGCTCATTTATGACAAAGTCTGTCAGATAAAGTCCTGTCCTGCAAATATCTGTTTCGGGGCGGGTTTGAGAATAATTCGGACGCAGAGACAACGGCGGATTTTCGGCCATGGCCCGGAAAAAAGGTCGGGGCAATATCAGGGATAATTGGAATTGAGAGTTAACCAAACCAGAGGAGACCAATTATGAACAGCCAGCAAAAATCTGAATGCCATGTAATTATCCACACTGCCGCAGCTGCCTCTGCGTCCTCTGCTCTCATTCCCGTGCCTTTTACCGGCTTTGCGGTGGATGCGGTCGTTATGGTGGCCATGGTAATGAACCTGGCCCGGGTTTTTCATCTGGACACCACGGTGAACGAAGATCTCGCCAAAGGTCTGGCCATCGCCGCTGTGAAAGAGCAGCTTCTTAAGCATCCCGTGAAGTATCTCACCCGGGAGTTCTCGAAAACACTCCCCATGGCCGGAACTGCCATAAGCGGGGGACTCTCTCTTATGCTGACCGAGGCTGCCGGCTGGAAGATTGCCGAGCAGTTTTCCCGGGAGATAGCTTACGGCTGACGGGAAAAGGGCGGCTCTCCTCAGGGACTCTTTTTCAGCTGCGATACCGAAACGGCATTTGATTTTTTTTGCGTCTTTAATGCATTCCCCATCATGCACTTTATTTTTCCGGAAGAGGTGAAGTCAGCCCCTAGAATGAAAGCTGTAACAGTAACCCTTACCGGTTACTTAAAGCAGGATCCCATCCCGCTTTCAGAATACCGTTTCCCCGGCCTCAAGTCTGCACAGGAGCACCGCTATGAACAGCCAGCAAAAGTCTGAATGCCACGTAATTATCCACACTGCCGCAGCTGCCTCTGCGTCCTCCACTCTCATTCCCGTGCCTTTTACCGGGTTTGCGGTGGATGCGGCCGTTATGGTGGCCATGGTAATGAACCTGGCCCGGGTCTTTCATCTGGACAGCACGGTGAACGAAGATCTTGCCAAAGGCCTGGCCATCGCCGCTCTGAAAAAGCAGCTCCTTAAGCATCCCGTAAAGTATCTGACCCGGGAGTTCTCAAAAACCCTCCCCATGGCCGGAACCGCCATCAGCGGGGGGCTCTCCCTCATGCTGACCGAGGCTGCCGGCTGGAAGATTGCCGAGCAGTTTTCCCGGGATGCGGCAGGCTTCTCCGGAGAGATCGCTTACGGCTGAGGGGAGGAGGGCTTATTTCCGGCCATGGCCCGAAAAAATGCCGGAAACAATATCTGAGAAAATTGCCATTAAGAGGAGACCAGATTAAGAAAAACCGGCAGAAATCCCCGGCTTCAGAATTACCCGCTCTGTTTCAGCTCTTTTGTTTCCATGGAGGATGTGATGATGGAGTATCTCTTAATGCTTGTGATTTTCGGGGCCGCGCTTACGGTATGGGGAGCGGTAATCTGCATCTCTCTTCCTTCATAACGTCTCTGCCAGGGATCCGGAAAGCCTTCGCGCTGCATGGGATTCTTCACGCCGCCGGAGACAGGGAAACGGAAACCTTAGTCAGGTACCCCGGGGAGATTTCCGGCTATGACCGGAAAAAACGGCACAGGCCGGATTTGAGAAAATCTGACTCAGAGTTAACAGAGCAGAGGAGAACAACCATGAACATCAGAGAAAAATTGAGCTGCCTGAGCATTATCCGCGCTGCTGCCCGCGCTTCCGGCACCGGCTTTTTCAGCATTGAGAATACGCCAGTCTTGCCCCTGAGCGCCTCAGCCATGGAAACAATGGTCATGGGTCTTTCCCGGGTATTCGATCCCGCGGGGCTGATTTCCCGGGATGCGGCCATGGATATAGCTGTTTCCGTCCTGAAGAGGAAGCTGGAAATCAGTTCCGGCAGTTATTCCGGAATAAGATTTTCAAACATTGTTCCCTGCGAATTCTCTCCCGTATTTTTGGTTATCTGGCCTTCCCTGCGTCCTTGGGGCGCCGATGACGACCGGGGTGTTATTAAAGAGGCCGGCTGGGACATTGCCCGGGAATTTGCCCTCCGTGCTGTAATAGCCAAGATCACCGCCCGGACAGCATGTTTTGAGTGAGCAGGCCGGCAGCGCCGGAAAAACTATGAACGAGGAAAAGACCATGAAAGGGAATCAGACCATGAAAGAGGGCAAGACCATGAACAGAGAAAAGACCGCAAAGAACGCCAGAACCAAGAACAGAATCATTTACGCTCACTATCGTCAGGAAGAGGTGCAGGATTTCCTTAAGGCATCCGGCAAGCAGCGTCTTGATATCCTTTTTGCAGGCGCTACCGGCGTGGGGAAGTCCTCTACCCTGAATTCCCTTATCACCGCCCGGGTCAGCGACGTGGGCACCGGCGTGGATCCGGAGACCTCCGCCATCAAAAAGTACTGTCTTTCCCGCAGCATTAATCTCTGGGATACCCCGGGTCTCGGGGACAGCGCAGAGGCTGATGCCCGGTATGAAACCGAGATCCTGAAGCTTCTTCATGTCAAAAAGTCCAATGCCGACGGTACCGTATCCCCGCTGATTGATCTCGTGGCGATTATTGTGGACGGTTCCTCCCGGGAAATGGGCACCACCTTCAAGCTCTTAACGGGGCGCCTTAAGAATCTCCTGGCAACCCGGAAGCTTCTGGTACTCATTAACCAGGCCGACTGCGCCATGCATACCCACAGGCAGGTTTTCTGGAAGAACCGCAAAGCAGCCAGTCCCGAGCTTCTCACCTTCCTTGATGAAAAGGCCGGCTCGGTGATGGAACGCATCCGGGAATCCACGGGTTTCGATGTGGAGAGACCCCTGTGCTATTCCGCAAAGTACAACTTCAATATCAAAAAGGTGTACGACCGCATTCTGGACACCATGATGCATTAGCAGGAAGGGGGAAGCGGGAATGATGAGCAGGAATGACATCATGAGAGTCCGAAGGGCAAGCGAGCCTGAAGGACTTGATTTTCCGTCTTGGCCGAAACAACCGCATCTTTGCGTTCGGAGCATAATGACCGGAAGCGCGGCAAAAACCCGGATTTTGCCTGAAGCAAAGAAATACTTTGGCTGAGAAATACTATGAGAAAGGACAAATGAACAAATTCACTGATACGAACGATTTCACTTTTGACAACAATGTTATGAAGGATAGCCCTATGAATGAAAGCGCTATGAAGGAGAATGCCATGAAGAAGAACGCTATGAACGATACCAATGCCGGATCTGATGCTAAGAAGTCTCCCTTTTCTTCCCTTATTGAGATGATGGAGCAGAGTCCTGAACTTTCTCAGGGCATGACCTCCGATGAGCGCGACCGTTATATTGGCGGCGTCAGGGATATTCTCGCCAAAAACCGGGTCAATATCCTGCTGGCAGGAGCTACCGGAGCCGGAAAGAGCACCACCATTAATGCCCTCTTCAACATGGAGGAGGCCAAGGTAGGCTATGGCACGGATCCTGAGACCAGGGAGATCGAGAAGTACACCTTCAGCAATCTGACTCTGTGGGACACTCCGGGCTTCGGTGATTCTCCGGAGAAGGATCGCGCCACGGCGGAAATGATCCGCGATCTTCTGAAGCGCAATAACGATTCCGGGCATCCCCTTATCGATCTCGTGCTGGTAGTGGTGGACGGCTCCTCAAGAGACATGATGAGCACCTTTGAGCTTATTACGAAGGTGATTGCCCCCGGTGTCCGCTACCGTGACGGCATTGTGGTCGCCATCAATCAGACGGATGTGGCCATGAAAGGCCGGCACTGGGACAGCGCTGCCAGAAAGCCGGAACCGGAGCTTACAGACTTTATGACGGACAAGGTGCGTTCCGTAAAGGAGCGGATCCGTAATTCCTGCGATCTGGACGTCAACGTCATGTTCTACAGCGCCACGGAGAAATTTAACCTCCTGAAGCTCATGTGTTTCATTCTGGAGAATCTGCCTGATGATGACAAGATGCTCAGTCTTGTTCAGGAGGTCAACCGGAATGACGAGGTCTGGCAGAGCCATGATGAGGAAACCCGGGGCATGGTGGAAGGGATCATTGGCAAAATCAAAGGCGTTGTCAGCGGTGCCATGACCGGAGCCGCTGTAGGAGCCAAAATCGCCACAAGCCTTGGAATTCCCCCCGTTGTAGGCACCATTGTCGGCGGCTTTGTCGGCGGTCTTTGCGGTCTTTTCAGTTAACGGAAGCAAGGAAGAAGATTATGAGAAGCTATGATGATTCTATGCCCCTTATCAACGAGGCCATCAGCAATAATGTTTCCAATGAAGACGAAAGACTTCGGCTGGAAAAGATCATGCTGCGTCTCCGGGAAGACCAGGCCAATATCATGATTGTCGGCGGCACCGGCGTGGGCAAATCCTCCGCCATTAATAATGCGCCCTTTGACACCATGGAGAAAGGGATCATTGGCAGAATCAGAGGCGTTGTCAGCGGCGCTATGACCGGAGCCGCTGTCGGAGCCAAAATCGCTGCAAGCCTTGGCCTTCCCCCTGTGGCAGGCACCATTGTCGGCGGTCTTTGCGGTCTTTTCAGCTAAAAAAAGAAGGAAGAAGATTATGAGAAGCTATGATGATTTTATGACCTATATGAGCGGTGTCATCTCCAAGAATGTTTCCAACGAAGACGAAAGACTCCGGCTGGAGAAGATCATGCTGCGTCTTCGGGATGATCAGGCCAATATCATGATTGTCGGCGGCACCGGCGTGGGCAAGTCCTCCACCATTAATGCGCTCTTTGACACCAGTGATGCCAGGGTCGGCGTGGGGGTAGATCCGGAAACCATAAACATCGACCGTTACGAAATGGGCAATCTGGTGCTCTGGGACACTCCGGGCCTCGGTCACGGCATAAAAGAGGATGAAAGGCACAGAAAAAACATCGTGAACAAGCTCATGGAGCGGGATTCCTCCGGAAAGCACCTTCTTATCGATCTCGTGCTGGTGCTTGTGGATGCCAGCAACCGCGATATGGGCACCTCCTATGAGCTCATCGATCTCATCATAAACAGCTATGCCCACAAGGATCGCATTATCATCGGCCTCAATCAGTGCGACATGGCCATGAAGGGACGGTTCTGGAACTTTCGGGAAAACCGTCCGGAGCCCCAGCTTACGGATTTCCTGAAGCAGAAGGTTGACTCCATTAAGCGCCGCATCAGGGATACCAACAAGCTGGATATTGAACCGGTGTACTACAGCGCCGGCTATACCGACGGGAAGGAGAGCCAGAAGCCCTACAACATCTCCCGGCTGTTCTACCTCATTGTTAAAAATCTGAAGTCCCAGAAGGCGATAATGGTAGCTCTCAAGAAATCCCGGGACCGCAGCAATTTCGAAAGAGATGACAACAATGACGGCGGGGCCGGCTATCGGAGAAAGACTGAATCCAGCCTGCTGGATAAGGCCCGTGATGTTGTGGAATATGCCTGTGAAAAGATCCGTGATACCTTTACCGCTGTTACCACCACTGTTTCTGACGTCTGTTCATCGATAGGAAGCTTTTTCAGCAGCTTGTGGTAAAAGTGCCGGCGGAGACAAGCTGAAGCCCTCCCGGCAAACGACCGGTTAAACATCCGGCGTTCACCGGGTTATCGGTCTTAATCAGCGCGACATGGCCATGAAATTTCACCGGGATTTCCGTCAGGGCTCTGTTTTTTAATTCGGGATCCTGCCGTCACTTCTGCCGGCGGGCATGAAGTAAGATTTTACTTGTTATCCGGACAAACCTGTTCAGCAAAAGACAAAGGAGTTTTCCATGAGCGATTGCATTCTTCTCTCGGTGTCAGGACAGACCCCGCAGATCATTACCGAAACTCTGTGCAGCCTGAGAATGGCAGGGCGTACCGTCCGGGATATTTACGTGGTTACCACCTGCCCGGGCAAGGAGAACATTGAGAGGATGCTTTTGGGGATCAACCGGAAAACCGGCGTCTCGGGGCAGGACATTTTTATTGAAATGAGCCGGGAATACGGCTGGCCGGATCTTACCCTGAAGGAGGAGAACATTCTGGTATTCCGGGACAGTCAGAATCATGAGCTGGAGGATATCAGAACCGATCAGGATGAAGGGATTGCCGCAGACTTCCTCTTCAAAACCCTGCGGGATCTCATTGAGCAATTTCCGAAAACTCCTGTGGTGGCATCTATTGCCGGCGGCCGGAAAACCATGTCCTACCTGATGGGTTCCGTAATGTCCATACTGGGGCGCCGGGATGACGAGCTTACCCATGTGCTGGTGGATCCCCGCTACGAAGCAATCGATGCTGTGAAATCCGGGGGACAGTTCTTTTATCGCTGCAAAAACAGCCGGAAGTTTTATACCAGATCCGGAGAGGAGCTGGACGGCGCCACAGCCGAGGTGGAGCTTTCCTCCATTCCCTTCATCAGAATGGGACACTTTTTGAAGGACAGCAAGCAGTGGCGCAAGCTCATGGCTTCCGGAAACCGGGACAACATTTACTCCGAGGCCATAAACTACATAAACAGCGAAATGACCGTAAGCCCCGAGGATGTTTATGTCACTCTGGACTGGCAGGATGCCGCTCTGGACATTGAAGTCCGGAAGGATATCCGTCCGGCCCGCTACCGGGCGGAGCTGACGCCGATTCAGTTTGCCTTCTACACCCTGATTCTCTGCTATCGGAAAAACCTTGCCGATGTCTTTGGGGATAACGGGAGTAAGATTGCGAAACCCGGCAATCTTCCCACTCCGCCGAATAAACACAGGGATGATATATCCGGCGTCACGAATGTCATGAAAAATATTTTTAGAAATTGGCTTTTGCTGCTCTCGCTTTTGCCTGTGGCTGATAACAACGCCTGCGGAGCAGAGTGTCGCAATGACATAAAGTGCAAGGTGGATGCAGTTATCACCGAGGTAAATCAGAATTTGACAGCCGGAAAAACAAAGGCCGCTGCTTTCACTATGGACTATCCCGAAGATTCAATTTCGTACGGAGAAGCAGCGGGAGCATTTGAACTGGTTTATGATGCAGTGTTTAAAACCTGGGATAAATACAAAAACAACGCTGCGCTGAATTCCAGAATGCGCAAGGGGATCGGTCAGGCATTAGGTGACAGAAAAGCAGAGCAGTTCGATCACACCTTTGAATTCTTCTTTATGTCTCAGTACAATCTGTGGCGCAAGATGCTGACAGCCATTAACACGGCTATTCAGAACAGCAAGTGCCCGGAAGCCGTATCAGCACTGGTTTCGGTTTCCGAAAAGGACAACTGTTATGTCATCGGGCGTTTCGAGAAGACAAAATTCTCTTTTGAATCCGGCCTCCGGGATGACCAGTTCAATATGGGGGATATCAATCCCATCCAGTTCCTGAAATTTGAGTCCTGAGACCGGCGGGGCGGGCAGCGCTGAGGCGTTCGCGCTGTTATGCCGGGATCATAACGAAGTCACGTCATAACAACTGGCGGGGACAACCGGCTTTTGCATTGCATCCTCGCAACAGGACTAATCCTGCTCGCTGATGTCCGCCATCGCTTTTTTGAATGCTTCAAAGGCTTCCTGATACTTTGCAATCTTGGCCGTTGCCGATTTAAGCTGATCCTGGAGATCGTTTACCTGAGCTTGTAAATCATCGACTTTCTTTTGCGCCTCTTTCGTTATGGATTCACGCAGTTTGGTCGATATGCCGCGATTGCGCTTTCCATTCTCGGCCTTTGGGATGATTTCATTTGTTACGGGATCAACCCGTCCCAAATAGGTTTTTACAGTCTTGACCTTTTTCGTAACCGGGTCTCTGTGAGATACTGAGCTGTAAGCATGCGCATTCCCCGTTTTCCTGTCAGTCTGATAAACGATGCATGACATAATGCGCGCCCTGAACTTATTCAAATGATACAGGCTTATTATACACGGCTATGCCCGTTAATACGGGGCGGTTAACCCGGTGCTGGTTACCTTCATACCGGGAAACAGGGGGCCGCAACCCCATATTAATCCTAATCCCAAAAACATGCCGGAGCTCAGTAAAATAAAGGCCTGACACCCAGTTTTCTGCCCGGAAGCTGCGGAATGCCCGTACGACTCCTTTACGGCTGACTTGTCTTGCAGCAGTGTTTTCACAGCGGCAATGGATCCTCAGAACGGTCTTTCTTATGAGATGCATGCGCGCTGATAAGCCGCCAGTCTGATCAGGATACAGCATTTCCTGACAGACTTCCCTCTGAACATCATCCCTTATCTCGAAACGCTCCGAAATCATTCCTGATAGTCTGTAAAACTTTGAAAAACATTTAACGGGTCCGATAGTCTATAATAGCCGCTGAATTACTATCCAAACGGGGTTCAAGAATTTCTATGAAAAAGCTCATTGTGCTCATTCTGCTGATCGCGCTGGCCGGAGGCTGGTTTTACTTCAGCAAGGGCGAAGAAAAGAAGCTGCGTTTTATGACCATAAAGCCGTCCCGCGGCGATGTTGTGGAAACGGTTATGGCCACCGGCACGCTGGTGGGGCTTAATGAGGTCAGCGTCGGCGCTCAGGTGAACGGTCAGCTGGAGAAGCTTTATGTGAAACTGGGGGATCGGGTAAAGAAGGGCGACAGGATCGCCGACATCGAGCAGCGCACCCAGCTTAATGCGGTAAAGATGGCCGAGGCCGAACTCAAAATCGCCGAGTCTTCTCTTAAAGAAAAGCAGGCTCTCCTGAAAAAGCAGGAATCCGAGTATAACCGCCAGAAGAAGATGCGGGCCGGCAATGCCACCTCCGATGCGGATCTGGAATCTGCCGAGGCCGATCTTCTTTCCACCAGAGCCGCCATTGAATCCTCACAGGCTCAGATTGAAAAGTGCAAGGTCAATGTGGATACCGCAAAAACCAACCTGGGCTATACCAAAATCGTGGCTCCCATGGACGGCGTGGTTATCGGCGTAGTCACCGAGGAAGGCCAGACCGTGGTTTCCGCGCAGTCCGCGCCTACCATTGTCAAGCTGGCCGAGCTGGACACCATGACCGTGGAGGCCGAGGTATCCGAAGCCGACGTGGTGAGGGTCAAGCCGGGCATGCGTTCCTTTTTCACCATTCTCGGTCTTCCGGATCAGAAGTTTGATGCCGATCTGAGACAGGTGGAGCCGGCTCCCAAGTCCGAAAGCCAGAGCACCAGTTCTTCAGCCACCAGCTCCAGCAGCCAGGCCATTTACTACAACGCTCTTCTTGACGTTAAAAATCCTGACGGCGTGCTCAGAAAATCCATGACCGCCGAGGTGACCATTGTGCTGGGCGAAAGCAAGGACGTTATCACCCTCCCCATTGTGGCTCTGAGAAAGAAGGTGGCGGAGAACGTCTTCATGGTTCATGTGCTCAGAAACAACAAGCCGGAGCCGGTTAAGGTTACCGTAGGGCGCAAGGACAACATCAATTACGAGATCGTTTCCGGCCTTTCCGAAAACGACGAGGTGATTATCGGCAACGACGCGAATTCCGCAGAAGCCGCCGCTATGGAAGCTCATGACAAGAAGCGCCGTCGCGGACCTCCCCGCATGTAGTCTGAAGCAGGACGTGTTACCCCTGATAACCTGAATACTGGCGAGGATAACAATGACAGATGTAAACAGTTCCGTACAAGGCGCGGACACCGCCGCGCTTGACGCTGCTTCCGGGACTCCCTCTCAGGGATCCCGGAAGGACATGGCCGGCTCTCCGGAAAAGCCTCTTCTGGAGGTTAAGGACATCCGCCGCAGCTTCGGCCTGGGAGGCGCGGAGTCCGTGGAGATCCTGCACGGCATCAATCTTAAAATCTACCAGGGGGAGATGGTGGCCATTATCGGCCAGTCCGGTTCCGGCAAATCCACCCTGATGAACATTCTGGGCTGTCTCGACAAGCCCACCTCCGGGGAGTACCGCATTTCCGGCGTGGAGACCAGTCAGCTGGACGCCGACGAGCTGGCCCGGCTCCGGAGAGAGTACTTTGGCTTTATTTTTCAGAGATACCACCTTCTGGGACATCTCCGCGCAAATGAGAATGTGGAGATTCCGGCTATATACGCCGGCATCAAAAGCGGCCGCCGGACTGCCCGAGCCGAGGAGCTCCTGAACAGACTGGGACTGGGAGATCGTTCCTCCCACCGGCCGGGAGAGCTTTCCGGCGGTCAGCAGCAGCGGGTGAGTATTGCCCGGGCTCTGATGAACGGCGGTCAGGTAATTCTGGCGGACGAACCCACCGGCGCTCTGGATTCCCGGAGCGGCGCCGAGGTTATGGAGATCCTGGAGGAGCTCCACCGGCAGGGGCATACGGTGATTCTGGTAACTCATGATGCCAAGATCGCCGCTCATGCCGGCCGCATCATCGAGATCAAGGACGGCAACATCATTGCCGACCGGGTTAACGAAGGCAAGGCCGTAACCAGAAATCCGCTGTCCGATGCCGACACCGTGAAGCTGAATCCGCATTTTCTGGCGCAGTTCCGCTCCTATGTGGACAGATTCCGGGAAGCCTTTAAGATGGCGGCCATTGCCATGATCTCTCACAAGATGCGCACTCTCCTGACCATGCTGGGCATTATTATCGGCATCATGGCGGTGGTAAGCGTGGTGGCTCTGGGGCAGGGCGCCAGTCAGAAGGTCATTAATGACATCAGCGCCATCGGCACCAACACCATTTCCATTTATCCCGGCAAGGACTTCGGCGATATCCGTTCCGGAAAGGTGCAGACCCTGACGGTGCAGGACATGCAGGCTCTGGACAGACAGGTGTTCACCGATGCCATAACTCCGGATCGCAGCAGCTCTCTTTTGAGTCAGTACCGCAGCGTTTCCATCAATGCCACGGTGCACGGCGTCAGCGAGCAGTTCTTCCGGGTTAAGGGCTACGATGTGGCATCCGGGAGACTGTTCGGCCGGGGAGACGTGAAGGAGCTGAGTCAGGTGGCGGTAATTGACGACAAGGCCGCGGAACGCTTCTTCGGCGAAGAGGATCCCATCGGCAAGGTGATTATTTTCGGGAAGCTGCCCTGTCAGATCATCGGAGTTTTGAAGCCGTCGGAGTCCCCCTTCGGGAATGAGAATGCCGTGCATGCCTACATTCCCTATACCACCATGATGTCCAAGGTAGTGCATGAACGCTTCCTGGGCTCCATTACCATCAGAGTGCGGGAGGGCATGTCCAACGCCGTGGCTCAGGAATCCATTGAGCACCTTCTGGAGATGCGGCACGGGGCAAAGGACTTCTTCACCAACAGCTCTGACACCATTATGAAGACCATCACCAAAACCACGGACACCTTTACCTACCTTATCAGCGCCATTGCGGTGATTTCCCTGATAGTGGGCGGCATCGGCGTAATGAACATCATGCTGGTGTCCGTTACCGAGCGCACCAAGGAGATCGGCATCCGCATGGCGGTGGGAGCCCGGCAGGGCGATATTCTGCAGCAGTTCCTCATTGAGGCGGTGCTGGTCTGTCTTCTGGGAGGCACCCTTGGAGTCATGTGCTCCTACGGGGTGGGCTATGTGTTCAGTCTGTTTGTGCAGGCCATCAGCATGCAGTTTTCCACCACCTCAATCATCGCTGCAGTGGTATGCTCCTCGCTTATCGGGGTGATATTCGGGTACATCCCGGCCCGCAATGCCGCAAGATTAAATCCGATAGACGCGCTGGCCCGGGAATAAGGAGATTCTTTTTATGAAGATTTTTACGGAAGCTCTTCTGGCATCCTTTATCGCCGCTGCCGTTTCCGGATGCACGGCCCTGCATTCCTCCTATGAGCGGCCGGAGCTTACGGAATACGCTTTTACTCATGGCGGACAGCCGGCCGGCGCGGAAAAGGGCGAGATTAACCCGGATTTCTGGCTTGCCTTTAACGATCCATATCTGACCGCTCTTACTGAAGAAGCGCTGGCAGCCCGGAACGACTACCGGCAGGCAGTGCTGACGGCCAGAAAAGCTCTCAAGGAAGCCGAGATCACCGATACCAATATGATTCCCACCGTGGATGCCTCTCTGGGATCGGGAGCCTCCCGGCCTCTCAGGCACGGCAGCCACTCCTCCCTTTACGGCAAATCCGGCATCAGCGTCAGCTATGAGGCGGATCTTTTCGGGAGACTTTCCGCGGAGAGAAAGGCTCAGGCTCTTTCCGCCGAAGCAGCTCTTCAGGATGCCCGGGCCGCCCGGCTCAGCATCGCCGGCACGGTGGCCAAGCTGTACTGGTCGCTCCTGTATTATCAGGATGCAATTAAGCTCTACCGGGAGAATCTGGAATCCTCCATGGCCCGGATGAAGCTCATGCAGCTCCGGTATGACAGCGGCAAGATCAGCGAGCTGGATCTCAGCGAATCC
>DFFT01000094.1 GCA_002372325.1 Succinivibrionaceae bacterium UBA3769 | reverse complement strand
GATGTACTAGAAGGATGTCTGGCATGGGACAACTTTGGTGACAAGTAACCACCATTTCCGACCATTTACCAAAATATGATCCGGTTTCGATGATAAACACCATAAAAAAGAAATCAAAAGGCAAGTATAACGTTAATATCAACGATGAGAGACATGATTGCCATTATATAACTTTAAGCAAGGATGAATCTCTTTATTCATATTCATTAGATATTAAACTCTGCCGGATACAGAACACTCAATCAGAAGCCAGTATCGGCAGTGCTAAGATCACCATTAAGAAAACCGGAACCGTGGATTTAACAAATTTCAGCAGTGTAATAAAGGAAATCTCCGGCTATTTAAAGTAAACAATCATTAGCAATTAGTTTTGCCGCAACATAAATGCCTGCTTTCAAATTCAAAGCAGGCATTTTTAAATATTGCATTCAATAAGAATGGCTCGCACTGTAATTTTGCGCTGCTTATTTCACAGTTAATTTGAATAATTTTATGAGAATTTATATTACTATTTACTTGGCTATGTACAATGATATAATGGCAATATATTTTTCTGATATCAATGTTTATGACTGTTTATCTACATCACCTTTTATCTGTCTTCTATTTAAAGTCAGAACTTGTTTATAACATGAATCACCAGTTTTATATTTCCGGAATCAGCACCTCATTGAATTTGCAGTATCATGAACAAGTTGATTACTGCACTATTGCTCTGACGTACCATAGTCATGGCTCTTTGCGATACGGAGCATATAATAATTTTTGAACATACCGCAATACACTGTAATTAAAAATTAAGGATAAGACATATGACACTCACTAAATGTAATTACTTTCTGCTGGGAGTATTTTTTACGGCTTCTGTTTTCATGCTTGGCTGTAACAGCACATCATCTGCAAATGGAAATTCTGATGATGCTTCTGCTGTAGACAAAAAATCTGATCAACCAGCTGATAATCAAAATTCATCAAATACTGAACAGGAATTTACAAAACTTCAGGAAGCCTGTGACTTAAAAAACATTGGTTCTGCCTGCAATGAACTGGCATCGTATTATGATAAAGGCAAGCATGTTAAAACAGATTTAGATAAGGTAAAATTCTACTACCGCAAGGCATGTGATTTAGGTGAAGGAAGCGGTTGTTTTAATTTGGGTCTTTTTTATAGTGACAGAGTAGATAGAATATTTAAGACAGATTATACCAATGAGATAACTTACTATGAAAAAGGATGTCATTTAAACCACCGGGAAAGCTGTAACAACCTTGGTGTCTATTACGCAAAAGGCGAAGGAGTTAAGAAAGATTATAAAGAAGCCAAAAAATATTATGATAAAGCATGCAATAAGAATAGCGGACTCAGCTGTAAAAATATTGGACTTCTGCTTATAAATGGTGGATTTGGTTTAAAGCAAAACTATCACGAAGCCAAAAAATATTTTACAAAGGCCTGTGATTTATACAATGCTTCCGGTTGCAGTTTTTTAGGTGCTGTATACGAAGATGGTCTGGGAGTAAATCAGGATTTAGCAGAAGCCAGAAAATACTACAGATTGGCATGCAATAATAACGATGGTCCAGGCTGTGATCGTCTGGGAGATTTATATTTTTATGGTAGAGGAGTAAGCAGAAATTATAATATTGCCAAAGAACATTACGATAAAGCTTGCAAAGATTTAAAAAACGAAAATAGTTGTAATATGATTGGTGTTATGTATGAGCAAGGTATTGGTGTTCCAAAGGATTATCAAATGGCAATGTTTCATTATAAAATGGCATGTTCAAAAAACTTAAATAATGAAGGGTGCACCAATATTGGCTATATGTATCTTAATGGACGTGGAGTTAATCAGAATTATAATGAAGCAATAGATATATTTGATGCGCATTGCTCTCTTGACCATAGTATCGGATGTTATGCCATGGGAAATATGTATGCAGCCGGCGATGGAGTAACACAAGACTATTTTAAGGCCAAAAATTACTTTGAGAAAGCCTGCAAGTTAAATAACGGCAATGGCTGTTCTGCCTTAGGGGCGCTGTACAACGAAGGGCTTGGGGTAAAGCAAAACTATCAGACAGGACACAAATACAGTGAAAAGGCCTGTAAACTGAACAGCTCTATTGGCTGTTTTAATGTAGGAATTGATTATTTCAACGGTTTTGGCGTTAAGAAAAACAAAAAGACGGCAAAATCATATTTTGGAAAAGCCTGCGACATGGGAAATCAGAAGGGCTGTGAGAATTACCGCCTGCTGAACTCAGCTGGACATTGACCCTTCATTTCCAACCTTTAGGGGTATGCTTCTCCGAAAGCATCATTTTTTCTCAAGGCCGTCCAGTACCCCGAACGGCTTATGAGCTTCTTCATCTGCGGGTTGGTTTTGGCTCCTCTTGTCTGCGCTTCAGGAGATATATCCTGAGAAGTGCAAGGGAGCCTTTATTTCCTTCCCTTTATTTCATTCTATCTCTTACTCACCCTGCTTTTCCTTTCCATCTGTCTTTCCATTGGGCTTGTTCCCCCTTTTCACTATAAGCCCCCGAGACGGTTATCAACAGGCACGCCCCGGGACATCCCCAAAATCCTCCCTGCCGGAGCCCCGAAAAATGCATCTCCATCCCCGGCCTCCTTGCAAAATCCCAAAAATCCGCCCTGAACTATCCACACTATCAGTGAACAAAACTGTGGATTGGGGATTTTTTTGAACTTTCCCAAAAATAGCTCTTGCTTTTAAGGCAATATGTGGTAGCCCGCTCCGTAATTCCCCATCATCCTGCGCCGCAACACCGGGCGCCTCTGACAGAATAAGGCCCCGGAAATGATTTTTAAAGCTTTCGGGAAATTTGCCTGAGAAGGCAAAAAGAGAACGTCGGAAGGACGGGACGGGAACAGAGACGATAAAAAGACGAAGAAAGCGGACGCCTCAATGGAGGAACTGTCATAAAATCATCTTGAAGTTATCTTGCAAATGTGGCCACCAGATAACCGTTATGATAAACAAACAGACGGCCATCCATGCTCGCGACCTGAAGCCGGAGTCTTCTGTAGCCGCTGGGAAGTTCATAACTCCTGCCGTGGTAATTCATTATGCCGTTCTGATCCACCGTGCAGAATTCTCCGGGAAAAACCTCATAGCTGAAATGCGAAGCAATTCCCCGCCCCTTTTTACGTTTTGCATCAGCCACCACGATGTCAGAGTCCTGATGCCCATGTGCCGGAATCAGTTCCCTGGCCAGCCGGGAAACCTCTTCCTGAACTTCCTGGAGATTCCGGAGCGCTCCGGAGTAATCCCTGAGGCGGCGCACGATAAGATCCAGCGGAATTTCCCGATCCGGGGATATTTTCAAAGGAGCGACCTTGATATGCTGCTTCCGGGACTGCCGGTGTCTGCAGTACGGCGAATCCAAAACATGATGCCAGAAGAATAGATCATCAGGATGATCCTTTTCCACAAAATAGACAGTGCCATCGGGATTAAGAGAGGCATTAGCTTCAGCGCTTTCAATAAAATCCCAGCACTTTTCCACGGTCAGCATCTCCCGGGAAAACACATTGATCTTGAACGGAAGACCGGTTCTGAAGGCTCCCAGAAGAGAAAGATTTTCCGCAGCCCCGTTATCAAAACGAAACTCTATGCGGTCTTTCTCGAAGATAAAGAGATAATCTCCGGATACTGCGGTGTCAGAAAAAACAGTCATGGCAAGATCTCAGAAACATCATAATGACATAAAAAGGACAGTCCCTTCGAGTATACTGTATCCATAAAAATCTGACAAAACACCAATCATAAAAATGGGGACTGACAGCCAAATATGATAGAACTCCGGATTTACGGGGCTCTAAACTAACCCGATCCGGCTGCCTTGTTCTTCTTTCCCCTTGTTCTTCTTTCCTGTTTCTCCTTTGCTTTCCTGTTTTTCCGATCCTTATTGTTCTTCCTTGTTTCTCTTCCGCCCTCTGCCGCATCTTCCCGTCCTCAGCTTAGGAAATTTGCATGCCCTGTTTTGGAGCAATATTCAGTTCCCGGCGCCCAGTAATGCACCGATTATTATCATTATTCTGCAGCAGGACGCCGAAAATTCTGTTTTAAGCCCTTTTTTGAGGCATTTTCTCTTTTCATGCAAAAAAAATCTTGCATGGTCAAACATTTTGGAATTAGAATTTGAACGTTAATTTTTTAACTCAAAGTTTGTGGTTTAACGGCATGTTCACTGTAGCTTTTTACGCTTTACTTACTTGGTGGCGCACTCGTTCTTGCGAGTGGGGCTAAGTCATGCATTTTTAAGAATTTCTGCAGGAAACCCGCTCGCAAAAGCGGGTTTTTTCGTTGAAATTCAGGATATAGCAGAGATTATATGAGCAATACAAAACTTTCAGCTGAGGCCGGGTACGTACAAGACCCTCTGGCGTTGTTCTATGACCTGACCGATTCCGGCAATCGGAAAAACAACATTCTTCTGGAATCACTGGAAATTCACACCAAGGCCGGCACCCAGAGCATTCTGGGCATCGACAGCGCTCTCAGGATAAGCAGTCTGGGACGCCGGGTGTTCATCAGGGTTCTTAACGAAAACGGCTCCGGGGCATTGGCCAAGCTGCTGCCCCTCCTTCCGAAGACGGTCACCGTAACCCCGGCAGATAACGGCGTTACCGTACTGGAATATCCGGAAACCGACCGCAATCAGGATGAAGACTCCCGGCTGAAGGCCCTGACGGTGCTGGACAGCCTCCGGAGCATTCTGGCCATTGAACCGGAAACCGGCAGTCATGAAGACAATCTCCTGGCCGGAGTTTTCGGGTACGACCTTATCACCGCAGTGGAAAACCTCCCCGAGGTCAGCGAGAGCTCCAATACCTGTCCCGATTTCTGCTTCTACCTGATAGATACCTGGATCACCGTTAACCACAAAACAAAATCCAGCTCCGTAAACGCCATTTCCTATCTGGATTCCGCAACCCCCGCCCTCAGCCAGAAGGTCAGCGACCTTGCGGCCCGGCTCAATGATTACGAAGAAGTGCAGAGACCCGCAGAAATTCCGCTGGGGGACGAGCATATCGCCGTCAGCATCAGCGATGATGACTTCTGCGGCATTGTGGAAAAGATGAAGGGATATATCTTCAAGGGAGACGTGTTCCAGGTAGTGCCTTCCCGCACCTTCTCCATTCCCTGCCCTTCACCGGTAAACGCCTATCACTACCTTAAGAAGACCAATCCCTCCCCCTACATGTTCTATATGCAGGACGAGGACTTCATTATCTTCGGAGCCTCTCCGGAAAGCTCCGTTAAATACACCAAAGACACCAACGAGGTGCAGATGTACCCCATAGCCGGCACCAGAGGCCGCGGCAGAAAGCCGGACGGCTCCGTGGATCTGGATCTGGACAGCAAAATCGAACTGGAGCTCCGCCGGGACATCAAGGAAAATGCCGAGCATCTCATGCTGGTGGATCTGGCCCGCAATGACATTGCCCGAATCAGCGTTCCCGGCAGCAGATACGTGCCTGACCTCCTGAATGTGGATCGCTACAGCCACGTAATGCATCTGGTTTCCCGGGTGGTAGGCCAGCTCCGTCCCGAACTCGATGCCATTCACGCCTATCAGGCCTGCCTTAATATGGGCACCCTGACCGGCGCTCCGAAGATCCGGGCCACGGAAATCATCAGAGCCACTGAAAAGGAAAGACGCGGCAGCTACGGCGGAGCCATTGGCTTCCTCACCGGCCGGGGCGACATGGATACCTCCATTGTTATCCGTTCAGCCTTCGTCAGAAACGGCATTGCTCACGTCCAGGCCGGCTGCGGCGTGGTTTATGATTCCAATCCCCGGGACGAAGCCGAGGAAACCCGCAAAAAGGCCGCCGCAGTGCTGAATGCGATTGCGCTGGCTCACCACAAAACACTGGAGGAGATTCAGTAATATGGCATCTATCATCTTCATGGATAACTTTGATTCCTTTACCTACAATCTGGTGGATCTCTTCCGGAGTCTGGGTCATACCGTTACCGTTTATCGTAATTCCATTGCCGCCGACACCGTAATCAAGGCTCTGGAAAACGCCGGGGCCACCCCGCTTCTGGTGCTCTCCCCGGGCCCCGGCACTCCCGAAGCCGCCGGCTCCATGCCCGAGCTTATCAGGAAGGCCGCCGGACGCTTCCCCATTCTGGGCATCTGTCTCGGCCATCAGGCCATCTGCCAGTACTACGGCGGCACCGTGGCTCCGGCAGGGGAAATCATGCACGGCAAGGTATCCTTCATCGAACACACCGGAAAGGATGTGTTTGCGGGGATTCCCAGCCCCATGCCCGTAGCCCGCTATCACTCCCTGGCCGCTACCTACGTTCCGGACAGTCTGGAAGAAATCGCCTCCTTCCATGGCATCTGCATGGCGGTGCTCAACCGCAGGGACAAGGTGCTTGGCTTTCAGTTCCATCCGGAGTCAGTAATGACTACCAGAGGAAGCGAGCTTCTTATAAACAGCATCAGATTTCTGACAGAATAACAGGGAGGCATCATGTCATTTCCAATTGCTGAAAAGCTTTATCAGGGACAGGATCTCTCAAAGGAAGAAACGCTGTCTCTCTTTCAGGATATTTTTGCGGGCAAAATCGATCCCGTCATGCTGAGCTCGGTGCTTACCGCTCTTAAGATCAAGGGCGAGACCCCGGTGGAAATTGCCGCTGCGGCCTCTGCCATGATCGGCGCCGCCACCCCGTTTGAACAAAAGCGGGACTTTCAGGTGGGAGAAATTGTGGGGACCGGCGGCGACGGCCACAACACCATTAATATTTCCACTATGAGCGCGGTAGTGGCCTCCTCTCTCGGTCTCCACATTGCCAAGCACGGTAACCGCGGCGTTTCCTCCAAATCCGGAGCCTCGGATTTTCTGGAAGCATTCGATATCAATATCAGAATGACTCCGGATCAGGCCTTCCGCTGTCTCGATGCCATCGGGCTCACCTTCCTTTTTGCTCAGGTATATCACAGCGGCATGAAATACGCGGGACCGGTGCGCAAGGCTCTGGGCACCCGCACCATCTTCAATATTCTGGGCCCCCTGACCAACCCTTCCCGTCCTGACTACATGGTTATGGGCGTTTACTCCAAGGAGCTTATCGGCCCCATGGCTCAGGCTCTGCATCAGCTGGGCATGAAGAAGGCGCTGGTGGTCTGGGGATCCGGCATTGATGAAATCGCCGTGCACGGCCCCACCTATGCGGCCATGCTTGATAACGGCTATATCACCTCCCGCATTATCACTCCGGATGAATTCGGTCTTGACACCTTCCCCCTGGATGATATCAAGGGCGGAGAACCGGAAGAAAACGTGGCCATCGCCAGAAACATCTTCGAGGGCCGGAGCACTCCGGCGCAGATGGCGGCAGTGCAGGCCAATGCCGGCGCCCTGCTCTATGTGGGCGGCAAGGCCGGAAGCCTCCGGGAAGGCGCGGACATGGTGCTGGAGCAGCTTAAAAACGGCGGCGCCGCAAGGCAGATCCGGGAATTCGCCCGCTTAAGCAAAATGATGGAGGCGTAGGTGTCAGAAGCAAAGCCGCTGACTCCGGGTTCGGAGCTCTGCTCCGAACTCCGGGAAAACCCGGATATCTCCGCGGCCTCGGTAGACGGAAATGTTCTGGCAACAATTCTGAATGCCAAACCGGCGTGGATCCGGGACATGAAACTGCGTTTTCCGGAAGAGGAAATTAAAAAGGATCTCCCCAGAAGCGATCGCTCCTTTTATGACGCTCTTTCCCGGGGCAAAACACGTTTCATTCTGGAATGCAAGAAGGCATCTCCTTCCAAAGGACTGATC